>JAICHQ010000099.1 GCA_025924815.1 Nocardioides sp.
GGTGGGGCGCCTGGTGGGGCGCCTGGTGGGGCGCCTGGTGGGGCGCCTGGTGGGGCGCCTGGTGGGGCGCCTGGTGGGGCGCCTGGTGGGGCGCCTGGTGGGGCGCCTGGTGGGGCGCTCTGAGCGCGCGGTGAGCCCCCAGGACCCGCTCGCCCGGCGCGACCTCGCCCTGCGCGACCTGGCCCTGGCGACGGCGCGTGAGGCCGGCGACCTGATCGTCCGGCTCCGCCTCGAGGGGGTCGAGGTCGCGGGCACCAAGTCCAGCGACATCGACATCGTGACCCGGGCCGACCAGGCCGCCGAGGCCTTGGTCAAGGCGCGCCTGCTCGGAGCACGGCCGGACGACGGTCTGGTGGGCGAGGAGGGCGACGACCTGTCCGGCACCTCCGGCGTCGTGTGGATCGTCGACCCGATCGACGGCACCGTGAACTACCTGTACGGCCACCCGCACTTCGCGGTGAGCGTCGCCGCCGAGGTGGACGGTGAGGTCGTCGCCGGCGTCGTCGTGGCTCCGGCGCTGGGCCTGGAGTACGTCGCCGTGCGCGGAGGTGGCGCGACGTGCAACGGCGCACCGGTCCGGCCCCGGTCGGTGGTGCCGATGGCGCAGCGGCTGGTGGCCACCGGGTTCAGCTACGAACAGCCGGCGCGGGCCCGGGAGGCGGCGTACATCGCCAGGCTCCTGCCCCGGGTGCGCGACCTGCGCCGGCTGGGCTCCTGCGCCCTGGACCTGTGCGGGGTGGCGGCCGGCACCCTCGACGCCTACGTCGAGGAGGGGCCGCACATCTGGGACCACGCGGGCGCAGGACTGGTCGTCGCGGAGGCCGGTGCCACCCTCGAGGTCACCCGTTCGCCGGGGGACAAGAGGCTGCTGATCTGCGCTCCACGCGACGGGTTCGCGGAGTTTCGACGAGCCGTCGTGGAGGCCGGATTCGTCGGCGGCGAGGGCCTCGACGCGGAGGGTCCGGACGGGGAATAGCCGACCGTCGCCCCCTGTTCCTGAGACACGACGCGATCCGGACGTGCGGTCTGAGCAGTTCTCAGGCACAATCGGCGCGCCGACGAGCCGCGCCGGGGGTACCGGAGCGCAGATGGGGAGAGAGCACACAGCATGGCCACCGACTACGACGCCCCTCGCAAGAACGAGGAAGACCAGTCCGAAGAGAGCATCGAAGAGCTCAAGGCGCGTCGGCACGACAAGAACTCCGGCAAGGTCGACGAGGACGAGGCCGAAGCGGCCGAGTCCTTCGAGCTGCCCGGTGCCGACCTCTCGCACGAGGAGCTGGCGGTAGAGGTGATGCCCCGCCAGGAGGACGAGTTCACCTGCATGAGCTGCTTCCTGGTGCACCACCGCAGCCAGCTCGCCGACGAGAAGCGGCTGATCTGCCGCGACTGCGCCGCCTGACCACAGGCGCAGGATCAGAGCCCGCCCCGACGACCCGGGCGGGCTCTGTCGTACGCCGAGTCGGCTCAGTCCTTCTGCAGCTGCGGGGGGAGGTGACCGGCGGAGCGGCGGTAGTAGTCGGCGGCGCGGCGCTGGGCGAGCATCCGGGCGAGGGCGACGAAGGTGCCGCTGACGACCGCCCAGGCGACCGCCTCGGCCATCTGCACGTCGGGGTCGGCGGGGTTCTCCGGCGGGTGCTTGCCGGTTGCGGCCCTCCACCCGGTGTCGATCGCCTTCTTGGCCAGCGCGGCCGCGCCCAGCGCGGAGACGAGGGAGAAGACCGTCCAGAGCTTGCTACCGCCGGAGTCAGCCATGCGGGCAGGCTATCGCGACGTCACGGGCCCCGAGATCACCCGAATGGCGGCAGCGAGACCCTCGGGGTCGCGCGTGCACAGCAGCCAGTACGGCGTGGGGTCGCGGTCGTCGGCGACCGTCACCCGGACGCTGTGCTTGAGGTAGGGCCGCAGCAGCAGGTAGGCCCGGACGTCGGCGTCCCGCCCGGCGACCCGCCGGGTCTCCTCCGCGTCCAGGGCCGTCACCTCGCCCACGTACTGTCCGGAGATCCGGGCCCGTCCGGCCCGCAGCCACCCGTCGCCGACCTCGATGCGGGGTGCGCCGTAACCGAGGAACCCCCCCACCATCAGCAGCACGAGCACGCCGGTCGCCGTCCATGCCACGAGGGCCGGGGTCGCGACCACGAACGCCAGCCAGAACGTCGCGACCAGCATGCTGCCCTGCACCCACCACCGCAGAGGCACGCTCAGCTGCTCGCGGTAGGACGCGGGCTCGGAGGGGTCGGACACGGACACAGCCAACCATCCGCGCGGGTCGCCCGCCGAGTAGGGTCTGCGCGCGTGACCGACTCCGGCCTGCCCGTCGCGATCGTCCGCCTCGACCGCGACCTGCCGCTCCCGTCGTACGCGCACCCGGGCGACGCCGGCGCCGACCTGATGACCACCGTCGACGTCTCGCTGGCGCCCGGTGACCGGGCGATGGTGCCGACCGGCATCGCGGTCGCCCTCCCCGAGGGGTACGTCGCGCTGGTGCACCCCCGCTCGGGTCTCGCCGCCCGGCACGGGCTCTCCATCGTCAACACCCCCGGGACCGTCGATTCGGGCTACCGCGGGGAGATCACGGTGCTGCTGGTCAACCACGACCCCGTCGAGCCGGTGGAGCTGCGTCGGGGAGACCGGATCGCGCAGCTGGTCTTCCAGCGCGTCGAGCACGCGATCTTCACCGAGGTGGACGCCCTGCCGGAGTCCGTACGAGGCGTCGGGGGATACGGTTCAACCGGAGGGTCGGCCGGTCTCGGCGTCCCCGCCGACGACGCTGCCACCGAACACCTCTGACCAACCGCTGGGAGCTGTACTGATGTTCCGCCGCAAGGCCCGCTCGGAGACGGATCAGTCCGAGCTCGACGAGGTCGAGGCACCGGCGCCCGACCCGGCCGCCGGGCCCTGGGACTCCGACGACGTGCTGGACGACGGTCTCGACCGGGTCGATCTCGGCTCGCTGAGGGTGCCGCCCCGTGAGGGGGCAGAGCTGCGGCTCCAGGTCGACGAGGGCACCGGTGAGGTGCAGTCGGTGATGCTCGCCGCCGAGGAGGGGGCGCTGGAGCTACGCGCCTTCGCCGCTCCTCGCCACGGTGCCCTCTGGGACGAGGTGCGCCCACAGATCGCGGCCGACATCGCGCGCCACGGCGGCACCGCCACCGAGCGCCAGGGCCGCTTCGGCACCGAGCTGGTCTGCCAGATGCAGGTGGTGATGCCCGACGGCACCCAGGCGATGCAACCGTCCCGGATCCTCGGCGTCAACGGCGCCCGATGGCTGCTGCGCGCCACCTTCCTCGGCCGACCGGCCGTCGAACCGGAGAGCGCCGGAGACTGGGAGGACGCCGTCGCCTCGGTCGTCGTCCATCGTGGAAGCCAGGCGATGCCGGTCGGGGACGCCCTCCCGCTGACCCTCCCCGACGACGCCCAAAGACTCTCCTGACCCCGGACGCGGTCCCGGATCGGCCGGGATCCTCGAGCCTCGGCGACTATCCTGGAGCCATGGGCGAGAAGAGCAGGCTGCGGCGCACGATCAGCAGCTGGGCGAACGCCGACGACCAGCATGCCCGTGAGCTGCGCAACACCACCCGGGCGGGGCACTGCGACCTGATCGCCGACTGCTCCGACCGCACCCCGGTCCGGCTGCGCGGAACCCTGAGGACGGTGACGCTGCGACCTCGAGGCGGCGTGCCGGCCCTCGAGGCCGAGCTCTTCGACGGCTCCGGCTCGCTGACACTGGTCTGGCTCGGCCGCCGCGAGATCGCGGCCATCTCCCCAGGACGCTCGCTCGAGGTGCAGGGCCGGGTCGGCCGCCACGGCGGCGAACGGGTCATCTACAACCCGCGATACACCCTGATGGCCTGATCCGCGACCACCGCGCACGCGGCCGCCCACACCCACCGCCCGCCCGACCGCCCGCCCGCCACCCGACGTACGGACTCCCGATGACCTCAGTGCCCCTGACGACCGACACCGTCGAGGCCTTGGTGCGACGCCAGCTCGGCCAGGCCCTGGGTGGCGCGCGAGGCATGGTCGAGGCGGCCCTCCCGACCCTGACGTTCACCGTCGTGTGGCTGGTCGACCGCAACCTCGAGCTCGCACTCGGCGCTAGCGTGGGAGTGGCCGTGATCGAGCTCGCCGCCCGGATCGTGCAGCGCCAGACCGTGAAGTTCTGCGCGAACGCCCTGGTCGGCATCGCCATCGGCTGGTTCTTCGTGCATCTCGCCGCGAGCCGCGGCGGGAGCGCCGACGACCAGGCGCTGGCGTACTTCGTGCCGGGGCTGCTCTACAACACCGGGTACGCCGTCGCGATCAGCCTGACCTGCCTCATCGGCTGGCCGCTGGTCGGCTTCATGATCGGCAGCGTCACCGGCGACCCCACCGCCTGGCACGGCGACCGACAGGTCGTGCGGCTCTGCACCCGGCTGACCTGGCTCCTCGTGCTGCCCTGTGCGGTGCGCACGCTCGTCCAGGGGCCGATCTGGCTCGCCGGGCACTCGGGCACCCTGTCGGTCGACACCGCCATCGCGGCCCTCGGCATCCTGAAGATCGTGATGGGGTGGCCGCTGCAGCTCGCCGCCCTGGCCGCCATGTCGTGGCTGCTGGGCCGCAACCACACGCCGTTGCAGGTGGTCGGGCCGGTCAGCTCTGCCGGTGGTCAGGGTTGAGCAGCAGCTCCAGCTGGTCCTCCATGTCGGCCGACACGACGAACAGCAGCTCGTCGCCGGCCTCGATCGGCTGCTCGCCGTCCGGCGGGTAGACCTGGCCGTCGCGGAGGATCGTCACCAGGGCGACGTTCTCCGGGAAGGGGATCAGCCCCGACGGCTTGCCGACGTACGGCGAGTCCTCGGGGAGGGTGAGCTCGACCAGGTTGGCGTTGCCCTGGCGGAAGGTGAACAGCCGGACCAGGTCGCCGACCGTGACCGCCTCCTCGACCAGCGCCGACATGATCCGGGGGGTCGAGACGTTGACGTCGACACCCCAGGCCTCGTTGAACAGCCACTCGTTGTTGGGGTGGTTGACCCGGCCGACGGTGCGCGGCACCGCGAACTCGGTCTTGGCCAGCAGCGAGGTGACCAGGTTGGCCTTGTCGTCGCCGGTCGCGGCGATCACCACGTCGCACTGGTCGAGGCCGGCCTCCTCGAGGGAGGACAGCTCGCAGGAGTCGGCGAGCAGCCACTCAGCCTCCGGGACCCGCTCGGGCTTGATGGCCCGGGGGTCCTTGTCGATGAGCAGGACCTGGTGCCCGTTGATGATCAGCTCGCGCGCGATCGACCTGCCCACGGCTCCGGCTCCGGCGATGGCGACTCTCATGGCGGTCCTCAGTCCTCCGGGCCCTGATGGATCACCTGGTAGGCGTGCGCGGCGCTCTCCTCGCGCATCACCAGGTGGAGCAGGTCGCCCTCCTGGATGACGCTCTCGGCGGAGGTGAGCATGCCCTCGCCGAGCCGGTCGATCCAGGCGATCCGCGACCTGGTGGCGGCCTGGAAGTCGACGGTGCGGTGGCCGACCCACGGCGTCGGAGCCGGGACCTGGTCGACGCGGATCGTGCCCGAGGGGTCGCGGAAGTCCGGCTCGGCGCCGGCCGGGAGCAGGCGACGTAGCACCAGGTCGGCGGTCCACATCACGGTCGCGACGGTGGTGATTCCGAGCCGCTGGTAGACCTCCGCCCGCCCGGGGTCGTAGATGCGGGCCACGACCTGGTCGATGCCGAAGGTCTCGCGCGCGACCCGCGCGGCGATGATGTTGGAGTTGTCGCCGCTGGAGACGGCCGCGAAGGCGTCGGCGCGCCGGATCCCGGCCTTCTCCAGGACCTCCTGGTCGAAGCCGTAACCGGTGACCTTGTCGCCGTTGAAACCGGGCCCCAGCCGCCGGAAGCTGTCGGGCTCGCTGTCGATGACCGAGACCGTGTGGTTGCGCTCCTCGAGACTGCGCGCCAGGGTCGACCCGACGCGCCCGCATCCCATGATCACCACGTGCACGAGGAAACCGTATCCTGTCCCCTCGTGGGTGCTGGCGACGTCTCCAAGCGGATCCTGCTGGGACGCAAGCTCCGGAGTTCGCAGCTCGGAGAGACCCTTCTCCCCAAGCGCATCGCACTGCCGGTCTTCGCCAGTGACGCGTTGTCCTCGGTCGCCTATGCCCCCGACGAGGTCTTCCTGACCCTGTCGCTGGCCGGGGTGTCGGCGTACGCGTTCTCCTGGAAGATCGGCATCGGTGTCGCGATCGTGATGCTGACCGTGGTGGCGTCGTACCGGCAGAACGTCCACGCCTACCCCAGTGGGGGAGGCGACTACGAGGTGGCCACCGTCAACCTCGGGCAGTCGGCGGGCGTGACCGTGGCCTCGGCGCTCCTGGTCGACTACGTGCTGACCGTCGCGGTGTCGATCTCCTCGGGAGTGCAGAACGCGGCGTCGGCGATCCCCTGGATCCAGGGCCGGCAGGTCGAGGTGGCGGTCGTCCTGGTCGTCGTGCTGGCGGCCCTCAACCTGCGCGGCGTGCGTGAGTCGGGCGTCTTCTTCGCCATCCCGACGTACGGCTTCATGATCGGCGTGCTCGGGATGGCCGCCGTCGGCGCGTTCCGCGGAGCCGGCGGATCGCTCCCGGACGTCGAGAGCGCACACGACACGATCATCCCGGCGTCCGGCTACCCGGCCGGCGGACACCTGACCGGCCTGGCGCTGGTGTTCCTGCTGGCGCGGGCCTTCTCGTCCGGAAGCGCCGCGCTGACCGGCGTCGAGGCGATCTCCAACGGCGTCCCCGCCTTCCGCAAGCCCAAGAGCCGCAACGCCGCGACGACCCTGCTCCTGCTCGGGACGATCGCGATCACGATGCTGATGAGCATCGTGATCCTGGCCAACGAGATGGGGCTGCGGTACGTCGACGACGTCGCCCGGCTGCGTGACGCCAACGGCGACCCGATGCCCGTGGACTACCACCAGCCGACGGTGATGGCCCAGCTGTCCAGGGCCGTGTTCAGCGGTTTCTCACCCGGCTTCTACTTCGTGCTCGCGATGACCGGGATCATCCTGGTGCTGGCGGCCAACACCGCGTTCAACGGCTTCCCGGTGCTCGGCTCGATCCTGGCCCGCGACGGCTTCATGCCGCGGGCGCTGGGCTCGCGCGGCGACCGGCTGGCCTACAGCAACGGGATCCTGATGCTCGCCGGGTTCGCGGTCGTCCTGATCATCGCGTTCGATGCCCAGACCACCCGGCTGATCCAGCTCTACATCGTAGGCGTCTTCGTCTCCTTCAACCTCAGCCAGCTCGGGATGATCCGGCACTGGACGCGGCACCTGAAGACCGAGCGCGACCCCCAGGCGCGCCGGCGGATGATGAGGTCGCGGGCGATCAACACCTTCGGGCTCGGCATGACCGCCGTCGTCTTCGTGATCGTGATCGTCACCAAGTTCCTGGCCGGGGCCTGGATCGCGATCCTGGCCATGTGCTGCTTCTTCGCGCTGATGAAGTCGATCCGGCGCCACTACGACAACGTGTCGCAGGAGCTCGCCGCCGACGAGGAGGACCGGATCCTGCCGACCAAGGTGCACGCGGTCGTCCTGGTGTCCAAGCTGCACAAGCCGACCCTGCGGGCCCTGGCCTACGCCAAGGCCACGCGGCCCAACGTGCTCGAGGCGATCTACGTCGCCTCCGACGAGGCCACCACGAAGGCGCTCGTGCAGGAGTGGGACGACCGCAACCTCGGCGTACCCCTCAAGGTGCTGTACTCGCCCTATCGCGAGATCGTCCGGCCGATCATCGACTACGCCGCTCAGATCCGGAAGGCGAACCCGCGCGGCGTCGTCGCGGTCTACATCCCGGAGTACGTCGTGGGCCGCTGGTGGGAGCAGCTGCTCCACAACCAGACGGCGCTGCGACTCAAGGGCAAGCTGCTGTTCACGCCGGGCGTGATGGTGACCTCGGTGCCCTACCAACTCCAGTCGTCGGAGATCGCCCGTGACCGGGCCCGTCGAGAGGCCGGGCGCGTGAAGGCCGGCGACCTGCGTCGCGGAACGGTGCGCTCGGGCGGGCAGGCACCCCCGAGCAAGCAAGTCCACCGGTGAGCCGGCGCCGGCCCCGCGCCCGTACCTCCCACGGGGCCTCGCGCGTCGGCGAGCGCTTCGAGGCGGAGGTCGGGGCGGTCGCGCATGGCGGTCACTGCGTCGTGCGGCACGACGATCGTGTGGTCTTCGTCCGCCATGCGCTGCCGGGCGAACGGGTCGTCGTCTCGATCACGGAGGGCTCCGACGGCGACCGGTTCTGGCGCGGCGACGCGGTCTCGGTGCTCGAGGCGTCGCCCGACCGGGTGGTGGCACCGTGCCCGTACGCCGGTCCGGGGCTGTGCGGTGGGTGCGACTTCCAGCATGCGACGCCGACGGCCCAGCGGGCGCTGAAGGCGGCAGTCGTCCGCGAGCAGATGTCGCGACTCGCCGGGCTCGACGTGGCGGTGACCGTGGAGGAGGTGCCCCCTTCGCTGCGCTGGCGCACGCGGATGCGGTACGTCGCCCTGCCGGGCGGCGCGCGGGGACTGCACGTGCACCGGTCCGACGAGGTGGTGAAGATCGACGACTGCCTGATCGACGCGGGGCTTCCCGCGCACGACTCCGAGGTCGTGGACACGAGGTACGGCACGCGGACGTTCGCGGTCGACCCGGACGGCTTCTGGCAGTCGCACCTCGACGCGCCGCGGGTGCTCGTGGAGGTGGTGCTCTCGCTGCTGGCGCCCGGGGCGGGGGAGCAGGTGCTCGACCTGTACGCCGGGGTGGGTCTCTTCGCGGCGTTCCTCGCGGAGGCAGTCGGTCCCTCCGGGCGGGTCGTGGCGATCGAGGGATCTCCCGTGGCCTGTCGCGACGCCCGCCTCAACCTGCCGCCGTCGGCGCGCGTCGAGCACGGCCCGGTCGACCGGGTGCTGGCATCGGCGTACGACGAGCCGTTCGACCTGGTCGTCCTCGATCCGCCCCGCGAGGGCGCCAAGCGACGCGTGGTCCGGCGGATCGTCGACCGGGCGCCCCGGGCCGTCGCCTACGTCGCATGCGACCCCGCCGCCCTCGCCCGCGACGTGGCCTCCTTCGCCGAGCTGGGATACACCCTGACGACCCTGCGGGCCTTCGACCTGTTCCCGATGACGCACCACGTCGAGTGCGTGGCACTGCTGGAGAAACGGCGCTGAGGCGGCGGAGCTGGCGATGAGAGATCCACCATCCGCCGGGGCGATCCGGTGGAAGGCTCACCGCTTGCCGCTCTCGTCTGCCGAGCTACTCCCGTCCCGCCTGCGGGAGAGGACCGCGACGAGGGGAGGTCACCGAGGACCTTCGCTGTGTGGGAAGGGTCCCTGGGCCCTGCGATGCGACCGGCCGTGGACCCACAGTGGTGAGGAGAGACAGTCCGGTACTCCGGGGCGGTGACGAGCTCTCATCTGCGTCGTCACGTGTGGGCTCTCGAAGTGCTGCCACGAAGAAGGAGGTCGTCGTGGAGAAGATCATGTGGCTCGTGCTGGGAGGCGTCGCGTTCGTCGCCGCCCTGCGTGCCGGCCACAGCCCCCGCGCCATGCTCGTGGCCCGTTGGGCACTCGGCATCCTCTCCCTCGTCTTCGGGGCAGCCGTGAACGGCATCTACCTGGTGCTGGGAACCGACTACTACGCAGACTTCGCCGACCCCTCGCCGTTCGCGTTCGTCCGGGACACGTGGAGCTCACTCGTCGTCCCCAACACGGAGTATTTCATCAGCCTGCTCATCGTTGCCGAAGCAATCGCCGGAGCTCTGATCCTCGGCGGCGGGCGCAGGACTCAGGTCGGACTCGTGGCCCTCATCGGCTTCCACGTCGGGCAGCTCGCATTCGGCGGAGTGCTCTGGATCTGGGCACCAGTGATGCTCGTGGCGCTCGCACTGCTCCTGCGAGCCGAACGACAGGCCACCACGGCGGCGGCCGGCACGCCGGCGGTGAAGCACGTGTCGGCCTGAGAGGCCCCCACAGCCTGGGCGCCGTCCTGGCACTACCCAGGGCGATTCGCTGCGGCCGGAGCCGGGGGCCGCTCGGGATCTCGAGCCCGGCCGGCGCGCGTGACGTCGGAGGGTTGTGCCAGGCTCGACCCATGCCTTGCGACACCGGGGATGCGCGCGACCTGGTGCGACAGCTGGACAGGGCGAGCCTCGTCGAGCTGCAGCACTACACCAAGCTAGAGGTCGAGAGCCGCACGTTCGGCTATCTGTGGGAGCCCACGTGCACGATCGGGCTCCGGCAGACCATTGCCGAGCAGCGGGCGCTGGTCGCTGAGCGTCCGGAGGTCTTCGAGGTGCAGTTCACGGCGTACGGCTACGGATGGGTGGTCTGCCATCTCGAGGGCATCGAGCGTGACGAGCTCGCCGAGCTGATCTTCGAGGCCTGGCGGCTCAGCGCGCCGGCGGCACTACTCGAAGTGCGCGGCGAACGGCTCCCGGTCTGACCCGAGCGCCCCGGTCGACGGCCGGATGCACCCACCAGGTATCTTGATATCAAGATACCTACCCGACTTCCTGGCGCTCATGCGGCGGCGGCAAGATGGGGAGTACGTCGACTGTGCGAGGAGATGTGGCAGATGCCCAGCAAGGACAGCTTCGGAGCCAAGGACACGCTCGAGGTCGGCGACCAGAGCTACCAGATCTACCGGCTCTCGGCCGTTACCGGTGAGGGCCTAGACGTCGAGAGCCTGCCGTACTCGCTGAAGGTCCTCCTGGAGAACCTCCTGCGCACCGAGGACGGCGCCGACATCACCGCCGACGACATCTCGGCGCTCGCCGGGTGGGATCCCGAGGCCGACCCCGACAAGGAGATCCAGTTCACGCCGGCGCGCGTGATCATGCAGGACTTCACCGGCGTCCCCTGCATCGTGGACCTCGCCACCATGCGCGAGGCGATGGCCGACCTCGGCGGCGACGCGACCAAGATCAATCCGCTGGCGCCGGCCGAGCTGGTCATCGACCACTCGGTGATCGCCGACGTCTTCGGCACGCCCGAGGCGTTCGCGCGCAACGTCGAGATCGAGTACGAGCGCAACCGCGAGCGCTACCAGTTCCTGCGGTGGGGCCAGGGCGCCTTCGACGACTTCAAGGTCGTGCCCCCGGGCACCGGCATCGTCCACCAGGTCAACATCGAGCACCTCGCAC
>JAICHQ010000100.1 GCA_025924815.1 Nocardioides sp.
CAGCCGCTCGACCTCCTCGTTGATCGAGGAGTCCTTCTCGATGTAGGTGTCGGTCTGCGGGACGTAGGCCTCGGGCTGGTAGTAGTCGTAGTAGGAGACGAAGTACTCGACCGCGTTGTGCGGGAACAACTGCCGGAGCTCGTTGGCGAACTGCGCGGCGAGCGTCTTGTTGGGCTGGAGGACGAGGATCGGGCGCTGGACCTGCTCGGCCACCCAGGCGACCGTCGCGGTCTTGCCGGTGCCGGTCGCGCCGAGCAGGACGACGTCGTCGACGCCGCCCTTGATCCGCCTCACGATCTCCTCGATCGCGGCCGGCTGGTCGCCGCTCGGCTGGTAGTCGGAGACCACCTCGAACGGCGCCACGCGGCGCTCCAGATCGGTCACGGGTCGCATGCGTCAAGCGTAGACAACGCCACCGACAACGGCCGCTCGTGTTCCAATGCCGTTCATGCCCGACCTCGAGCAACCGACCCAGACCTGGGTGGCCGACCGCGACTCGGCGTGGTCGGCCGGGTCCGCGCTGACGCTGCTCGAGCTGCAGCGGCCGCAGTTCCTCCTGTTCGCGGCGGCTGCCCTCGTGGGGCTCCCCTGGCTGCTCGCGGCCGCGGGGACGCAGGGCACGGCGTTCGGCGTGGTGCTCGGGCTGGTGCTGGCCGACTTCCTCCTCGGCTCCTGCGCGGCGATCTCGCTGTGGGGCAAGGTGCGGTACTTCCGCCGGGTCCTGCCTCCCGGCCACCGCCTCACCTGCAGGTTCGGGCCGTCGTACCTGGTGCTGGCGGAGGGGTTGGCGGAGACGACCGTGCAGTTCGCGAGGTACGACGAGCTCCGCGAGGTCGGTGACTGGGTGCTGCTGAAGCAGCGGGATCGCCGGGTGCGGGTGATCTACCCGCGTGCGCTGATCCCGGCCGACGACCTCGCGCGCCTCCGGATGACTATCCTGGGCGGACCCCCCGAGCCGCCGGAGGATCAGTCGTCGGCGCGCAGCCTCAGGTAGGTGTCGACCAGCTCGCGCATCCGGTCGCCGTCGAAGGACTCGTCGTGTCCCGGGTGGACCTGCGTCACGTCTAGCGCGAAGAGGCGGCGCATCGTCTCGACGTACGACGCGATGTCGGCGCCGTAGGTCTGGTCGAAGAGGGTCCCGTCGTACAGGACGTCACCGGTGTAGAGCCAGTGCAGGTCCTCGTCGAGCAGGACGATGCTGCCGGGAGTGTGACCCGGTGCGTGGACGACCCGCAGCGCCCGGTCGCCGAGGTCGATCACGTCGCCGTCGACGAGGGCGCGGGTGACGGCGGCCGGCCGCACGGCGTACGCCGCCGGGTCGTAGCCGGGTGCGGGCAGAGCCTCGAGCAGGGACTCCGGGAGCTGGCCGGGGCCGGGCAGCGCGAGGCCGAGCAGCTCGAGCTCGGTGTGCGGATCGAGACTGGCCGCCGGAGGGCTGACGACGGCGTCGGCCTCGAGCGCGTGGACCGCGACCCGATTCGCCTCGTGGGCTCCGCCTGTGTGGTCGAGGTGGGTGTGGCTGAGCACGGCGAGCGTGTCGTGCTCGAGCACCTCCGGCACGTGCTCGCGGAGCGAGGCGATACCGAGCCCGGTGTCGACCAGCACGTCGTGGTCGCGGCCCCGGATCCACCACAGGTTGGCCGAGACGAGGTCGCTCACGTGCGGCTCGCTCAGCCGGGTCACGCCCTCCCCCACCTCGAGAGCGGCGAACCACGGCGACGCGACCGCGAGCCCGCTCACGACGGGTCCCCTGCTGGAGCCGCACCGTACTCGGAAGGGCGCGCCGCCGGGTGGCACGGGCGCCGGGGACGGCGCCAGAGGCTCCCCAGCAGCTGCACCCGCTCGGAGTTCCGAGGGGCCAGGACGAGGTCGGGGCGTCGCGCGAAGACCTCGCGATACCTACCGCTGGCCGCCCGCAGAGTGCGCCACCGGGCACGACTCCCGATCGCGACGCCGTTCGACACGCAGGCGATCCTGTCATCCCTCCTCGGTGTCCGGCGGGGGCGTCGGCACGCCCTAGCGAGCGTCCCCGGCTCCGGCGAGCTCGGTGCCCCGCTCGGTGCCACCCTCAGTGCCGAGGTCGGCTGCCGGCCGGCCCGCCAAGTCGGTGTCGAGGGCGCCCGACTCGAGCAGGGCGCGACCCGCCTCGCGCCCGGCCTCCACCACCCGGTCGAACTGGTGGAACTCCAGGAGGCCCACCCCCATCGCGGCCGGAGTCACCACCGTGGCCCCGAGCCGGTGCGCGGCGTCGACGGCACCTCCGGCGCCGATCATCATCGTGCGCAGCAGGGTGTCGCCCACGGCCGGGATGCGGGGCTTGCCCACCCGACCTCGCCCGCGCGGGGTGCCACCCATCGAGATGTTGACGGCGACGACCGGGCCCTCGTCACGCTGCATCAGGACGTCGACCGGGAGGTTGTCGAGCACCCCGCCGTCCACCAGGAGCTGCCCCTCGTCGGTCGGGATCGGCGGGAACAGGATGGGCAGCCTGGCCGACGCGGTGACGGCGATCCCGAGGTTGCCTCGCGCATGCACGACCCGGCGACGGCTGAGCAGGTCCGTGCTTACGACGTGCAGCTGACGGGCCTGGCCCTCGATGACGGAGTCGGGGCCGTAGATGCGGGTCGCGATCGCCCGTTGCCGGGCGCCGCGAGCCAGCGAATGCCGCGGCAGGGTCCAGTCGGAGAACGGGTTGCGCCGCACGAAGTCGGCGTACATCGTCTCCTCCACCTGCTCGGCGTCCCAGCCCTGCGCGTGCATCCCGGCGATGACCGCACCGATGCTGCTGCCCGCGACCCGGTCGACCCGGTAGCCGGCCGCGGCGAGCTCGCTCAGGATGCCGATGTGGGCGAACGCGCGGGCCCCGCCACCGCCCAGCACGAGCCCCAGACTGCGCCCGGCCAGACGGTCGGCCAGGGCCCGCACACCGGTGGGGACGTCGACGGCGTCCTCGATCGTCGTCAGCTGCCAGGCGTCGGTGGCGGCGACCCACGCGGTCCGCTCCGCCGGGGTGGCCGGTCCTCCGGTCAGCACCAGCTCCGGCTGGATGTCGGGGGTGGCGAGATCGGGGGGCGGTGCGCCCTTGACCCGGCCCACGAGCACGACTACGTCGGACTGCCGCAGGCAGAACTGCCGCCATGACGCATCGGCGGCGTCGGCGTCGGCCCCGGGCCAGTCCGCCACGAGCACGACCCGTTCGTGGTTCGCCTCGACCCGGGCCAGGCCAGCCGCGTCCACACGTCCGGGGTCGACCGCGCGCAGGTGCGTCCCGAGCCGACTCACCAGGGCCTCGGCCACCTCTGCGGTCACGCTCCCCGGATGCAGGCCGACCACGGCGACCACGCGCGGTCGGGCGGGCGGGAGGGAGGGCTGGGGGGTCGCGGCCGTGCGCAGCTGCTCGGCCACCTGCGTCAGCACCACGCGGCCGGCAGCGGCGTCCGAGTCGAGCACCGAGTTGAAGGCGTCGCGCGGCACCTCCAGCAGGGTCGCGTCCCGTCGTGCCCGGGCGCCGGCCGAACGCGGCTCGCCGGTGAGCAGCGAGAGCTCACCGATCACGCTGCCCGGACCGAGGGCACGCACCACCTCGTCTCCGAGCACGACCTCGAGCCGGCCGCTGCGCAGGATGTACGCCGACCCGGCCGGGTCGCCCTCGTGGAACAGCCAGGCGCCTGCCTGGAGGTCGACCGCCCGGCTCGCCGAGGTCAGGGCTCTGCGAGCATCCTCGGGGAGACAGGCGAGCAGTGGGGCGTCCCCCAGCCCGATGGAGAGGGGGTGGGGGCAGGCCGGCTCGCCTGCCCCGGCCTGGCTCTCGGGCACGAGCACGAGCGGCGACCCGCGGTCGACGTCCTCGTCCTCCGGCCGGGCCAGGACCTTCCCGATGGGCAGGGCCACCACGGCCAGCAACAGAAAGGCGACGATGGCCAGCGTCCAGCCGTCCCGCAGGGCCGGCACGAGCCCTGCGCCGGTCGGGCTGCCGACGATCAGCACCAGGATCGAGATGCCCAGCACGCCGCCGAGCTGACGCGCGCTCGACACCAGGGCCGATGCGGTCGCATAGCGTCCGCCCGGGACCGCGGCCAGCGCGGCGCTGCCCAGGAGCGGCAGACAGGCGCCGACCCCGATCCCCGAGAGGACCTGGCCGGGCATCCACTGCGTCCAGAACGCCGGCTCGAGCCCGACCTGCTGGCGGTACCAGACATACGCGCCCGCCCAGACCAGCGCACCAGGCACGACGAGCACTCGGTAACCGACGCGTTCCGCGAGCGGCCCGAGCCGGGCGGCGACCACGGCCGCGACCAGGGCGCCGGGTACCAGTGCGAGACCGGCGCGCAACACGCCGTACCCCCAGACGTACTGCAGCCACAAGATGTTGGTCAGCAGGTAGGAGTAGAAGCCGACGCCGGCCAGCACCGTCGCCAGGCCGGCCATCCGGAAGGAGCCGATGCGCACCAGCCCTGGATCGACGACCGGGGCAGGGTGGCGGCGCGAGCTGCGGACGAACAGGGCACCGAGCAGGACGGCCACCACGAACGAACCGAGGACGCGCGTGCTGCCCCATCCCCAGTCGGAGGCCTTGACCAGGCCCAGGTTCAGCAACGCCAGGGCGACCGCGAGCAGCAGGGCCCCCGGGATGTCCGGCAGGGTGCGCCGACCGGGAGCACGGCTCTCCACGAGGGTACGGCGCGTGGCCACGAGCGCGATGGCGCCGAACGGCAGGTTGACCAGGAACGCCCACCGCCAGTCGCCGATCTCGATCAGGGCTCCCCCGAGCGGCGGGCCGAGGCCGGCGGCGGCCGCAGCGGTGGCGCCCCAGAGCCCGATCGCGTGGGCTCGTCGCTCGCCCGGGAACGCCTCGACGACCAGGGCCAGCGAGGCCGGCACCAGCATCGCCGCGCCCAGGGCCTGGACGACGCGGCCCGCGACCAGGAGGTCGAGGGTCGGCGCGATCGCGCACAGCCCCGAGGACACCGTGAACAGGGCGATCCCGCCGGCGTACGCCCGCTTCCGCCCGATCAGGTCCGTGAGGCGCCCACACACCACGAGGAACGCGGCGAACACGATGTTGTAGGCGTTCAGCACCCAGGAGAGCGCTCCGATGGAGGAATCTGAGAACGACCGCTGGATGGACGGGAACGCGACGTTGACGATGGTCGCGTCCAGGAAGGCCAGGAAGGCCCCGAAGCACGCCACCGCCAGGACCGTCGCCGGAGCGACCCGCGCCGAGGCACGATCCAACAACCCGAACTCCCTCCCCCGGCCCGAGTGCCTCCGGTGGGCACTCTGACGGTTGCTCGGCTGTTGTGCAACCGTTGACACGCGGAGCGGGAATGTCAAGCGAACCCCTCGGGACAGGGGCGATGGGTAGTTTGGCCACGTGTCCCACCGATCCTCGGCCGACCGCTGGCTGCCGCTGGTACGTCGCGCCGCGCTCGGGATCGCAGCGGCGCCGTTCCTCATGGCGATCGCGATGACGCTGGTCGACTCCTACCGCCGGCGTGGCAAGCGCCGGTCGGTGTCCTTCCCGACCGCGCCGCCGAGCACCGTGCCGGTCGGCGACGGCGAGGTCACGACGTACACCTTCGGCAACGACCTCTACGACGCGATGCTCACGGCCATCGACAGCGCCCAGCGGCAGGTGCTGCTCGAGACCTACATCTGGAAGTCGGACGAGATCGGCCAGCGCTTCAAGTCGGCGGTCGAGGCGGCGGCGCGACGCGGTGTCGAGGTCTACCTGATCTACGACGCGTTCGCGAACCTCGTGGTCTCGCCGCGGTTCAAGCACTTCGCGTCGTCGATCCACGTGCTGCGCTACCCCGTGTACGCCGCGGGGCTGCGGCCGTTCGCGCTGAGCCGCTACGGCCGCGACCACCGCAAGATCCTCGTGGTCGACGACGCCATCGGCTTCGTGGGCGGCTACAACCTCGGGACCGACTACGCGACCGAGTGGCGCGACACCCACGTGCGGATCACCGGGCCGGCCGTGTGGGACCTCAAGCGGGCGTTCGCCGACTTCTGGAACCTCAACCGGCGGCGTCGCTTCCGGGCCAGCGAGCGTCCCCTCCTGCTCGAGACCGCTTCGACCTGGGAGCCGACCATCCGATTCCATCGGAACGTGCCGAGACTGTGGATGTTCCCCATCCGCACGATGTACATCGAGGCGATCGCCCGCGCCAGCAAGAACATCTGGCTGACCACCGCCTACTTCCTGCCCGACCCCGACTTCGCGGAGGCGCTGACCGCGGCCGCCCGGCGCGGCGTCGACGTACGCCTCCTGATCCCGCGGAAGTCCAACCACGTGGTCTCGGACTGGATCTCCCGCGGCTACTTCTCCCAGCTGCTCGACGCCGGGGTCACGGTCCTGCGCTACCGCGACGCGATGGTCCACGCCAAGACGGCCACCATCGACGGGACCTGGACGACGGTCGGGACGGCGAACATCGACCGCCTGAGCCTGAGCGGCAACTACGAGATCAACGTCGAGATCATCGACCCCCGGCTGGCCGGCGCGATGGAGGATGCCTTCCGGGTCGACGAGTCCAACTGCCTGGAGCTGACCCGCGCCGAGTGGGAGGCCCGCGACATCTACCGTCGCTTCACAGAGTTCGTGCTCAACCCCCTCCGGCCCCTGCTCTGACCTACATCACGCCCGATCAGGGGTGGTACCACACCCCCAGGGGTGCAATTCTCCGAAATTTCGCCCCCACGCGTTTACGCCGGACCTCGGATCGGGTATCCCATCCCTTATGGCAATCGTGGTGGCGGTCGCCGGTGCAGGCGACGTGGTCGAAGGTGGCTTGCGGAGCATCCTGCGGGGGGCGCCCGACCTGGAGGTGCTCGACGAGTTCCCGCACTTCGGGGTGATCCCCGACGTCGTGATCTACGACGTCGTCGGGCTGATCGGGGACGACGGGTCCGAGCTGTTCGGGTTCATCGACCAGCAGGAGTCCGCGGTGGTCGTGGTCGGGCGCGAGCAGCGTCCGGACCTCGCGGCGCGAGCGATGGCCCACGGCGCCGCCGCCTACGTCTCCCTGGAGGCCGACGGTCCCGACATCCTGTCGGTGATCCGAGAGGCGGCCAGGGAGGAGCTCGGCTTCCAGGAGCCGTCGGACTGGCCGCCGGCCCTGGGCGGCGAGGTGGGCCTCACGCCCCGCGAGGTCACCCTGCTCGGTGGCGTGGTGAAGGGCTTCAGCAACGGCGAGATCGCCGACCAGATGTCGTTGAGCCCCAACACCGTCAAGAGCTACATCCGCTCCGCCTACCGCAAGATCGGGGTGTCCACGCGGGCGCAGGCGGTGTCCTGGTGCCTGCAGGAGGGGTTCGACCCCGTCTGACCGGCGCAGCCGGCGTCCGTCGCTAGCTGACGGGAAGGTGGGTGCGGGGAGGCATCCGCGGCCCACGGCGCGGGCGACCGCCGGCGAATCCGTGGAGCAGCACGACCACCCGGTTGCGGTGGGGGCGCCAGGGCTCCAGGAAGCTCCGCAGCCCCTCGTCGTCGTACGGCGTGCCGGTGACGGCCCAGCCGACGTCCTTCGCGACGTGGTAGTCGCCGAAGCTGACGGCGTCGGGGTCGCCGAACGCCCGCGACCGGATCTCGGCCGCTGTCCACTCCCCCACACCGGGAAGCGTGCGCAGCCTCACCTCGGCGTCGGTCGCGGTCAGCCGCTCCAGGGCGTCGGCGACGGCGGCCGCCCGCACCAGGGTGCGGGAACGGCAGGGGTCGATGTGGAGCCGCAGCCACTCCCAGGACGGGACGCGCCGTACGGTCTCGGCCGCCGGCTGCACCCAGAGCCCCAGGTCGTGGCCCGAGCCGGGTGCCCGCTCGCCGTACCGGCGGATCAGGCGGCGGAACCCCGCGAACGCCTCCTGACCGGTGACCTTCTGCTCGATGACCGCCGGGACCAGCGCCTCCCAGAGGCGGTGGGTCGCGCCGAACCGGACGTGCGGACATCGGCGGTGTGCCTCGGCGACGAGCGGATGCAGGTCGGCCCGGAAGCCGGCCGGGTCGTCGTCGGCTCCGAGCAGCGCAGGCACGTGGTCGAGCGCCCAGGCGGCTCCGGGACCCCAGGCATCGGCCTCCACCTCGGCGTCGCGCGGGCGGGCACCGAGACGCAGCGTGGCCGGACCGGTCGGGGTGCGGATGCCGCGCCAGACGTGGTCGCCGACCACCCGGAACGTCGGGTCTCCGGGCCCCCGGCGTAGCCCCGCCAGGGCCCCCATCACCGACACCGGCCAGTCGGGACGCCACACCCGTCGCTGCCCCTCGCTCACGTGCCCACGCTACGTGGCCACACCGACAGCCGGACCCGTCGTCCCGGAGACGGTCCGCGGCCGGGCGGGGCTAGGGTCGGGGCCGTGAGCGACGCCACGAGCCAGCGACCCCTCGAGGAGGGGATCGAGCGCGACTTCAGCACCCAGATGTCGTACGGCGACTACCTGATGCTCGACCGGCTGCTCTCGGCCCAGCGCCCGCAGAGTCGGCCGCCGCAGCACGACGAGCTCCTGTTCATCATCCAGCACCAGACGAGCGAGCTCTGGCTCAAGCTGCTGGTGCACGAGCTCCGCTCGGCACGCGCCCTGTTGGCGACCGACGACCTGGCCCCGGCCCTGAAGCGGATGGCGCGCATCAAGCACATCCAGCACACCCTCGCCGACCAATGGTCGGTGCTCGCCACGCTGACCCCGTCGGAGTACGCGCTGATCCGGCCGTTCCTCGCCACGTCGTCGGGGTTCCAGTCGGCGCAGTACCGCGAGGTCGAGTTCCTGCTCGGCAACAAGAGCGCCGACATGCTGAAGGTCTTCGCCCACGACCCCGCCGCCCAGGGTGAGCTCACGACGCTGCTGCACGAGCCGTCGCTGTACGACGAGTTCCTGGCCTACCTCTCGCGGCAGGGATACGCCGTACCGGCCGCGTCGCTCGACCGCGACTGGTCGGAGCCCTACCGGTCCAACCCGGACCTTGTGGCGATGTTCGCCGGCGTCTACGCCGCCCCTGAGTCCCACTGGGGCGTCTACGAGACCTGCGAGGAGCTCGTCGACATCGAGGACAACTTCCAGCAGTGGCGCTTCCGCCATCTCCAGGTCGTGCAGCGCACGATCGGGCACAAGACCGGCACCGGTGGCTCCTCCGGTGTCGACTTCCTGCGTCGTGCCCTCGACCTGACCTTCTTCCCCGAGCTCTACGAGGTGCGCACCCTGATCGGCGAGTGACCGCAACGTCATCCGGTCAGAGCCATAGAAGGCTCCGTCCGTATGACGTCCCAGGGCGTCGGTGGGCTCCGCAAGGATGGCTGCCATGTTGCTGAACGACCTGGTGGAGACGTCGGGCGCCGTCGCGGCCACCCGATCCCGCAAGGCCAAGATCGCCGCGATCGCCGAGCGCCTTCGCCTGGCCGGCGTCGACGAGCTTCCCATCGTCACGGCGTACGTCGCCGGCACGATCCTGCAGCGACGCACCGGCGTCGGCTGGCGAGGCCTCAGCGCCCTGCCCGAGCCGGCCGGCGAGCCGTCGATCACGGTGCTCGAGGTCCACGACGCGCTGGGCCGACTCGCGACGACGTCGGGGCCGGGGTCCGCGGACCTGCGGGCCGCCGGCGTACACGAGCTGTTCGCGCGCCTGACCGCCGACGAGCAGCACTGGCTACGGGGGGTGATGACCGGCAATGTCCGCCAAGGCGCCCTCGACTCGCTGGTCCAGGAGGCGATCGCGTCCGCCTGGGGCGTGAAGCTCACCGCCGTACGCCGCGCCGCGATGCTCGCCGGAGGCACGGTCCCGATCGTGCTCGCCGCGATGACCGGCGGCGAGGGCGCGCTCGCCGAGATCGGGCTCGAGGTGGGAAGGCCGGTCCTGCCCATGCTCGCCTCGACCGCGCCCGACGTCGCGGCCGCGATGGCGAAGGCCGGTGCCGGGCCCGGCACCCCGGTCGCGGTCGACACCAAGCTCGACGGAATCCGGATCCAGGTGCACCGGCGAGGTGACGAGATCGTGGTCGCGACCAGGAGTCTCGACGACATCACCGAGCGCCTGCCCGAGGTCGTCCGGGTCGTCCGCGCCCTCCCCGGCCACGACCTCGTCCTCGACGGCGAGGTGATCGCGATGGACGACGACGGCAGGCCGCGCCCCTTCCAGGAGACCGCGTCGCGCACCGCCACGAGCGCGGGCATCGCGGTGACGCCGTACTTCTTCGACATCCTCCACGCCGACGGCCGCGACCTGCTCGACGCCGGCGGCGCCGAGCGGCTCCACGTCCTCGACTCCCTCGTCCCCGAGGACCATCGCGTGTCTCGCCTGGTCACCGACGACTCCGCCGCCGCCGAGGCGTTCGCCCGCGACGCCCTCGCCCGCGGCCACGAGGGCGTCGTCGTGAAGAGCCTCTCGATCGGGTACGCCGCCGGCCGTCGCGGCTCCGGCTGGGTCAAGGTCAAGCCGGTCCACACCCTCGACCTGGTGGTGCTCGCGGTCGAGTGGGGCAGCGGCCGTCGCGACGGCTGGCTGTCCAACATCCACCTCGGCGCCCGCAACCCCGACGGCACCTTCACGATGCTCGGCAAGACGTTCAAGGGAATGACGGACGAGATGCTGGCCTGGCAGACCCGACGCTTCCTCGAGCTGGAGACTCACCGCGACCGACACGTGGTCCACGTCCGGCCGGAGCAGGTCGTCGAGATCGCCTTCGACGGCGTGCAGAGGTCGAGTCGCTACCCAGGGGGGCTGGCCCTCCGCTTCGCCCGCGTAGTTCGGTACCGGGACGACAAGTCGGCAGACGAGGCCGACGAGATCGCGACGCTCGAGGCACTCCTCGGCGCAAGGTTGACGACCGCCGAATAGGGTCGGGTCCATGGCGGTCGTCGGTGTCTGCGAGGACGAGCCCGGCCTGCGGTCGGTGCTCACCCGGGCACTGCGCAACGTCGGGCACGAGGTGGTGGCGGTCTCCTCGGCCGCGGCGGCGATGCGTACGTTCCGGGCGACGCCACTCTCCTTGCTGATCCTGGACATCGGACTTCCGGACGGGGACGGCCGCGATCTCTGCCTGGCCCTCCGGGCGGGCGGCATCGATGCTCCGGTCCTGTTCCTGACCGCCCGCGACGGACTGCACG
>JAICHQ010000101.1 GCA_025924815.1 Nocardioides sp.
CCTCGGCAAACTCTGAGCCGCTCATCTGCAGCGGCGTAGTGTCGCTGCATGGCCGGGCGCAAGGTGCTTGCGATCGTGCTGGCCGGTGGGGAGGGCAAACGGCTGATGCCGTTGACCCTCGACCGGGCCAAGCCAGCGGTCCCCTTCGGCGGTAGCTACCGGCTGATCGACTTCGCGCTGTCCAATCTGGTCAACGCCGGCTTCCTGCGCGTGTGCGTCCTCACCCAGTACAAGTCGCACTCTCTCGATCGACACATCGCGCTCACCTGGCGGATGTCGAGCATGTTGGGCAACTACGTGACGCCGGTCCCGGCGCAGCAGCGACTCGGCAAGCAATGGTTCCTCGGCAGCGCGGACGCGATCTACCAGTCGATGAACCTCATCAACGACGAGCGCCCTGACCACATCGTCGTGTTCGGCGCAGACCACGTCTACCGGATGGACGCCTCGCAGATGGTCGATGCCCACATCGCATCAAGTGCCGGGGTCACGGTGGCAGGCATCCGCGTCCCCCGGGCAGAGGCGGACCAGTTCGGCGTGATCGCGACGGCCGCGGACGGCGCCACGATCGCCGACTTCCTCGAGAAGCCGGTCGACCCTCCGGGCCTCCCCGACAGTCCAGAGGAGTCGTTCGCCTCGATGGGCAACTACGTCTTCACCACCGAGGTCCTCGTCGACGCGCTGCGCCGCGATGCCGACGCTGCCGGCTCACGACATGACATGGGCGGCGACATCATCCCGATGCTCGTCGCGGATGGTGCGGCCGAGGTCTACGACTTCCGCGACAACCACGTCCCGGGATCACTGCCTCGGGACACCGACTACTGGCGCGACGTGGGAACGCTGGCGTCGTACCACGAGGCGCATCTCGACCTGGTGTCGGTCGAGCCCACGTTCAACCTTTACAACACCCAGTGGCCGATCTTCACCTCGCACCCGCAGCTGCCCGGCGCCAAGCTCGTCGAGAAGTCATCCGTGGACGAGTCGATCGTCTGCGCCGGCTCGATCGTGTCCGGCGCCACCATCAGGCGCTCGGTGATCGGCACCCATGCCTACGTCTCGGCGTACGCGACCATCCAGCGCAGCGTGATCATGGACGGGGTCAAGGTGGGTCGGGGGGCGAGGATCCGCAACGCGATCATCGACAAGTACGTCGTCGTACCGGACCGGTTCCGGATCGGCATCGACGCTGAGGCGGACCGCGCCGCCGGGTTCACGGTGACCGACGAGGGCATCACCGTGCTCGCCAAGGGCCAGCAGATCCCTGGCGAGTACACCGGCGCATGAGACCACCCCAGGATTCGGTGTGAGTCGGCTCCCGGCGAGTGTCGCCGCGGGCAACCCGGTCACGGCGGACGTCGGAGCGGAGATCCTCCGACAAGGCGGAAGCGCCGGCGACGCTGCGGCGGCGATGGTGCTCACCGCCTGCGTTGCCGAGACGGTCTTCACCGGGCTGGCCGGCGGTGGCTTCGCCACGTACGTCGACGCGGCGACCTCGAGCGTGTCCTGCCTCGACTTCTTCGTGACGATCCCCGGGCTTGCCGGTCGCCACACCGACCGGGTGCTCGAGGAGGTGCCGATCGACTTCGGCGGCCAGATCGTGCCGTACGCCGTGGGGGCGGCCAGTGTCGCCGTGCCCGGCCTGCCGGCGGGCGTCGCCGCCCTGCATGAGCGCTGGGGCCGGCTTCCCTGGCAGGAGGTCGTCGAGCCGGCGATCCGGCACGCCGAACAGGGCGTGTCGTTCTCCCCGCCGCAGGCGACGGTGCTCGCGACCGTCGCAGTGGCGATGCTCCGCGGCCACGGCAGGTCCGCCTACGAGCGGGCAGGCGAGGTCCTGGGAGGCGGCGCGACGCTGCATCATCCCGGTCTCGCCGACGCCCTGCAGATGCTCGCCGACGTGGGGCCGTCCGCGTTCTACACCGGCCCGATCGGCGAGCAGATCGTGTCTGCCATCGGAGCGGAGGGCGACCTCACAGAGGCCGACCTGCGTGCCTACGCGGTCCGCGAGTCCGCGCCGCGCACCGGACACCTGGCAGGAAGGCCGGTGTTCTCCCGCGGCAACGACCTCGACGACATCCTCGGCACGGTGTCCGACCTGCAGCTGACCGACGATCCTGTCGAGATGGCCCGGCGTCTGGTGGCCGCCCTGCGCAACAACCCGCGACCCGGCGACACCACGAGTCAGGCTGTGGTCGACGCCGAGGGCAACGCCTGTGCCGTCACCACCAGCCTCGGGCTGGCCTCCGGGGTGTGGCTGCCGGACTACGGCATCCACCTCAACTCCATGCTCGGGGAGAGCGAGCTGCTCCGTGGCGAGAACGAGCCCGGCACCCGGATGAACTCGATGATGACGCCGCTGGCGATGTTCGACGACGACGGTCTCGTCCTTGTCGGTGGCGCAGCCGGCAGCAGCCGGATCAGGTCGGCCCTGGTGCAGATGCTTGTGCACGTCGTGAACGACGGCATGCCGGTCGACGAGGCGATCGCTGCTCCTCGGCTCAACCCGGTGCCCGGCAGGGTCCACCTCGAGCCCGGCTTCGGCGACGAGGTCCGAGCGGCGCTGGCCGAGCACGACGAGGTCGTGCAGTGGCCAGGCCTCGACGCGTACTTCGGCGGCGTCGCGGCGATCGATCGGTCCGGGCCGGGCGCCGACCCCCGGCGAGGCGGCGACACGCGGCGTACCTGATCGTCGGTCGCCGGCCGGCCCTTCGTAGGGTAAGCGCCATGTCCAACTCCAAGCGGCCGACGAACCCGTCGTCTCAGCGGCCCAAGACGCCGCTGTCGACACAGATCGGCATCGGGCTCGTCGCCCTCGCGTGCGTTGCGGCGATCGTCGTCGTGGCGGTGCTCGTGGGTAACAGCAAATCCTCAACTGCGTCTGAGAACCCGAGTACGCCGACCCCCACCCTGCCGACGAATCCGACGACGCCCAGCTCGCCGCCGTCCACGACGCCGGCGAGCCTGCACTGCATGCCAGCGCCGCAGAAGCCGGCGAAGCCCAAGCAGTACAAGAAGGCACCGAGCCCCAGTCTGGCCAAGAACGCCATCTGGGACGCGACCATTAACACCAACTGCGGCATCATCAAGCTGCAGCTGTACGGCGACAAGGCACCGCAGACCGTGGCGTCGTTCCTGTTCCTCGCCGACAACAACTTCTGGGTCGACAGCCCCTGCCACCGCCTGACGACGTCGGGCATCTACGTCCTGCAGTGCGGCGACCCGACCGGCACCGGCACCGGCGGCCCCGGCTACGGCTTCGGCATCGAGAACGCGCCGATCAACGGTGACTACCCGCCGGGAACCCTCGCGATGGCACGGTCCAGCGACCCCAACAGCAACGGCAGCCAGTTCTTCATGGTCTACAAGGACACCCAGCTCCCGACGTCGGGCGGCGGCTACTCGGTCTTCGGCAAGGTCGTCGGCGGCATGAAGATCCTACGGGACATCGCTCAGGTCGGTGTCGCCGGCGGCGGTAGCGACGGCGCGCCTGCCCAGCCGATCAGCATCATCAGCGTCAGCGTGCACAAGCAGTAGGCGTCACCCGTGACCGCGGCCGACCTGCTGTTCGTCAACGGCACCGTCTGGACCGGCCCGGGGCGTCCGACCGCCGAGGCGCTCGCAGTGACAGGCGAGCGGATCACCGCCGTCGGCGGTGCGGAGGTCCTCGACCTGCGCGGTCGCGGCACGCAGGTCGTCGACCTTGTGGGCGGCATGCTCGTCCCTGGATTCCAGGACGCGCACATCCATCCCGTGCAAGGTGGCCTCGAGCGGCTCTCCTGCGACCTGTCCGGCGTCGAGACCGAGCAGGAGTACGTCGACGTCGTCCGCACCTACGCCGAGGACCACCCCGGTGGTGGCTGGATCACCGGTGGCGGCTGGATGTTGGCGGCGTTCGACGGGGGTCTGCCTCGCAAGGAGACCCTCGACGCAGTCGTCGCCGACCGACCGGTCTTCCTGCCCAACCGCGACCACCACGGCGGGTGGGTGAACTCGCGGGCGCTGGAGACGGCCGGCATCAGCGCGCAGACGCCAGACCCGCCGGACGGCCGGATCGAGCGTGACGCGGACGGCAACCCGACCGGGGTCCTGCATGAGGGCGCGATGGATCTGGTGGCCCGGATCGTGCCGGCAGCGGGTCCTACCGAGATGATGGCCGGTCTGCTGGAGGCACAGGCGTACCTGCACTCGCTCGGCATCACCGCGTGGCAGGACGCGATTCTCGGCTCCTACGCCAACATCCGCGACGCTTCCTCGACGTACGTCGAGTGCTTGGAGAGGGGCAATCTCACCGCGCGGGTGGTCGGCGCACTGTGGTGGGAGCGCGGCCGCGGTCGCGAGCAGATCGCAGAGCTGGTCGAGCGCCGCGAGGCATTCCGCCGGGACGGCTTCGCGCCGACGTCGGTCAAGATCATGCAGGACGGAATCGTCGAGAACTTCACCGCAGGGATGCTCGAGCCGTATCTCGGCCCCGACGGACATCCGACCGCCAACGCCGGGCTGTCGATGGTCGCTCCCGACGAGCTGAGGGCAGCGGTCGTCGAGCTGGACGCCCTCGGCTTCCAGGCGCACGTGCACGCGATCGGCGACCGCGCGGTTCGCGAAGCCCTGGACGCTTTCCAGGCCGCCCGCGAGGCCAACGGCAGCAACGACAACCGGCACCACATCGCGCACATCCAGGTCATCCATCCCCACGACCAACCACGGTTCGCCGAGCTCCGCGTCACCGGCACCATGCAGCCGCTGTGGGCGACGCACGAAGACCAGATGGATGACCTGACGATGCCCTTCCTCGGTCCCGAGCGGTCCGGCTGGCAGTATCCGTTCGCCTCGATCCGACGGTACGGCGGCCGGCTGGCCGGGGGCAGCGACTGGCCGGTCAGCAGCCCCGACCCGCTCTGGGGCATCCACGTCGCGGTCAACCGGCAATTACCGGCCGTGGCGGGGGAGGTCCGCGAGCCCTTCCTGCCGCACGAGGCGATCAGTGTCGAGGAGGCGTTGGCCGCCTACACCTCGGGCTCGGCATTCGTGAACCACCTCGACGATACCGGCAGGATCGAGCCCGGCTACCTCGCCGACCTTGCCGTCCTCGACACCGACATCACCGTCTGCCCACCCGACCAGATCGGCGGAACGCAGATTGTGGGCACCTATGTGTCTGGTGTTTCCGTGTTCTGCTTGGCGTAAGGCAAGAGACAAGGTAACCTGCCATGAGCACGATGAACAGGAGGAGGACAGGGTTTACTTGGCTCTTGCCTTTGCGCTGATGCTCTTGGCGATTGGTTGCTGTTTTCTGGGTTTGAAGATCCAGACAGGTGGGCGATCGCAGGGAACATTTGAGGCTAGTCGCTTCCTTTCGTTGTACGGGCCGAAGAAGTACGTGCACATGGCCCAGATTCCGACTGACTTCTACTGCGTGGGGTCGCTGGTTCTCCTGGCATCGATCAAGGACATGCTGGACCTTCCCACGGGAGGACGAATAGTGACCGTGACGGCTGGTGTCATCGTGATACTCACCTTGAGCGCGAACGCCATGGAATTCTTATTCATGCGGCCACGATTTCTCATACCCAGTTACTTACACGGCCGTCCTGGATATGTCGCGATGAAAGCAGCAGCACGCTCGTCACGTAGTTGACCCTGGTAAGGCGATACGGGGGCTAATAGTAAACGCATTGGAAAGTGGCGGTGCCTGCGAGCGACGGTGGCCGCCTTAGCGTGCTTGAACCTACAGGCGGCGGGCGCGGAGGAGGGTGTCCAACGCGACGCCGTCTGCGGTGGGACGCGGGACCGTCGTCGCCATTTCGATGTCGAGGCCTTCGACGCCGGTGAGCGCCGCACGCAGCTGGTCCGGGTCCTCGAGCACCTCGGGGTCCTGCGGCCCGCCGACTCCTTCCTCGATGTTGCGGCGGTCGTGCCCGACGATCACCAGGTGGCCGCCCGACCGTACGGCGCCGGCCGCTGCTCGCACCAGCGCGTCGTGCTGGCTCGGCCCGACATGCACGTAGGCCATCAGCACCAGGTCGTAGCCCCCAGGCTTGAGCGGCAGCGTGGTGATGTCGGCAACTTGCCACTTCAGGCGGACACGAACCAGCTCGGGCTCGGCCTCGGTGAGGGTTCGCGCCCGGTCGATCGCGACGGCAGAGAAGTCGACGCCGGTGACGTTCCAGCCGAGGCGGGCCAGCCACAAGGCGTTGCGGCCTTCGCCACACGCCAGGTCGATCGCCGTCCCGACCGGGAGCCGCTCGCACTGCTCGCGCACGAAGCGGTTCGGCTCGACGCCCCAGACCAGGTGCTCGGGAGACTCGTGGGTGTGTCGGTATCTCTCGTCCCACTCACTGGCGTCCACAACCCGACGGTAGCCCGCCGGCCGGCAGTAGGGTCGCTGGCATGAGCCGGCCGTTCGCATCGTCGACCGACCTCGCCGACAAGCCTCAGACCCTGGAGGTGCTGGCCGACGGGGTGTACGCGCTGACCGCGGAGGGGGACCCGAATGTCGGCGCGATCGAGGGCGAGGACTTCCTCGTCTGCTTCGAGGCACTCGCCACGCCGGTTGCGGCGAAGGAGTGGCTCGCCCGGCTGCGGGAGCACACCGACAAGCCGGTCCGTTGTCTGGTGCTCTCTCACTACCACGCGGTCCGCGTGCTCGGCGCGAGCGCATTCGACGCCGACGTCATCGTCGGCCACGAGCGGATGCGCGAGCTTGTCGCCGAGCGCGGCAAGCAGGACTGGGACTCCGAACTCGGCCGGATGCCCAGGCTGTTCAAGCAGCCGGAGTCGATCCCGGGCCTGACCTGGCCGACGGCGACGTTCAGTGATCGGTTCACGATCCACCTCGGGGGCGGCCATGGGCGGCTCGAGCTGCACTACTGCGGCCGCGGCCACACCGAGGGCGACATCGTCGCCTGGCTCCCCGAGCAGCGCATCCTCTTCGCCGGTGACCTCGTCGAGTCGCAGGCAGCGCTCTACACCGGCGACGCGTTCCATCGCGATTGGCGAAGCGGCACCCTCGATCGGGTGGCCGCCTTCGCGGCCGACACTCTGGTGGGCGGCCGTGGTGCGGTCGTCCACGGCTCTGCGGGCGTACGGGACGCAGTCTCGTCGACGCGGCACTTCCTCGACGTCGTCGTCGAGACGGTGCAGCAGGTGCAGGCGGCGGACGGCACGCTGAAGGAGGCGTTCACCAAGGCGCATGCGGCGCTCGTGGACAGGTACGGCGGCTGGCCGATCTTCGAGCACTGCCTGCCGTTCGACGTGGCGCGGGCGTGGGAGGAGCTTGCGGGCGTCGAGCGGCCGACCATCTGGACCGCTGAGCGCGACCGGGAGATATGGGACCAGCTGCAGGACTGACGACCAGCGTCGCCGTCGTCGGCAACGGCCCGGTCGGTCAGACTGCCGCCCTGCTGCTGGCCCGGTACGGCGTCGACGTCGTCGTCCTGGAGCAGCGCCCGGCGCGTCAGCCGGTCGGATCTCGGTCGATCTGTCAGCAGCGGGACGTGCTCGACGTCTGGAGCTGGGTCGGCGCCGGGGAGATCGCCACCGAGGGCGTCACTTGGTCGACCGCCCGGACCCTCTACCGCGACCGCGAGCTGTTCTCCTACGACGTGGCGCCGACCGAGGGCGCGACGTTCCCGCCGTTCGTCAACATCTCGCAGTACCGCACCGAGCAGATCCTCGACGAGCGAATCGGCGAGACGCCGTTGGTCGACGTCCGCTGGGGGTGGCAGGTCGTTGCGCTGCGGCAGTCCGCCGGACAGGTCGACCTCGAGTGCGCGACGCCCGACGGCCCGACCCGCGTCAGCGCCCAGTACGTGCTGTCCTGCACCGGCGCACGGGACGACGTCATTCGTCCGGCACTCGGGGTGAAGATGCGCGGGTCGTCGTACGACGACATGTTCCTCATCTGCGACGTGCAGGCCGACCTCCCCGGCTGGGCCCGGGAACGTCGGTTCTATTTCGACCCGGTGTGGAACCCCGGTCGCCAGGTGCTCATCCACCCGTGTCCGGACACCACCTACCGGATCGACTGGCAGGTGGCGCCGGACTACGACCTGGCCACCGACGAGGAGAGTGGCGGCCTGCACCAGCGGATCACCGACGTGATCGGAGACCGGCCGTATCGGTTGCAGTGGCGCTCGGTCTACCGGTTCGGCGCCTGGCTCGCCGACCGGTTCGCCGTGGGTCGAGTGCTCTTGGTGGGCGATGCCGCGCACGCGATGGCACCATTCGGGGCTCGCGGCCTCAACTCGGGTGTGCAGGACGCCGACAACGCCGCCTGGAAGTTGGCGTTCGCACTTGCTGGCGACGGCGGCCCCGGGCTGGTGGCGAGCTACGGCGACGAGCGGCGCGCGGCCGCGGAGGAGAACCTCGACGTCGTGGGCGCGACCATGGACTTCCTCGTCCCGCACACCCGCGAGCAGTTCTTGCGCCGACAGGAGATCCTCGCAGCGGCGGTCGACGACGAGGCGGCGCGAGCACGCGTCGAGTCCGGCCGGTTGGCCGAGCCGTTCTGGTACGTCGACTCGCCGGTCGTGCTGCCGAGGCCCGGCCGTCGGGCCGCGGCCCGGCCACCGCGCGGCTCTCTGCCGGACTCCGGGCCCGGCGTCCTGCTGCCCGACGTCACCCAGAGCCCGCCACCACGGCTGCGCGAGCGCTGCCGCGGCCGGCTCACCGCGCTCGGGTTCGGCTCCGGCGCGGCGACGACCGCGGCGAAGGTGCGAGAAGAAGTGGCGGCCCTTCAGGTGTTGGCTGTCGACGAGATCGACCCGGGTGGCGGCATCCGCAGCGCGCTGACGGCCGAGTCCGGCGAGGTCTGGCTGGTCCGTCCGGACCTGCATGTGGCCGCAGTGCTGGCCAAGCCGGGTGCCGCCGAGTTGGCCGTCGCCGTACGGCGAGCGCTCGGCCACGACCTGCCGCCGGCCGCGACGCTCAGTCGCCCGTCTTGACCATCAACCGGCGCAGCAGCAGCGCGAAACCGCAGCAGGCGAGCAGGGCCGCGATACTCGCCCAGGCGGTTCCGGACAGGTCTGCGCGTTGCAGCGCCCAGGTCAGCTCCCACGCCGCGGCGGTGATCGCGGCCAGCACCGCGAGTCGCCCGAGCCAGCGCCGCCAGATCAGCCTGTCGAACGCCGCCGGTAGCGGCGCAGCGGCTCGCATGGCGAGCGCCGCGTGCAGGGTCAGCACGAGGAGGGCGACGCCGAGCGTCGCGAAGGGGTGACCGGCATTGCCGCCCGCCATCCAGACGCCGACGACAGCGACGAGCAGCATGCTGTCGACGTAGGAGTCCTGCCGAGTGAGCGCGGCGACGACAACCACGACGATCAACAGCGGCATCCACCAGGCCAGCGACCCGGCCAGCCCCACCACCACGAGCACCAGGAGCGGGATGGCGACGGCCACGCCGATCAGCACCCCCTGGTCGCGACTCCTTTGCTGAGTCATCGCCGCGCCAGCCTCGGGGCTGCTGACCGCCGGCCCGCGTCGCGGAGCACCTGGTCGAGACTGCCGGGTCCGTGCCACGGCACGATCGGGACGCCGCTGGCGACCACCCGCCGCATCTCCATCGCCCGCTCGAGCCGTCGGATCCGCCACGCGAGAACGACGTAGGGATCCTCCACACCTGCGATCCGCTCCGGCAGGGTGTCGACGACGACGGTGGTCAGCCCGCGGCTGGCCAGAGCCACGGCTTGCTGAAGGGCCAGCGAACTCACACAGGCCGAGAGCATCACGACGAGGGTGCCTGCCCCCAGCCCCAACCGGCTCGACACCTGGTCGCGGCGCTCCCGGTCACCGGCGGTCACGGCGGCCAGCTGGTGGAGGATCCGCAGGAGCTGCTGGTTGCCGGCCGCAGGTGTCATCCTCAGTTGGCCGGGGATCCCGAGCACCCGCAGGCCCACGCGGTCTCCGCGCCGGAGGTAGTGCTCGGCGATCGCACCAGCTGCCCGGACCGTGACGTCCAAGCTGCTCGCGGCACCGTCGAGCCCCTCGCTGACACCGAGGTCGGTCGTGGCGTCGACCACCAGCACGACCTGGGCGTCCTGGTCCGACCAGGTGGCGGTGACGTGGAGGTTGCCGGTCCGCAGGGACACCGGCCAATGGATCCGCCGCAGCCGGTCACCGATCTGGAAGGGCCTGATGCTGGCGAACTCCGTCCCGTCGCCCGGTCGGGCGCCACGGTTGAGGCCGACGAGCCCGACCGGGCGCGGCGTGGGGGCGGTCGCGTTGAAGACCGCCGGGAGGGGCAGCGTCGTCAGGGGCTTCCCGTCGAACCCGATCGGGCCCCACCGGTAGGCGCCGAACGAGCTGGTGGCTGCGACGATGCAGGCGCCGGCGGCCTGCACTCCCCACCGGGTCGTGCGGACGCCGACGGCGAGCCGGACCTCCGCCGACCCGGGAGCCACCGCGCGAGCCAAGGTGCCGTGCTCCGGTCGGATGGCCAGGAACTGGTTCGCCGCCATCACCAGACCGACCTGCTCCATGCCGGCCACCGGCGTGACCTCGGCATGCCACGTCATCGACTCTCCCTCGCGCAGCGCCGGGAGTGCGCGCGGCGTGCTGACGGTCGGCGGCGTCGTCGGCCTGCTCAGGTTCGACCAGACGGCCAGTACAGCGAGCGGCGTCGCCATGACGACCAGGTCGGCGCGATGGAGCAGCACCGCGGCGACCAGCAGCCCGGCAGCGAGAAGGGACGCCCGGACATGTGATGCGGTCGGGCGCCAGCCCGAGGGATGGGAGGTCGAGAACGCGCTCACTGCGCTGGCGACACTTCGGCTCCGACGTCTCGGGCGGCCGGCGTCGGAACCGAGTCCAAGACAGCGGCGACGACCGTGTTGCCCGAGGCGTTGCTCATCCACAGCTCCGGCTTGATCGTGATGCGGTGCGCGAGAACGGGTTCGGCGACCGCCTTGACGTCCTCTGGGACCACGTAGTCGCGGCCGTTGACGACGGCGTAGCCGCGTGCTGTCAGCAACAGGCCGAGCGACCCGCGGGGGGAGGCGCCGACCAGCACGTGTGGGTGCTGACGAGTGGCCGTGGCCAGCGCCACGCAGTACTGCCCGATGCTCTGGTCGACGGTGACGGTCTCCACCGCA
>JAICHQ010000102.1 GCA_025924815.1 Nocardioides sp.
CCAGGCTGACCCGGCCGACGCCGGGCGTGTAGGCCATCGACAGGTCGTCGCGAGTGCGCAGCGGGACCTTCGACTGCACCTCGATCTTGCCGCCGATGTGCAGCAGGAAGGTCCGGTCGCTGACCTTGTGCACCTCCACGCCCTGGACCTCACGGACGGCAGCGACGAGCACCTCGGCGTGGTCGGCGTCGGCCGCCGAGCAGGTGACGTCGACGACGAGCCGGTCGTGGCTCGAGTCGGCGACGTCGATGGCGGTCACGATGCCGCCGGCGGTGGCGATCGCGGTGGCGACGGCCCCGACGACCCCGTGGTCGGGTGCGGTGTGCAGACGCATCGTGATGGAGTACGACGACGGGGTGGCCGACATGCGCTCACCCTAGCGTCGGGTCGGTCGGCCCCTCCGCCCACGTCGCGACCTCGACAGCACACCGATCAGCAGAACCAGGGCGACGGCCTGTACGACGACGATCCCGCCGACCAGGGCGCCCCGATGTCCGCCGTACAGCCAGCCGGCCAGGCCGCCCCCGGCCAGCGCTGCCACGGCCTGGAACGCCGCGAACGCGCCGTACGCCGTCGCGAGCCGGGTCTGCGGCACCAGGTCGGCGACGAGTGCCTTGACCGTCGAGTCCTGGACGCCGGTGGCCACGCCCCAGAGCACCACCCCGGCGACCGCGATGCCGGCGCGGTCGGTGAAGACGAGGAACGGCACCGCCGCCACCACCAGGGGCAGGACCACCAGCGTGCCGCCACCGACCCGGTCGTAGGCGAACCCGGTGCCCAGCGATGCGACCGCGTCGGCGGCCATGGCCGCGGCGTACACGACCGGGACCCCCGCGGTGGCGACCAGGCGCTCGTGGACGAGATGGAACGAGATCACGCCGAACGTCATCAGCCCGACGGTGGTCAACGCACAGGCGACGGCGTAGACGTAGAACCGGCCCGGCAGGGACTCGAGCGGGACGCCGATCACCTCCGGTGCCCGGCCCGGGTCGCCGATGTGGGTGTGCATCCAGGCCAGCACCCCGAGCACCAGGGCCCCGGGCACGGCCAGGACGAGGAGGCCCGCCCACTGGTGCAGGCTCAGGGCGACGACGCCGGCGACCAGCAGCGGGCCGAGGAAGGCGCCGGTCTGGTCGAGGGCCTTGTGGACGCCGAAGCCGCGGCCGCGACCGACGTCGCGCGCGGCGACCGCGAGCAGCACCGACTTCGCCGGGCTGCGGATCGCCTTGCCGGTGCGTTCGAGCAGCACCATCGCGGCCCCGAAGACCAGCCCGGCGGCCCCGAGGGCCGGCGCGAGCGCCATCAGCGGCACGCAGACCGCCGTCAGCGCGTAGCCGACGACCATCCACCGCCAGTAGCGCCCGCTCCGGTCGACGGCCGGTCCGGAGTAGAGCCGGAAGCCCAGGGCCGCGGCCTCACCGGCGCCGGTCACGAGGCCCACGGTCAGCGCGGAGGCGCCGAGCGAGGCCAGGAACGGCCCGGTGATCGAGCGGGCTCCCTCGTAGACCAGGTCCGCCAGCAGGCTGACCACCCCGAGCCAGAGCACCGTCCGCCAGCCGGCCCAGCCGGGTGCGGCGGCCGGATCAGCCATCGTGCGGGATCTCGCGGCTCCGTCGGTGCCAGGCCCAGACGATCCCGGCGGCCAGCACGGCGACGATGACCCCGCTGGTGATCCCGAGGGCGTGGGTGATCGTGCCGATCGAGTGCGCGGCGAAGTACCCCAGCAGCACGCAGGCGCTGCCCCAGAGAACGCCGCCGACGGCGTTGAACATCAGGAACCGCCGATACTCCATCCGGCTGGCGCCGGCCAGGCCGGGCATCACCGCGCGCAGGAACGCGGTGAAGCGCCCGGCGACGACCGCGCGTCCACCCCGCTTCCGCAGGTAGGCCTGCGCCTGCTCCATCCGCTCGGGGTGGTTGCGCAGGAACGGCGCCCGGACCAGCCGCGGTCCGAGCCTGCGCCCGACCTCGAAGCCGATACTGTCTCCCACCACCGCCGCCACCAGCACGACCGCCAGGACGAGCACCACCGAGACCTTGCCCGCGTCGGCCAGCACCCCGCCGTACAGGACGGCGGTCTCCCCGGGCAGCACGAAGCCGAAGAAGAGCGCCGCCTCCCCGAAGACCAGGACGCCGATGATCACCAGGGCGAGTGCGGGAGGCACGGCGAGGAGGGTGTGGACGACCTGGTGGAGCATCAGCCCACCAGCTGAGCGCGTACGGCGGCCCGCTCGCCGACGGCGATCGGGTTCTCGTGGTCGCGCAGGTGGATCTCGACGTCCCGGTCGCGCAGCGCGACGACCATCGACGTCGGCCCCGTCCGGGCGACCTCGCCGTTGATCAGGTACGTGCCGTCGACCTGCTTGTCGAGCAGCGACCCCTCCTCGCCGCTGCGCACGTCCTCGACGGCCACCCCGACCAGCGTCGGGCGGCGGATCCGGCCGCCCAGACGCCACGAGAGAAGCACCATCAGCAGCACCAGGGCGTCCGCCACCAGCAGGAGGACCAGCCCCGACCGGCCGCGGACCTGTCCGTCGACCTGGAACGCGTCCGGGTGACCCTTCAGCACCCGCACCCCGACCTCGTGGGTCCGCGCGACCTGCGCACCCGTCGCCCGGTCGACGAGGGCCGTCCGGAGCTTCTGCCCGGCGTCGACGTCGCGCGGCAGCCGGAAGTCGAGGCGAGTGTCGCTCCCGCTCGCCACGACATTGCTGACGGTCGCGGTGACCCGGAGGCCTTCGGTGGTGGCGCGGTGGAGCTGCCACTGGTGGAGGGCGTACGGGACGTTGATGATCGCGAGCGCGAGCACCACCAGGATCCATCGTCCCCATCGTGCGCCGCCGCGCCGCCCAGCCATGAGCGCCAGCGTAGGCTCCGCGGTCGTGGCCGAGCACCTCGAGCACGCGCCCGACGCGTCGTACGGCGTCTTCGACACGCTGCTCGTCCGGGCCGGTCGCGCCCTCGACCTCGAGAGGCACGTCGGTCGGCTCACGTCCTCGGTCGCCGAGCTGTACGCCGTCCCGGTCGACGCCCCGGGGCTGGCGGCCCGGATCGCCGCCCGCGCGTTTGGGATGGAGCTCGGCCGCGTGCGCACGTCGTACCACCCGATTCGGGACGAGTGGGAGATCGAGTCGACGCCCATCGAGGAGCCCGAGCCGGGGTCTCGGACGCTGACCCCGCTCCGGCTTCCCGGCGGGCTCGGTCGGCACAAGTGGCGCGACCGGCGGCTCGTGGAGGGCCCACGCGACGCGGACGACGTGCTGCTGGTCGACGACGCGGACGACGTGCTCGAGTGCGGCACCGCCAACGTGTTCCTCGTCCTCGACGGCGAGGTCGTCACGCCACCGCTCGACGGGCGGATCCTGCCGGGGACCGTGCGCGCCCGCGTGCTGGAGATGCTGGCCGGCGAGGGCCGGGCGGCCGCCGAGCGCCCGGTCACCCTGTCCGCGCTCAGGGCCGCGGACGAGGTCTTCACCACGAGCTCGATCCGGGGGGTGCGACCGGTCGTGGGCTGTCTCGGCGTCGGCGCCTGGGCGGCGGGGCCGACGGCCGACCGGTTACGTCACGACCGATGAGTTGCCAGGCTCCTGGCAATCGATGGAAAACTTTCGGGCAACGTCTTCCGTAGCCGGACGATGTGTCGTTGAATTCTCCATGTGGCCACGATCTTCGGATCGGTCCACAGCCAGCTCGCACAACCGGGGGGATGTCCGGGCTGATGGAGGTTCGCTGACGCCTGGGGGGACGGATGGCGCACTGGCCCCCGCTCGCACGTCGAGCGGGGGCGCCTCACATTGAGCGACATTTCGCCGTCTGTTCGCGTGATTCTTCGAGATCCGGTTCATCCGGTGAAAAATTCGTCGCGTTTCGCGTCACGAACCACTGATCCAGTCGTTTCCTGGGTACCTCCGGCGATCCCCACGGATCACCGGAGGCAACGGCCGGTCGCCCGGGGGGACGACGAGGCCGTGGGGGGTCAGCTGCCGCCCGGGGGGACGGGAGTCGGCGCCACAGCCCCCGCTCGCACTGCGAGCGGGGGCGCCCCACATTTCGGGGTGGCATCCGGCGGGCGGCTACGGTGGAGGGTCCCGGCCCGAGGAGGCTCGCATGCGAGCGGTGACGTACGTCCGGAACAACACGATCGAGATCCGCGACAAGCAGTTGCCGGAGATCGCAGCCGATCAGGTGTTGCTGAAGGTCGAGGCGGCGGGTCTGTGCCACTCCGACATCACCGTCATCAACCTGGGCGACGACAACCCGCTGATCGGCGGCACCCTGGGTCACGAGACCGCCGGGGAGGTCGCGCAGGTCGGGGCGAGTGTCTCGGGCTGGGAGGTGGGCCAGGGCGTCGTGGTGGGCCCGATCCTCAGCTGCGGACAGTGCCGCGAGTGCATCGCGGGCCGTGACAACCAGTGCCTCGTGGCGGGACCGCGAGAGGGGCTGGCCCCGCTCACCTACGGCATCGGCGTCGACGGCGGGATGGCCGACTACATGGTTGTCCATGCCCGCCATCTGGTGGCCCGTGGCGACCTGGACGCGGTGGTGGCGGCTTCGCTCACCGACGCCGCGTGGACGCCGATGCACGCGATCAACACCGTGGCTCACCGTCTGACCGCCGACGCGACGGTGCTGCTGTTGGGCCTGGGCGGGCTCGGCCACATGGCGCTGCAGATCCTCGCGGCGACGAGTGCCGCGCGGATCATCGCGGCCGACACGGACCCGGCCAAGGTCGAGTTCGCGGCCGAGCACGGCGCTGATCTGGCTCTCGTGAGCGACGCCGAGACGGCGCGACGGGTGCTCGACGAGACGAACGGTCGCGGTGCCGACGTGGTCCTGGACGTCGTCGGCGCGCAGGCAACGGTCGACACGTCGCTGGCATGCGTGGCCGCAGGCGGCGCGATCCGGTTCGTGGGGCTCGGGGGCGGATCCTTCACCTACGTCGCGGGCACCGACCCCCTCCCCTGGGGCGTCAACATCGAACGCCCGTACGGCGGGAACCGTGCCGACCTCGCCCAGGCCGTCGCGCTCGCCCATGCGGGCAAGATCGCGGTCACCGCACAGACCTACAGCCTCGACGATGCCCAGCAGGCCTTCGACGATCTCGTCGCGGGCAAGATCGTCGGCCGCGCCGTCCTCGTCCCCTGAGGGCACCGGACCCCGAGGACCCGGGGTCCCTGTCATCCGCGTGCGCGAGGGGGGAGTTGAACCCCCACGTCCTTTCGGACACACGGACCTGAACCGTGCGCGTCTGCCTATTCCGCCACTCGCGCCAGAAGCGCGCCAAGGCTATCCCAGCCCGCGAGAAGCGCCCAAACCGGCGCCGGGCGTCGCAGGGAGCGGCAGGCGGGCAGTGCCTACCCCCTCTCGATACGATCGGCCGCAACCCGGGCACACTCGGGCCTCGTCCCACCGGGGCGGACATCACGGGGCGGTGCGATGAGGAGAGGAGGCACGACGTGAGCGGCCTGGCCAAGTTCGAGCAGCGGCTCGAGGCGATGGTCTCGGGAGCCTTCGCCCGGGCCTTCCGCAGCGCCGTGCAGCCGGTGGAGATCGCGGCCGCGCTGCAGCGCGAGTGCGACAACAACACCCAGATCCTCTCTCGCCAGCGCCGGATGGTGCCCAACGACTTCCATGTCGAGCTCTCCCAGCCCGACACCGATCGGCTCTCGCCGTACGACTCGGCGCTGATCAAGGAGCTCACCCTCCAGCTCCAGGAGCATGCGGAGAACCAGAGCTACCTGTTCGCCGGGCCGGTCACGATCGCCTTCGAGACCGCCGACGACCTCACGATCGGCCGCTTCCGGGTGCGCAGCCAGGCTCACGCGTCGGTGGTCAGCAACGCCACCCATACCCAGGTACGCCGCGCCCGCGCGTTCGTCGAGGTCAACGGCACCCGTCATCCGCTCCAGCCCCCGGGGCTGGTCGTCGGGCGCGGCACCGAGGCCGACCTGCGCATCAACGACCCCGGGGTGAGCCGGCGGCACGTCGAGTTCACCGTCGAGGAGTCCGACGGCGGCATCGGCATCGGCGTACAGGACCTCGGCTCGACCAACGGGATGCTCGTCGACGGCCACCGGATCACCAGCACCCGGCTCCAGGACGGCTCCGAGGTCAAGATCGGGCGGACGACGCTGACGGTGCGCGTCGAGGAGGACGCCGATGTCTGAGCTCACCCTGTTCCTGATCAAGATCTCCTACCTGGCGATCCTGTGGATCTTCGTCCTCTCCGCGATCTCCGTCGTCCGCTCCGACATGTTCGGTGCCCGGATGCCGGCGACCGCCCGTGAGGCGGCCACTCCCAAGGCACGGCGCCAGCCCAAGCAGAAGACCCGGAAGGGCTCCCCGACCCACGTGCTCGTCGTCGACGGTGCCAACGCCGGTGAGCGGGCCGAGCTGTCCGAGGCGCCCATCCTGATCGGGCGGGGGGCCGACGCCGCCATCCGGCTCGACGACGACTACGTCTCCACCCGGCACGCCCGGATCGCCGCGAGCGGCGATCAGTGGTTCGTCGAGGACCTCGGCTCCACCAACGGCACCTACATCGGCAGCGCCCGTCTCACGCAGCCGACGACGCTGGCCCTCGGCACCCAGGTCCGCATCGGCAAGACCCTCCTGGAGCTGCGCAAGTGACGTTCCGACTGCAGTACGCCGCGATCTCCGACGTCGGGCGCGTACGCAAGGACAACCAGGACTCCGGCTACGCCGGCCCCTGGCTGCTCACCGTCTGCGACGGTGTCGGCGGGGCCGCCCGGGGTGACTTGGCCTCGAGCACCGCGGTCGGCCAGCTTCGCCGCCTCGACGAGCCACCCGGCGAGGACCACGACGCCGAGCACCGGCTCGAGCTCGTCGCCGGGGCCCTGCACCGGGCGTCGGACAGGATCGGCGACCTCGTCGACGAGGAGCCGGCCCTCAGCGGCACCAGCACCACCGCCACCGTGGCCCTCTTCGACGGGCACCGCCTGGCCATGGGACACGTCGGCGACAGTCGCGCCTACCTCTACCGCGACCGCGAGATCAGCCAGCTCACCAGCGACCACACGTTCGTGCAGAGCCTGATCGACGAGGGCCGGATCTCCGAGGAGGACGCGCGCACCCATCCCCACCGCAACCTCATCCTCAAGGCCCTCGACGGCGTGCACGACGTCGACCCCGACCTGTTCACCGTCGAGCTGGCCGAGTCCGACCGGATCCTGCTGTGCAGCGACGGCGCCTCCGGGTCGCTGGACAACGCCCGCCTGGCCGACATCCTGGCGACGGGCTCGGCCGACTTCGCCGCCGTCGAGCTGGTGCGGGCCAGCCTCGAGGCGGGCAGCACCGACAACGTCACCTGCATCGTCGCCGACGTGGTCCCGGCCACGAGCGAGGACGAGCCGCCCGCGCCGCTCCTGGTGGGCTCGGCGGCCGAGCTCAAGCGCAAGCCCCGCCCCGGTACGTCGTTCTTCCGGGGCCACCGGTCGGGCGACACCGGCGAGATCGAGCCCGTGGCGGCCGACCTGCTCGACGAGCTGCCCCCCGGCGTCCCCTTCGCGATCGACACCGACCCCGAGACCGCTCGCTACGCCCCGCGTGCGCCGCGTCAGAACCCCTGGCTGCGTCGCGGCCTCGCCGTGCTCGGCCTGGTCGGCGTCGCCTGGATGGTCGGCGCGGGCGTGTGGACGTGGAGCCAGCACCAGTACTACGTCGGGGAGCAGGACGGCGTCGTCACCATCTTCCGGGGGGTGCAGGCCGACGTGCCCGGCATCGACCTCTCCCACCCCTACGAGACGAGCAACGTCAAGGTCGACGAGCTCGATGCGTTCACCGCACGCACGGTCCAGTCCGGCATCGGCGCGGCCGACCTGCAGGAGGCCGAGCGCACGGTCGAGCACCTCGCCGCCAACCAGTCGACGACCACGACCGGCGGTGGCTGAGATGGCGCAGCCCGCCGGTCCCATCATGCAGTTCGTCCACCGCCGCCGGCGTGGGGCGGAGCTGTTCCTGCTCGTCCTCGCTCTCGCCGTCGGCGTCGGGGCGTACGCCGCGGTCGGCCTCGGCGTGAAGGGGGAGGTGCCCGCCGACATCGTGTCGTACGGCGGGTGGCTGGCCGCCCTGATCATCGCGGCTCACATCACGGTCCGGATGGTCGCGCCGTACGCCGACCCGGTGCTGCTGCCGATCGTGGCCGCCCTCAACGGTCTCGGGCTGGCCGAGATCCACCGGCTCGATCTCGCCCTCGACCACCACTTCGCCCGCCAGCAGCTGACCTGGATGACGCTCGGGGTCGCGCTCTTCGTGGCCACCCTGCTGATCCTGCGCGACCACCGCACGCTCCAGCGGTTCACCTACACCAGCGGCCTCGCGGCGATCGTGCTGCTCCTCCTGCCGATGGCCCCCGGTCTCGGCAAGACCGTCAACGGCGCCCGCATCTGGATCCACGCCGGCTCGCTGAGCTTCCAGCCGGGCGAGGTCGCCAAGGTGCTGCTGGTGGTCACCTTCGCCGGCTACCTCGTGCTCCACCGCGACGCCCTCGCCCTCGCCGGCCGCCGGGTCGCGATGATCGACCTCCCGCGCGGACGCGACCTCGGCCCGATCCTGGCGATGTGGGTGGTCAGCCTCGGCATCCTGGTCTTCCAGCACGACCTCGGCTCGAGCCTGCTCTTCTTCGGTCTCTTCCTGATCATGCTGTACGTCGCCACCGAGCGCGCCGGCTGGCTGCTGGTCGGCGCCTCTCTGTTCGTCGCCGGCTCCTACGCCGTCTACCTGCTGATCCCCCACGTCCGCGAGCGCTTCGTGCTCTGGTCGGACGTCTGGGCCCACTACGGCGCCGGCACCGACGACAAGGGCCGCCAGACCGTCGAGACGATGTTCGGGATGGCGTACGGGGGGCTGATCGGTCGCGGTCTCGGGCAGGGCTCGCCCTGGCGCATCCCGTTCGCCGAGAGCGACTTCATCTTCGGCGCCATCGGCGAGGAGCTCGGCCTGACCGGCGCGATCGCGGTGATCCTGCTCTACGGCCTGATCGTCGAGCGGGCCTTCCGGGCCGCCCTGATCAGCCGCGACGACATCGGCAAGCTGCTGGCCACCGGCCTCGGCGGCGCCGTGGCGCTGCAGGTCTTCGTCGTGGTCGGCGGCGTCACCCACCTGATCCCGCTGACCGGGCTGACCACGCCGTTCTTGTCCTACGGCGGCTCGTCGCTGGTCGCCAACTGGGTGATCGTGGCGATCCTGCTGCGCATCTCCGACTCCGCGCGGCGGCCTCCACCCGACCTGTCGCTCCCCGGCACCTCCGACATGGACGAGACCCAGGTCGTGAAGATGTGAACAAGCCGATCCGCACGGTCTCGATCTTCTGCCTGCTGCTGTTCCTGGCGCTGGCGCTCAACGCGACGTACCTGCAGTACTACCACGCGAACGCGCTCAACGACCGGGCGGACAACGGCCGGGTGGCCACCGCGACGTTCTCGCGCGAGCGCGGGGCGATCATGGTCGGTCGCACCGCGATCGCGGAGAGCGTGCCGTCGAAGGACCAGTACAAGTTCCAGCGCGTCTACCACGAGCCGTTCATGTACGCGCCCCTGACCGGCTGGTACACCTTCGGCAACGAGACCGGCCTGGAGCGCACCGAGAACCGCTTCCTGTCCGGCGAGGACGACAGCCTGTTCGTCAACCGTCTGGTCGACCTGGTCAACGGCAACGCGACCAAGGGCGGCAACGTCCGGCTGACGATCGACCCGGCCGCGCAGAAGGCGGCGTACGACGGGCTGCGCGCGCTGGGCTCCGACGTGCAGGGCGCGGTCGTGGCGCTCGAGCCCAGCACCGGGAAGATCCTGGCGATGGTGTCCCTGCCGAGCTTCGACCCCAACAAGCTCGCCGACCATGACTTCAAGAAGGCGTCGGCCTACGCCACGAGGATGTCGAAGCTGCCGTCCAACCCACTGCTCAACCGGGCCGTGCAGACGACGCTGCCGCCGGGGTCGACGTTCAAGGTGGTCACCGCCAGCGCGGCCATCCAGAGTGGCAAGTACACCTCGACCTCGCAGGTGCCGGCGGGCCCGGCGTACACCCTTCCGCAGTCGCACAGCGTGGTGCACAACGACGTCCTGAGCGGCTGCGACAGCAGCAAGATCTCCTTGACCCAGGCGATGCAGTTCTCCTGCAACACCGCCTTCGCTCCACTCGCCGTGCAGGTCGGAGCGGACGGCATGCACCAGCAGGCCGAGGCGTTCGGCTTCAACCAGCATTACCTCGACGACCTGCCCACCCAGGCGGTCTCGCGGTATCCCGCCGGTCTGGACCCTCCGGGCACCGCGCTGACCGGCTTCGGCCAGGGCTCGGTGACCGCGACACCGCTGCAGATGGCCATGGTCACCGCCGGCATCGCCAACCACGGGGTCGTGATGAAGCCCTACCTCGTCGACGCCGAGCAGTCGCCGACCAGCTTCGAGACCGTGCGTCCCGGCACCTCCGAGCAGCTCTCCCAGGCGACCTCCTCGTCGACCGCGAGCGAGGTCACCAAGATGATGGTGGCGACGGTGCAGAGCGGCACCGCGACCCCGGCGGCGATCCCGGGCGTCCAGGTGGCCGGCAAGACCGGCACCGCGCAGAGCGGCCTGAAGAATCCCGACGGCAGCGAGGTCCCGCCGTACGCGTGGTTCGTCGGCTTCGCGCCCGCGCAGGCGCCCAAGGTCGCGGTGTGCGTGATGCTCCAGCATGTCGACCAGCCAACCGACGAGATCCACGGCGGCACCCTCGGCGGACCGATCGCCAAGGCGGTCATGGAGGCGGTGCTGAACCCCCATGGCTGACCCCACACCCGGCACCGACCTGAACCACGGAGAGGGCGACCTGTGAGTCCCGAGAGCACTGACGGACAGCCGCTGATCGGCGGGCGCTACGCGCTCGGCGAGCTGCTCGGCCGTGGCGGCATGGCGGAGGTCCGCAAGGGCACCGACACGCGCCTGGGCCGCACCGTCGCGGTCAAGCGGCTGCGCACCGATCTGGCCAGTGACAACACCTTCCAGGCCAGGTTCCGCCGCGAGGCGCAGAGCGCCGCCTCGCTGAACCACCCCGCGATCGTCGCGGTCTACGACACCGGCGAGGTGCCGGCC
>JAICHQ010000103.1 GCA_025924815.1 Nocardioides sp.
GAGCAGACGATCACGACGTTGTCCGCCCGGTCGCGCATCACCTCCAGCTCGTACTCCTTCCAGCCGAGGATCGACTCCTCCAGGAGCACCTCGGTGGTCGGGCTGAGCGACAGTCCGAGACCCGCGATCCGCCGGAGGTCGTCCTCGTCGTAGGCCAGCCCGGAGCCCGCGCCGCCCATGGTGAAGCTCGGCCGGACGACGACCGGGTAGCCGAGCGTCTCGACCGCGGCCAGGCAGTCCTCCATCGAGTGGCAGATCGCGGACGCCGCGACCTCGGCGCCCCATTCCGGCGGGAGTCCTTCGACGATCTGCTTGAACGACTCGCGGTTCTCCCCCTTCTCGATGGCCTCGATGCTGGCGCCGATCAGCTCGACCCCGTAGCGGTCCAGGACGCCGGCCGCCGCGAGGCTCATCGCGCAGTTCAGGGCGGTCTGCCCGCCCAGCGTGGCGAGCAGCGCGTCGGGCCGCTCGCGGGCGATCACCTGCTCCACGAACTCGGTCGTGATCGGCTCGACGTACGTCGCGTCCGCGAACTCCGGATCGGTCATGATCGTGGCCGGGTTGGAGTTCACCAGGATCACCCGGAGGCCCTCCTCGCGCAGGACGCGGCACGCCTGGGTCCCGGAGTAGTCGAACTCGCAGGCCTGCCCGATCACGATCGGTCCGCTGCCGATGACCAGGACGCTGGCGAGGTCGGTGCGCTTCGGCATCAGCGATCGCCTCCCCGGCCGGCGCCGTCCATCAGGCCCACGAAGCGGTCGAAGAGGTACGCCGCGTCGTGCGGTCCGGCTGCCGCCTCGGGGTGGTACTGCACCGAGAAGGCCGTGAGTCGTCCGGCGGCGTCGCGCAGCTCGAGACCCTCGACGACGCCGTCGTTCAGGCACACGTGGCTGACGCTCACCTCGCCGTACGGCGTGCCGGTCACGGCGTCGAGCGGCGCCCGGACCGCGAACCCGTGGTTGTGCGCGGTCACCTCGACCTTGCCGGTCGTGCGGTCCAGGACGGGCTGGTTGATGCCGCGGTGGCCGTAGGCCAGCTTGTAGGTGTCGAAGCCGAGCGCGCGGCCGAACAGCTGGTTGCCGAAGCAGATCCCGAAGTAGGGGATCCCCGCTGCCAGCGCCTCGCGAAGGAGCGCCACCTGGGCGTTGGCCGCGGCCGGGTCCCCCGGGCCGTTGGAGAAGAAGAGCCCGTCGGGGGTGACGGCGAGCACCTCGTCCAGGGTCGCGGTGGCGGGAAGCACGTGGGTCTCGATGCCGCGCTCGGCCATCATCCGCGGGGTGTTGGCCTTGATCCCGAGGTCCAGGGCCGCGACCGTGAACCGGCGCGCACCGACCGCCGGCACGACGTACGGCTGCGACGTGGAGACCTCGTCGGAGAGATCGGCGCCGAGCATCTCGGCCGACGACCGCACCCGCTCGAGCAGGACCTCGGGGTCGCGCTCGGTCGAGGAGATGCCGACCCGCATCGCTCCCCGCTCGCGGAGGTGGCGGGTCAGCGCCCGGGTGTCGATGCCGGAGATGCCGACGACTCCCTGGTCGCGCAGGGCGTCGCCGAGCGAGCGCCGGGAGCGCCAGCTGGAGGACATCCGCGCGGGGTCGCGCACGACGTACCCGGCGACCCAGATGCGCGAGGACTCCGGGTCCTCGTCGTTCATCCCGGTGTTGCCGACGTGCGGCGCCGTCATCACCACGACCTGGCGGTGGTACGACGGGTCGGTCAGGGTCTCCTGGTAGCCCGTCATCCCGGTGGCGAAGACCGCCTCCCCGAAGGTCTCGCCCTCGGCGCCGTAGGCCTCCCCGCGGAAGGTCCGGCCGTCCTCGAGGACGAGCAGTGCAGGCGCTGACGAACTCACGCCGTACCTCCTTCTCCGCCTCACGGGACGGATCGTTAAAGGATGTCGAGCGAGGTCGACCCTAGCAGTCGGCGTCGTGGATGCCGGAGGCGAACCCCGCGACGAACCCCGCGATCTCGCGCAGCGTCGCCGGATCTCCCTCGAGGTGCGGCACATGAGCGACCCCAGGCAGCTCGACCAGCCGGGCACCGGCGATCGCGCTCGCGGCGTGGGCGCAGTTGCGCTTGATGTAGGCGAGATCGTGCTCACCGACCATCACCAGGGTGGGCACGGAGATCTCGCCCAGCCGGTCCCACGCGAGCGAGTCGTCACGCGGCTCCCCCGGATCGTCGGCGTCCAACGCCCAGGAGTTCATCTCGAGGAAAAGCGCGCGCGCCGCGCCGGTCACGCGCCCCTCGGGAGCGGTGGGGCCGTCGAGCCACACACGGGCCTCGAGCCGGTTGACGGTCGCCAGGTCGCCACGCTCCTCGGCGGCCTCCCACTCCTCGTCGAGCGCCAGCACCTCGGGCTCGTACGTCGGCTCCGGGGCGCCGCTGATCGCCGGGCCGATCAGCACGAGGCCCTGCACGCGGTCGGGACGGGTCAGGGCGAGATCGAGCGTGGTGCCGCCACCCATCGAGGCGCCGACCACGACCACCGGGCCGGCGTCGAACGCGTCGAGCACCGCGACCGCGTCGCCGACCTGAGACCAGCCGTCCTCGGCCGCGTAGGTCGTCTGCCCGTAGCCGCGCGCGTCGTAGGTGAGGCAGCGGTGCCCCGCGAGCGCGTCGACGACGTGCTGCCAGCTGCGCCGGTCGGTGACGCCGGCGTGCACGAGCAGCACGGCGGGGTCGCCGCTCCCGTGCTCCTCGGCGGCGAGCGTGGCGTGTCCTGAGCTGATCTCCATCTCGGTCAGTCAAGCGGTCCGGGGACCCCGGTCTCAACCGGATTGCGTCGCCGGGCTGCACTATCGTCGCGCTGGTGCACGAGCTCACCCGGGAGCAGGCGCGACGGATCGTCGTCCGCGCCACGATGCTCGACGCGCAGCGACCGACCGACCTGATGACGGTCGTCGAGCGGCTGGCGGCGTTGCCGGTCGAACCCAGCCGGGCCGTCGCGCCGAGCTATGACCTGGTCGCGTGGTCACGCCTCGGGGCGGCGTACGAGCCCGCAGATCTCGACGAACTGCTCGCGGCACGCGAGCTCTACGAGGACGCAGACGGCATCCGGCCGATGGCCGACCTGTCCCTGCACCTCGCCGACATGGCGACCTGGCCGCCGTGGGACGACACCCGCGAGTGGCTCGAGGCCAACGAGCTGTTCCGCACCGAGGTGCTCGACGTCCTCGACGCCGACGGGCCGCTCCCCTCGCGCGCCGTGCATGCCACGGCGCAGGTGCCCTGGAGGTCGTCGGGGTGGAACGCGGACCGCAACGTGCGCACCATGCTGTCCTGCCTGCTCGCCCGCGGCGAGGTCGCGGTCAACGGCCGGACCGGTACGCAGAGGAAGTACGACCTGGCGGAGCGCGTCTACCCTGCGAGCGTCGAGGCGATGCCGGCGGACCAGGCACGTACCGAACGGAACGAGCGCCGCCTGCGCGGCCTCGGTCTCGCGCGCGCCAGCGGGACGGCCCTGCCAGGCGAGCCGATCCACGTCGGCGACGCGGGTGAGCCGGCGCTGGTCGAGGGCACCGACGGCGAGTGGCGGGTCGACCCCGCCCAGCTGGGCCGGCCGTTCGGGGGCCGCATCGCCCTGCTCTCGCCGTTCGACCCGGTCTGTCGCGACCGGGTGCGGATGCAGGACCTGTTCGAGTTCGAGTACGTCCTCGAGATGTACAAGCCCGCGGCGAAGCGTCGCTGGGGCTACTTCGCCTTGTCGATCCTGTACGGCGACCGGCTGGTCGGCAAGCTCGACGCGACCGCCGACCGGAAGGCGGGACGACTCTTCGTCGACGCCGTCCACCAGGACGTGCCGTTCCCGAAGGCGATGACCAGGGCCGTCGACGCCGAGATCACCGCGCTGGCCGCGTGGTTGGGGCTGGCGTTGGACCGGTGAGGCACCAGAGGCGGAGCTCGGCGCCGTCCCACCGCCGCCGCAGCCAGCGGTCGTGGGAGGCGACGACGACGGTGCCGGGGGCGGTCTGCAGCGCGTCCTCGATCTCGCCGGCCAGGGCGAGGGACAGGTGGTTGGTCGGCTCGTCGAGGAGCAGCAGGTCGGGCTCTCCGGCGATCGCGACCGCCAGCGCCAGGCGGCGACGCTGCCCGACCGACAGCAGGGCGACCGGGGTGGCGTGCCGGTCGGGTGGCAGCAGGCCGAGCTCGCGCAGCGGCGCGCGGGCCGCGCGCTCCTCGCCGACCAGCGCGGTGTACGTCGCTCCCGCAGGCGAGCGCGGATCCGCGAACCGCACGTCCTGCACCAGATCGGCGACCCGGCGTGCGGCGACCTGCACCCGGCCGGTGCCCGGTCGGATCCGGCCGGCGAGCACCCCCAGCAGCGTCGACTTCCCGGACCCGTTCGGCCCCGAGGCCAGCAGGTGCTGGCCGGCAGTCAAATCGAGCCGGTCGAGGGTCAGCCGTCCGGCGACCTGCAGGTCGCGCACCTGCACCACACGTCCCGCCGGGCCCGACCCACCGGTCAGGTCCGCGCGCAGTCTCAGCGGCGGCCGCGGCTTGCGCACCTGCTCGCGCTCGGCGCTCTCGAGCCGACGCTCGGCGTCGTTCTTCCGGCGCGACAGGGTCCGGTCCACGCGCGCCCCCTTGAAGCCGTAGATGAACCTGTCGTTGTCCCGCGGGGCGCGGTTGTGGGCGATGGCCGACGTCCCGATCCGGGTGGCGGCGCGGAGCCGGTCCAGCTCGACCTGCTGCTCGGCGTACGTCTCCTCCCAGCGACGCCGCGTCGCGGCCCGGTGCTCCTCGTAGGCCGTCCAGCCGCCACCGAACCGGCGGCCACCACCGCCGTCGGTCCCGAGCCCTCCGTCCGGCCGCGGGTCCAGGTCGAACAGGTCGGTACAGATGTCGTCGAGCAGTACCCGGTCGTGGCTCGCCAGCAGCACGACCCCCGGGAGTCCGCGCAGGAACATCGACAGAGCCTCGATCGCGTCGTCGTCGAGGTGGTTGGTCGGCTCGTCGAGCAGCAGGCACGCCGGACGCGTCGTCATCAGGGTCGCCAGGGCCAGGCGGGTACGTTGCCCGCCCGACAGGGTGCCGATCGGCCGGTCGTCGTCGAGCACGCCGAGGCCGAGCCGCTCGGCCGCCTCCCGGGCGCGGCGGTCGGCGTCCCAGGCGTCGTGCAGGATCGCCGCGTCGAGCGCCGCGGCGTACGTCGCCTGCGCGGCCTCGCCGCTGTCGTCGGCGAGGTCGAGGGCCAGCCGCTCGACCTCGCCGACCATCCGCCGCAGCGGTGTGAGCGCACCGGCCAGCACCTGGCGGACGGTCTCGCTCTCACCGAACGGCGGCTCCTGTCCGAGCATCTCCAACTCGTCGGGGCGGTCGATCCCACCGGCCACCTGCGCCCGCGGCGGCAGGGTGCCGGCGAGAGCGCGCAGCAGGGTGGACTTCCCCGAGCCGTTCTCCCCGACCAGGCCGATCCGACGACCGGGCTGGGCGATCAGGTCGATGCCGGACAGCACCCGGCGGGTGCCGAACCGGACGTCGAGGTCGGTGACCCGGAGCGCGGGGATCGCGGGCGCTGACATGGAACGGCCTTCTGCGGTGTGAGGAGGACTCACCGGGCGATGCCGCGAGCGCGAGTCAGGTCAGCGTGCGATCCACATGATGCACCCAGCCTACGGGGGCGACGTCGAGGGCGCGAGCCGGTTTCGACTCGTCGGGCTACAGGCTGTGCAGGAAGTCCGTGAGCCCGGCGAAGTAGGTGTCGGCGTCGTCGACCAGTGCCAGGTGGCTGCCGTCCGGCGAGTGGTGGTAGCGGCCCTGGGGCAGCTGCTCGGCCATCCACCGCAGGTGGGCCGGGTCCATGGTGTCGTGCTCGGCGCCCATCACCAAGGTCGGCACGTCGATGCGGTGCAGGTCGGCCGTCCGGTCCCAGCGTTCGAGGGTGCCGCTGCCGCCGAGCTCGCTCGGCCCCTGCATCGGCACGTAGATCGACCGGTTGGTGTGGGAGAAGGCTCTGACCACCGGCTCCGGCCAGTCGTCGGCCGGCAGACGCAGCACATGGACCACGTCGTGGTGCTCCTTCACCAGCGCCTCGTACGCCGGCCCCTCGGTGTCCCCGGCCGCCTCCAGCCGCTTGATCTCCGCGAGCGCCTCCTGGTCCATGGCCGGCATCAGCACCTCCTCGGCGTACCTGTTGTACGCCGGGAAGCTCGCCATCATGTTCGAGATCACCAGCCCCTTGAGGTGCCCGCCATGGGCCAGCGCGTACTCGATCGCGAGCGCGCCGCCCCACGACTGCCCGTACAGCACGAAGTCGTCGCGACCGAGCCCCAGGCCGCGCCGCACCTGCTCCACCTCGTCGACGAAGCGGTCGACCTCCCACAGCGACGGCTCGTCCGGCTGGTCGCTGTAGTGCGAGCCGAGCTGGTCGTAGAGGTAGTACTCGACCCCGGCCGCCGGCAGGTAGCCGTCGACGGACTCGAGGTACTCGTGGGTCGCCCCCGGGCCGCCGTGCAGGAGCAGCACCTTCAGGTCCGGGTTGTTGCCGAAGCGCTTGGTCCAGACCCGGAAGTCGCCCTTCGGCGTCGAGACCGGGATCATCCGCACTCCCCCGGCGATGCGGTCGGGCCGGTCGCTGGAGTCGAGGTAGTCGCCCATCCGCCGAGGATGTCATGGAGCCCCGCCCCGAGGCTTGCGGGATACTCCTCGACGTGGCGGTGCGAGTGGCGGTGTGCCGCACCTTGACCGTGACCCGGGACGGCACAGCACTGAGTGGTCCGGGACTCGGCACGCGCAAGGCGCGTGTGCTCCTCGGCGTGCTCGCGGCCGCGCGTGGTGCGCCGGTGTCGGTGGAACGGCTGTCCGAGCTGATCTGGGCCGACGCCCCGCCGCGGGACCCGCAGGCCAACCTGGCCACGCTGGCCAGCCGGCTCCGCCGCGTCGCCGGTGACGCCCTCGTGGTGCCCGGCCCGGCGTCGTACGCGCTGGGCCCCCGGGTGGAGCTGGATCTCGACGTGGCCGCCGACCTGCTGGCGGCCGCCGCGGCCCGGCAGCGGCGCGGGGAGCCCACGCTCGCCGTCGCGTCGGCCACGCGGGCGCTGGCCCTGCTCGGGGACGGCCGCCTCGCCGAGGAGTGCGGCGACGCGGCGGAGCCGCTGGAGCGCGAGGCCGCCGAACGCTGCCGGGAGGCGCGGCACCTGCTCGCGGTCGGCGCCACGACGGTCGGACAGACCGACCTCGCGCTGGCGGCGGCCACCGCGGCCACCGCGCATGACCCGTTCGACGAGCGTGCGCATCGGGACCTCATGCGGGCCCTGGTGGGCGACGGACGGCCGTCGGCCGCCCTGGAGGTCTACCGGCTCCTCGCCGCGCGCCTCTCCGACGAGCTCGGAGCCGATCCCGACCAGGAGACGCGCACCCTCCAGATGGCGATCCTTCGAGGGACGACCGACGAGCAGGAGCCGGTGCGGGACGCCGGTCCGGACTCCGGGGCCCTGGTCGGCCGCGACCAGGAGCTCTCCGACCTCGACCGCGCGTGGTCGCAGGCGGCCGCGGCTGCCGGGTCGCTGCTCGTGGTCACCGGGGTTCCCGGGATCGGCAAGACCCGGCTGCTCGCCGAGGCGTCCGCCCTGGCAGCGCGCACGGGAGGCCTCATTCTCACCACCGTGTGCCGTCCCGCCGAGCGGTCGTTGTTCCTCCAACCGTTCCTCGACGTGCTCCGGCCGGTGCTGCTGGCGCAGGCTCCCGGAGTTCTGGACACCCTCGTCGGGGCGCATCTGACCACGTGGGCGCGGCTGCTGCCCGAGCTGACCGAGGTGCTCGAGGTCCCGTCCCCGCCCGAGACGTCGCCCGAGCTCGCGCGGCGCCTGTCCTTCGACGCGGTGGCGGCCGTGCTGGCCGGGTTGTCCGCGGCGCGGCCGGTGCTGGTCGTGCTCGACGACCTGCAGTACGCCGCCGACGCCACCGCCGACCTGCTGGGGCACCTGTCCGCGCGGCTCGCCACCTCACCGGTGCTGCTCCTCGCCGGGATCCGGACCGAGGCCCTGCCGACCCTGCCTCAGGTGACCGCCCCGGCACGGCTCGTCCGTCTCGGACCGCTCCCGCCCTCGGCCGTCGACGCGCTCGCCGCGGCAGCCGGCTTCGCCGGCCGGTCTGCCGAGGTGCAGGCCCGGAGCCTCGGTCACCCGCTCAGCGTGGTGGCGGGCCTGAAGGCCCTGGCGTCGGGCAACGACGGCGTCCCCGACGACCTCGCGGACGCCGTCGCAGGCATGCTCGACCGGGTCGACCCCGATGCGGCCGAGATCGCCCGCGGGGCCGCCGTTCTCGGCACCCGCGTCGACCCGCTGCTGCTGGCTGCCCTCACCGCTCACTCAGAGGTGGAGGTGGCCCTGGCGTGCGGCCGGCTCACCCGCGCCGGGCTGATGAGCGAGCGCGGCTCGCACCACACCTTCGCCAACGACCTCGTCCGCGACGCGGTCCGGGCGGCCCTGCCGCGGCCGGTCGCGGTCGCCTACCACCGACGTGCAGCAGACCTCCTGGCCGACCGGCCCGAGGAGATGGCCGGCCACGCCCATGAGGCCGGAGAGTCGGCGCGGGCCGCCGGCGGTTACCTCCAGGCCGGTCGGACGGCCCGCCGGGCGGGCGCTCTCGGCGACGCGCTCGCCCTGCTGGCCTCGGCCCTGGACGACGCCCAGGCGGATGGCGGGCCGCCGCTGGCCGCGACGGTGCTGCTCGAGCGGGCTCGGGCGCACGAGGCCGCCGCGGCGTACGCCGAGGCGGAGCGCGACGTCCTCGCGGCCCGTCACGAGCTGGTCGGGCTCCAGGAGCCGCGACTGGAGCTGCGCAGCCTGCGGCTCCTCGGCGGCGACATCTCGGTGGCCCGGGGCCGGCCGCTCGACGAGGTGGTGGACCACAACCTCGCCGGTGCCCTGCGGGCGAGCGAGCTGGGGGACACGGTCGGCGCAGCGGTCTTCCGGACGCGGCTCGTGGTCGTCGCCTGCAGCCGGTTACGCCTCTCCGAGGCCCACGACCTGGCCGTCGCCGGGGTCGCCGAGTCCCGTGCGTCCGGGTCACCGGAGGCGCTGGCCCGCTCCCTCGACGGACTCAAGAGCGTCCTGGCCTACCTCGGCGACGCCGCCGGGCTCGAGACGGTGCTCGACGAGCTCCTGCCGCTGCTGCGCCGGCTCGGCGCGACCTGGCTCCTGCAGTGGGCCGTGCTCGAGTCCGCCCTCGTCCCCGCCGCGCAGGGGAGCTGGCCGGACGCTCTCGATCGGGTGGACCGGGCGTTGGAGCTCAACCACGTGACCGGGTACGACGCCTACGCCGGCTACTTCCGCGCGCAGCGCGCCTGGCTGGCCAGACTCTCCGGGGATCCCGATGCGGCACTGTCCGACGGCCGCTCCGCGGTGGCGGCGGCCTCCCCCACCGCCCATCCGTGGTGGTTCGCCACGGCCGTCGGGGTGCACGCCTCCACGTTGCTCGGCCTCGGACGCCGCGAGGAGGCCGCGGCCCTCTGCCGGACCGGGCTCTCGGCGCTCGGCCCGCAGGCGGGAGCGGCCTACCAGCTGCGCTGCCTGGCACCCCTCGCCGCCGCCGGCGGTGCAGGCGCGGACCGGACCGACCTGGACCGGACCGACCTGGACCGGGCCGACCTGGACCGGGCCGACCTGGACCGGGCCAACCGGCTCCTGGCCGACGTGACGACGCCACCGGGCCGTGGGTGGGTCCTCGGCGCCGACGTGTACGAGGCCGTGGCCTCGGCGTGGCGCGCGGCCGGCGAGCCGGACCGCGCGCACCTGGCGGTGGAGCCGCTCCTCGCGGTCACCGGAGGCGGCACCTGGGACACGGTCCACGCCCGGTTGGCTCAGAGCAGCTCGCCGAGCAGCTGAGCGGCCCTCGCCGCGCCGTCCGCCGGGACCGGTACGTAGTCGACCTCGCGGGACAGCTCCGCCACCAGCGCCTCGGCGATGACGTCCGGCTCTGCTGTTGCATAGTCCATAGCCCGCCCGGCCCCGTGTCGTCGGAGCCGGTGGCGCACGTGCACCTGCTGCTCGAAGTGGTGCCGGAGGGGGAAGTAGAGGAACGGCCGCCGGTTGGCGGTCAGCTCCATGGTGGTCGACAGGCCGCCCTGCACGATCGCGACGTCGCACACGGCGTGGTGCAGGTCGAGGTCCGGAAGGAAGCCGTGCACCCGGACGCCGGGGGGCGCGGGGAACGAGGCGGGGTCCAGCCGTGGGCCGGTGACCACGTGCATCCGGAGGCCGGGCACTCGCGCCGAGGCCGCGTCGTACGCCTGGATGATGCGGTGCAACAGCGGCGCGCCGACCCCCGAGCCGCCGACGCTGACCACGCAGGCGACCTCGTCGTCGTCGTAGCCGAGACGGCGCCGCAGGAGCTGCCGCTCCGCGGGGTCGGGCCGGTCGCCCATCACGTAGCCGGAGAAGGCGAAGTGCTCCATCGTCCAGTCGCGGATCGTCGGGAGGTCGGGGCCGAGGGGATCGGGCACCAGGTCCTCGTGATCGCCGACGAAGACCGACCGGTCGCGCAGCTGCGGGTAGCGCGCCACGTGCTCGACCATCTCGGCGTTGTAGTCGGCGGTGAGGAGCGCCTCGCGCTCGCCGCCGTCGGTCATCGGGACCCACCCGACGAAGTCCGTCATCCAGCCGAACGGCGCGCGCTTGAGGCCGGGGTTCTCGTGCAGGAAGTGGTCGAGCTCCCAGGCCTCGTCGCCGATCCAGAGGTCGTAGTCCCGCTCGCGCACGAGATCGTCGAACACCATGAAGTTGGCCACCAGGATCTCGTCCATCCGCCGGATCGCCTGGAAGGCGTGCAGGTCGTGCTCACCCGACTCGGACTCGACGTGTCCGCTCTCGCTGGCCAGCCACGCCGAGGCCGGATGGACCCGCTCCCCCGCTCGCTGCAGGAACTCGGTGACCGGCGACTGTGAGAGCCAGTCGACCTCCAGGGCCGGGTGCTGCGCGCGGAGCTCGCCGGCGATGGCGAGGTCGCGGCGTACGTGACCGAGACCGATCGGCGAGGAGAGGTACAGCACGCGCTTCCGGCGGCGAGGTGTCCGC
>JAICHQ010000104.1 GCA_025924815.1 Nocardioides sp.
GGCATCACCGACCTGATCACGACGCCGGGCCTGATCAACCTCGACTTCGCCGACGTGAAGTCGGTGATGGCCAACGCCGGCTCGGCGCTGATGGGCATCGGCTCCGCGCGCGGCGACGACCGCTCCGTGGTCGCGGCCGAGCAGGCGGTCTCCAGTCCCCTGCTGGAGGCCAGCATCGACGGTGCCCACGGAGTCCTGCTCTCGATCGCGGGCGGCAGCGACCTCGGCCTGTTCGAGATCAACGAGGCAGCGGCGCTGGTGCAGCAGTCGGCTCACCCCGAGGCCAACATCATCTTCGGCGCCACCATCGACGACGCCCTCGGCGACGAGGTGCGCGTCACCGTGATCGCCGCGGGCTTCGACGGGGGCATGCCCAAGCGCCGCGAGTCCGAGTCGGGCTTCCGGCGTACGCCGCAGCAGAGCCAGGAGCAGACCCGGGCCGCCGCCCAGGCGCTGGCCGCGAAGAAGGCCGAGAAGGCCGAGGAGAAGCAGCCGGAGCCCGAGCGTGAGGTGGTCGGGGTCACCGCCCGGCCCCAGGCCGAGCGCCCGCAGCTCCGGTTCGACGACGACGACCTCGACGTCCCGGACTTCCTGAAGTAGCCGGTCGGCTCCCGACCCCACCGTCCCGCAAGGAGTTGTACGCCGCACGCGCGACCTCCGGCCCCGTCGAGCTGGCCTTCACCGACCGGCACGGCGGGGTCAGTCGCGCGCCGTTCGATTCGCTGAACCTCGGCTGGTCCGGGGGTGACGACGCCGAGGCGATGGCCGAGAACCACCAGCTGCTGATGGCCGACTTCGCGCCGGACGACGGGGTCGAGGGGCTCGCCGAGCTCGGCCAGGTGCACGGCCGCGAGGTCCTGCGGGTCGGCCTCGAAGGGCCGCGCCACGACGTCCACGGTCACCTGCACGGCATCGGCGACGGCCTGGTGACAGACCAGCCTCGGGTCACCCTGAGCGTGCGGTCAGCCGACTGTGCCCCGGTGCTCCTCGCCGACCCCGAGGCCGGCGTGATCGGGGCCTGCCACTGCGGCCGGGCCGGAGTCGTCGCCGGCATCGTCCCGGCCACGGTCGCGGCGATGCGCGACCTGGGGGCGACCACGATCACCGCCTGGGTCGGTCCGCACGTGTGCGGTCGCTGCTACGAGGTCCCTCAGCAGATGCAGGACGACGTCGCGGCGACCGAGCCGACCGCGCGGGCCACGACCTCGTGGGGGACGCCGTCCCTGGACCTGGGCGCGGGTGTCGCGGCGCAGCTCGGGCGCGAGGATGTCAGGGTGGTCGACCTCTCGCGCTGCACGATCGAATCGTCCGATCTGTTCTCCTACCGCCGCGACGGCGCGCTGTCGGGACGTCAGGCCGGCGTGATCCGGAGGTCGAGGTGAGCGCGCGTCGCGACGAGCTCGCGGCCGGCCTCCACGACGTACGCCGGCGCATCTCCGTCGCGGCCGAGGCTGCAGGGCGCGCTCCGGAGGAGATCACCCTGGTCGTGGTCACCAAGTTCTTCCCGGCCTCCGACGTCCGTCTGCTCGCAGCGCTCGGCGTCACCGATGTCGGTGAGAACCGCCACCCGGAGGCGGGCGACAAGCTGGCGGAGTGCCACGACCTCGGTCTGCGCTGGCACTACATCGGAGGACTGCAGAGCAACAAGGCCGCTGTGGTCGGGTCCTACGCGGACGTGGTCGAGTCTGTTGATCGGCTCAAGCTCGTGGGTGCCCTCGACCGGGGTGCCCACGAACGCTCGCACGCCGTCGACGTCCTGCTCCAGGTCAGCCTCGACCCGCCCGGCCGGTCCGGCCGGTCCGGTCGGTCGGGTGCGGACGCCGGCGAGCTGCCGGCCCTGGGCGACGCCGTCGAGGCGGCCGGCATGCTGCGGCTGCGCGGGCTGATGGCCGTGGCCCCCCTCGGCGAGGAACCCCGCAGCGCGTTCGCCCGGCTGTCGCAGCTGCACGCGTCGTTCCTCACCGCGCGACCCGACGCGACCTGGCTGTCGGCCGGCATGAGCCACGACTTCGAGGCCGCCATCGGGGCCGGGGCGACACATGTGCGTGTCGGCTCCGCAATCCTCGGTGAGCGTCCGACTTTCAAGTAGCGTCACAACCACAACAGGGGTCACGCCTGCGACGTGTTCGTCGGGCGGGTCACCGGGAACCTGGAGGACGACACCATGAGCGGCGCGATGCGCAAGATCGGCGAGTACCTCGGCCTGCTCGAGGACACCGGCGTCTACGACGACGAGTACGACGAGCAGGGCTACGTCGAGGCCGAGCAGCGGCAGTCGTCCCGTCGTGCGGCGGTGCCGGTGAAGGGCCAGCCCGCTCCGGTCGCCGACATCTCCCAGCGCCGTCGCGCCCAGGCGGGCGGCCCGGCTCCGGTCATGGCGTCCGAGTTGCCGCGCATCACGACCCTCCACCCGCGCACCTACAACGAGGCCCGTACCATCGGGGAGAACTTCCGCGACGGTGTTCCGGTGATCATGAACCTCTCCGAGATGGACGACGCCGACGCCAAGCGGCTCGTCGACTTCGCGGCGGGCCTGGTCTTCGCCACCCGCGGCACCATCGAGCGGGTGACCGCGAAGGTGTTCCTGCTCTCCCCGCCGAACGTCTCGGTGGCCGCGGAGGAGAAGCAGCGTCTGGTCGAGGGCGGGTTCTTCAACCAGAGCTGACCCCGGAACGCACCCCCTGCGACCTGCGGCGACGTCGGTGGTGGCAGGGTGGGTATGCGTCAACGGGGACTCTTCCGCCCGGCAGGTGAGGGGCTATTGTTCGACCGAACGACCTGTCAGAAACGCGAACTAGGAATTGGGTGAGGTCATGCCGCTGACGCCTGAGGACGTGAGTAACAAGCGCTTTACTCCTGTCCGGCTCCGCGAGGGCTACGACATGGGCGAGGTGGACCAGTTCCTCGACGAGGTCGAGGCAGAGCTTGCTCGCCTGACCCGTGAGAACGACGACCTCCGCACCAAGCTCTCGGCGGTCCAGAGCGGTGGGGGCGATGCCATGCCCGCCGCCACCACGCCGGAGCCGCCGGCTCCCGAGCCCGTGGCAGCCACCCCGGCACCCGAGCCCGAGCCGGAGCCCGCGCCCGAGCCGACGCCCACCATGCAGACTCCCGCCGTCGCTCCGGCGGCTGCCGGCATCGAGACGATCCGGGTCGAAACGGTCGGTGACGCCTCCAACGCGGCCGCGCGGCTGCTCGAGCTGGCCAGTCGCAACGCCGACGAGCTGGTCGAGGAGGCCAAGAGCGAGGCCGACAAGATCGTCGGCGAGGCACGCACCAAGGCCGAGCGCCTGCAGGGCGAGTCGAAGGCGAACGCCGACAAGCTCGAGGCGGACGCCCGCGGGCGCGCCCAGTCGCTCGACAGCGAGACCGCCGAACGCCGTACCCAGCTGTTCGGAGACCTCGAGCGCGAGCGCGACGCGCTGTCGCACGAGGTGGACAACCTGCGGGCCTTCGAGCGCGAGTACCGCTCGCGGCTCAAGACCTACTTCAGCCAGCAGCTCGAGGCCCTGGAGAGCTCCGGCTCGGCCGACCCGTCCTCGGGCCAGGAGGGCGCACCCGGCGGCTTCGCCCAGCCAAAGCGGCTCCGCTCGGTGCTCGGCGACGACGAGGGCTGAGGCATCGCCTGTCACACCGCCTGACACACCGCCTGACACACCGCACGTCTCACGGACGGCCGGCACCGAGGGGTGCCGGCCGTCCGTGCTTCCTCCCCCCTACGGGTGAGGCCGCGGCGGCGCCCGGCAGAACCCGGTGATCCGCCAGGCGTGCCCCCTTTGAGTGGGACGGTCCCGGGCTATACCCTCCGTCGCACGGTGAGACCACCGGCACGCACCCGAACCACCGCACGCTCCCGCCCCCGACGGCCCCGGAAGGTTCCCCATGGCTCGCAGCACGACCCGGTCGCTGGCCGGCAAGGCCGCCTCCGCCGCGCGGAAGGCGATGTCGCGGCGTGCCCAGGGCTCGGCTCGGGGGACGCAGAACGGCGCCGCTCCGGCGAAGGCGACGGCGGGCGAGAAGACGGCGGCGGTGGCGAAGACTGCGCCGGCCAAGAAGGAGCCGGCCAAGAAGGCGCCGGCCAAGAAGGCGGCGGCGAAGGCCGCACCGGCCAAGAAGGCGGCCGTGAAGAAGTCGGCCGCGAAGGCGCCGGCCAAGAAGCCGCCGGCCAAGAACGCAGCCGCCGAGAAGCCGGGGCCGTCGAAGAGGACCACGTCCACGAAGGCTCCGCCGGCCAAGAAGACGGCGAGCAAGAAGGCCCCGCCCGCGAAGAAGAGCACACCCCCCACGAAGAAGCCGGCCCCGGCCGCCACCACGACCACGAAGGCAGCAGCGTTGAAGAAGGCCGACACCGACACCCTGGCCGCCCCGCCCGCGCGGGCGAAGAAGACCTCCGGTGGCCGCAAGGGCGCGGTCAACCCCGCCGACCTGCCCGTCCTTCCCGGCGAGAAGCCCTGGACCAAGGCCGAGGTCGACGAGGTGATCTCCGACCTCAACGACGACCGCGCCCGCGCGATCCGCACCCTCGCAGCGCAGGAGGAGGAGCTGGCCGGCTTGATGCGCGATGCCGGCGACGGCGCCGGGCACGACCAGGCAGACATGGGCGCGACCAGCTTCGAGCGCGACCAGGAGCTGACGGTCCTGAACAACGAGCGCGAGAAGCTCGCGCAGATCGACCGTGCGCTCGGCCGGATCGCCGACGGCAGCTACGGCATCTGCGAGTCCTGCGGCAACCCCATCGGCAAGGGTCGGTCGATGGCGTTCCCGCGTGCCACACTGTGCCTGACATGCAAGCAACGCGAGGAACGTCGCTGAGTTCCGCCGACTCCGAGTCGCACCCCGCCCCCACCCCGCGACACCGTCGCCTGTTCGTCGCCGTTGCGGTCGCGGCGTACGCCGTCGACCTGACCACCAAGCTGCTCGCGGTCGCCCACCTCACGCCGGGCGCACCGAAGGACGTCGTGGGCGGCCTGCTGCGACTCGACCTGGTACGCAATCCGGGTGCGGCGTTCAGCACGGGCACGTCGTACACCGCGATCCTCTCGGTCATCGCGGTGATCGCCGCCGGAGTCGTGATCCGGTTCGAGCGGCGCCTCGGCGACCGCACCTGGGCGGTCGCCCTGGGCCTGCTCCTGGCCGGCGTGTGCGGCAACCTGACCGACCGTGTCTTCCGCGAGCCCGGATTCCTGCGCGGTCATGTCGTCGACTTCCTCGAGCTGCCGCACTGGCCGGTGTTCAACGTCGCCGACATGCTGATCGACGCGGCCGTAGTGCTGATCGTCATCCAGACCTGGCGCGGAGTCCGGATCACCGGCGCCCGCCCCGGCCGGTCGTGAGCGGCCTCGACGGGGCCGAGCTGCGTGTCGTCACGATCCCGGAGGGCCTGGCCGGCGAGCGGGTCGACGCCGCCATGGCCCGGATGTTCGGGCTGTCTCGCACCCGGGCCGCGAGCCTGATCGCCGACGGCCACGTGCACCTCGACGGCTCTGTGGTCGGCAAGAGCGACCGGGTCACCGTCGGCTCGATGCTCGAGGCGACGCTGCCCGCCGCGGCTGACCGGGTAGAGGTCAAGCCCGAGCTGGTCGAGGGGATCCGGATCATCCACGACGACGACTCCATCGTGGTGCTCGACAAGCCGGTGGGGATCGCGGTCCACCCGTCGCCCGGGTGGTCCGGGCCGACGGTCGTGGGGCACCTGGTCGCCGCCGGCTTCCGGATCGCGACCAGCGGTGCGTCCGAGCGGCAGGGGATCGTGCAGCGTCTCGACGTCGGGACGTCGGGGGTGATGGTGATCTGCAAGGGGGAGCACGCCTACTCCGTGCTGAAGAACGCCTTCCGCCACCGCACCGTCGACAAGGTCTACCACGCGCTCGTGCAGGGCCACCCCGACCCGCTCAGCGGCACGATCGACGCCCCGATCGGGCGACACCCGAAGGCCGACTACAAGTTCGCGGTGATGACCGACGGGCGGCACAGCGTCACCCACTACGAGACGCTCGAGGCGCATCGGTTCGCCTCCCTGCTCGAGGTGCACCTGGAGACCGGGCGCACGCACCAGATCCGGGTCCACATGAGCGCGCTGAAGCATCCCTGCGTGGGCGACCTGACCTACGGCGCCGACCCCAGCCTCGCGCAACGCGTCGGCCTGCAGCGGCAGTGGCTGCACGCCGTACGCCTCGGCTTCGAGCATCCCGATGCCGGACACTACGTCGAGTTCGAGTCGCCGTACCCGGCCGACCTCGACCACGCGCTCGAGGTCATCCGTGCCGCCGACTGACCTCCCGGAGATCACGGTCCGCGAGGCGATGCCCGACGAGTGGGCCCGCCTCGCCGACCTGTACTCCGAGGCCCGCCGGGCCGCTGTACCGCAGATGCCGCCGGCGATCCACACCGACGAGGAGCACCGGGAGTACTACCGGCGTCACGTCTTCGAGGGTGACGGGCACACCGTCTGGGTGGCCGAGGCGGCGGGCGAGCCGCTCGGCTTCGCCGTCTGCACGCCGACGTTCCTTGACGGTCTCTACGTGCGGCCCGACCTGAAGGGACAGGGGATCGGCTCGCTGCTGCTCGACGTCGTCGACGCGACACACCCCGACGGCTACGAGTTGTGGGTCTTCGAGTCCAACCTCGGCGCTCGTCGGCTGTACGAACGGCGTGGCCTCGTCGAGGTCGAGCGCACCGACGGGTCGGGGAACGAGGAGGGCTGTCCCGACGTGCGGATGGCTCGCCGTCCGGAATAGCAGTCTCGGTGCGTGTCGCTCCCCCGGTGTCGGCAGCATCGGTGAGGCAGAGCGGTGAGGCAGGACCGATCCGCTACCCGGAAACCGGTCCTGCCTCACCGCCTCCCGCAGCTCAAGGCGTGGGCAGGCAACTGGTTGCCGTCGCGCTGGATCGCACGGGCTTCGACGGCCGCCTCGGTCGTGACCTCACCACCGGGTCACGCGGGCGACGGCGGCGCAATCGGTTGGGCAATCGGCTGGGCACCCGGCTGGGCACCCGGCTGGGCAGCCGCTCACGGGGTGACGTGCTCGCAGTCGGAGCCGTCGATCACCTCGACCCTGAGGCAGGTGTCGTCGCCGTCGAACATGCCGTAGGAGTGGTCCTGGCCGTCGCCACCGTCGAACACGTCGTCGCCGTCGGTGCCCCGAAAGGAGTCGTCGCCGGCCAGACCGTCGAAGATCACGGGGGACGAGACACTGTTCGCGTCGCCGAAGACGGAGTCGTCGCCGGGCGTGCCGGTGACGGTCCACGCTGCTGCCCTCGCGGCGAGGACCGCACGCTCGATGTGCAGGACCGACAACGAGGTCGTGTCGACGAGCGTGAAGGCCAGGTCACCGCTCGCCATGTCCCAGTCGGCGGTCGCCGGGGCGCCCTTCGGGTTGATCTCGTCGGTGTTGACCTGGATGCCATCGTTCCCGGGGCCGCCGTTGAAGCGCTGTGGGCCGCGGGTGTCGCCGATCTGCGCGGTGAGGAAGTCGTTCCCGGTTCCGCCGAGAAGAACGTCGTTGCTGACGCCGCCGCTGTCGATCCAGTCGTCGCCCGGCCCGCCGGCGAGGTGATCCTCGCCGTGTCTCGCCGAGATCCGATCGTCACCGTTGCCGCCCCACACGCGATCGGCGTTCCCGTCGTGGCCACGACGCGTGCTGTCCACGTTGATGATGTCGGAGCCGCCGTCAGCGCGGACGACGTCGGGGCCGGCGCCGGTGTCGATCCGGTCGCGTCGGTCGGTGCCGTCCACGACGTCGGCGTGCTTCGAGCCGACAACGGAGAAGGTCCCGCCGACGAAATGGTCGACACCCTCACCGCGCGCCGTGCCGGAGCGCAGGTCGATGTGGACGCCGTGAGCGGACGCGTCCCAGGAAATCACGTCGAAGAAGACCTCGTCGGCGCTGCGATCGTCGGCACCCGCCGACAGCCGGTCGTCGCCCGGTCCGCCGCGCAGGGTGTCGCCGCTGCGCGACAGGCCGTCCTCATCGGCCTCTTGCAGGAGATCGCGCTGACCGTAGAGCCGGTCCTTGCCGGCGCCACCGTAGAGCTGGTCGGCACCGTCTCCTCCGCAGACCAGGTCGTTCCCACGCCCTGCATGGATCCGGTCGTTGCCGTCGAGCCCGGCGATGACGTCTCGGCCGGCCGTGCGACGCAGGACGTCCGACGACGGCGTCCCGACGATGGTGGCCCTGACGCCGTGACACTCCACCACGGTGCCACGCGCTGGAGCCACCGTGGTCGGCGTCGTGCCGGCCGCCGTGGCCGGGGCCGCGACGGTCGCGGCGCCGGCTGCTCCCAAGGCCAGGGCGGTCGCGATGACGAGCTTGCGCATGTGCCTCTCCTCGCAGTTCGGACGGAGCCGTTCGGGTCCCTTGCCGGCTCCGACGACCACCATGGCGGATCGGTTCGGTGCGCTGGCCGAGAAATCTCGACGGCTCAGCCGACCGCCTTCCGTACCAGCCCCTCGATCCTCTTCTCGTCGGCCTCGGTCAGCCGGGTCAGCGCGAACTCGGTCGGCCACATACTGCCGTCGTCCAGGGCGGCGGTGTCGCTGAAGCCCAGCGTCGAGTAGCGCATCTTGAACTTCACCGCCGGCTTGAAGAAGCACACCACCTTGCCGTCCAAGGCGTAGGCCGGCATGCCGTACCAGGTCTTCACCGACAGCTGCGGTGCAGTCCGGGTGACGATGGCGTGGACGCGCTCGGCGATCGTCCGGTCGGGGTCCGGCATCTCGGCGATCTTGTCCAGGCAGGCCTGCGCCTCCTCGGCGGCCTTCGCCGCGCCCTTCCCTCCGGCGCGCTTGAGCTCCGCGGCGTGCTCCTTCATGGCGGCGCGCTCGTCGTCGGTCCAGCCGGCGGAGTCGCCGGTCTGGGTGTTCGTGGTCGTGGCGGCCATGTCGTCTCCTGTCGTGGGCCTCGGGTGATGACCCGAGCCTAGGCAGGGTTCGGGGCCGTGGCTTCTCGAATCCTGACCGTGTCCCGGAGCAGGACGCCGGAGCCTCTCGGTCCCGAACGGGAGCGGTGGCCGGCTCGGTGCTCCGGCCTGTCGGTGCGCCCTGCCATCATCGCCAGACGTGGTCGCGTAGGCTGGCGCCCTTCCCCCAGCTGGTCCGTCCAGGCCGTGCCTCTCGCCTGCCCGACCTCCTGATTCTTCGACCGCTCGCGCCGCTGAGGAGGACCACCCAGCCCATGTCGTCCGCCCCTGACCATCGGGGAGGGGACTTCGTCCACCTCCACGTCCACACCGAGTACTCCATGCTCGACGGTGCGGCCCGGCTGGACGACCTGTTCCGGCGTACGTCGGAGCTCGGCATGAGCAGCATCGCGATGACCGACCACGGCAACGTGTTCGGCGCCTACGACTTCTACAGCGAGGCCACCGCCGCCGGGATCAAGCCGATCATCGGCATGGAGGCCTACCTCACGCCCGACACCAGCCGCTACGAGAAGAAGCGTGTGCGGTGGAACGACGGCGGCGACGACGACGTCAGCGGGTCCGGTGCCTACACCCACATGACGCTGCTCGCCGAGTCCACCGCCGGCATGCACAATCTCTTCCGGCTCTCGAGCCGGGCCAGCATGGAGGGCTACTACTACCAGCCGCGCGCAGACCGCGAGCTGCTCGCCGAGTACGCCGACGGGCTGATCGGCACGACCGGCTGCCCGTCCGGCGAGGTCCAGACCTGGCTGCGCATCGGCGACTACGACAAGGCCCGGAAGTCCGCGGCAGAGTTCCAGGACATCCTCGGCAAGGACAACTACTTCATCGAGCTGATGGACCACGACCTGGCCATCGAGAAGCGGGTCCGCGACGGGCTCCTCCAGCTCAGCCGCGACCTCGCGATCCCGGTCATCGCCACCAACGACTCCCACTACGTCAACCGCCAGGACGCCGCGGACCACGAGCACCTGCTGTGCGTCTCGTCGGGCTCGGTGATGAGCGATCCCAAGCGGTTCAAGCTCGACGGCGACGGCTACTACATCAAGTCCGCCGCCGAGATGCGCGAGCTCTGGGAGGGCAAGCACGGCCTGAAGGAGGCCTGCGACAACACCCTCCTGATCGCCGAGCGCTGCGAGGTCAGCTTCACCGAGGGCAACGGCACCTACATGCCGCGCTTCCCGGTGCCGGCCGAGCACACCGAGGAGTCGTGGTTCCGCCAGGAGGTGGAGTCCGGTCTGCAGCGCCGCTACCCCGCGGGCATCAGCCAGGCCGTGCGCGAGCGCGCCGACTTCGAGATGAACGTCATCCTCCAGATGGGCTTCCCGGGCTACTTCCTGGTGGTGGCCGACTTCATCAACTGGGCCAAGGACAACGGCATCCGGGTCGGGCCGGGGCGAGGCTCCGGAGCCGGCTCGATGTGCGCCTACGCGATGCGCATCACCGACCTCGACCCGCTCGAGCACGGCCTGCTGTTCGAGCGCTTCCTCAAC
>JAICHQ010000105.1 GCA_025924815.1 Nocardioides sp.
CGTCTGGGCGACGTTCATGCCCATGCCGTTCACGTCCCTTCCCGGCTCGGCGATGCACTCCCACGTGTCGCTGTTCGCGGGGGATCGGAACACGTTCTTCGAGGCGGGTGCGGAGTACCAGCTGTCCAAGACCGGCCGGCAGTTCATCGCCGGGGTGCTCCGGCACGCCAGCGAGATCGCGGTGGTCACCAACCAGTGGGTGAACAGCTACAAGCGGCTGCTGGGTGGCGGGGAGGCCCCGTCGTACATCTGCTGGGGTCACAACAACCGCTCCGCCATGGTGCGGGTGCCGATGTACAAGCCGCAGAAGGGCGTCTCCACCCGCGTCGAGCTGCGCACGATCGACTCCGCCTGCAACCCCTACCTGGCGTACGCCGTCGTGCTGGCCGCCGGGATGAAGGGGATCGAGGAGGACTACGACCTGCCGCGCGAGGCCGAGGACGACGTGTGGTCGCTGACCGAGCGCGAGCGCAAGAGCCTGGGCATCGAGCCGCTGCCGTCCAGCCTCGCGGAGGCCATCGCGGTCGCGGAGGACTCCGAGCTGCTCGCCGAGACGCTGGGGGAGCACGTCTTCGACTTCTTCCTGCGCAACAAGCGCCAGGAGTGGCACGAGTACCGCACCGAGGTCTCGGTCTTCGAGCGCGACCGGATGCTGCCCGTCCTGTGAGGTGGCTCGGCACCCGTCCCGCTACCGTGGGCACGTGACTGCGCGTGTGCTCGTCGTCCAGCACGAGGCGGACGACCCGATCCACTTGATGGGCACCTGGATGACCGGTGTCGACCTCACGGTCCGCCGTGCCTACGACGGCGACCCGGTTCCCGAGACGACCGACGACTTCGACGGCCTGGTGGTCATGGGTGGCGCGATGGGCGCGCAGGACGACGACAAGGCGCCCTGGCTTCCCGCCACCCGTGAGCTGATCAGGAAGGCCGCGGCCGCGGAGGTCCCGACGCTCGGCATCTGCCTGGGCCACCAGCTGTGCGCGGTCGCGCTCGGCGGCGAGGTGGTCGTGAACCCGAGAGGCCGCCAGCTCGGGCTCACCGACGTCGGCTTCTCGGCCGGAGCCGTCGACGATCCGTTGCTCGGCGCCGTCGTCGGGCCCCACCGGGCCATGCACTGGAACGACGACGTCGTCGCGCGCATCCCGGAGGGGGCTGAACAGCTGGCCACCGCGCCGAGCGGCGAGATGCAGGCGGTCCGCTACGCGCCGACCGTGTGGGGCATCCAGTGGCACCCCGAGGTCGACGCCGCCCTCGTCGCCCGATGGGCCAACGACGGCGGCCTGACTTCCACGGAGAAGGAGCAGCTGCTCGACGATCTCGGCCGCGCGCGATCCGAACTCGACGACGCCTGGCGCCCGCTGGCGGAGCGGTTCGCGAGCCTCGTCGGCGCCTCCTCGGCCGCCGACTGATCCGGCGATGAGCCGGCCGGAGAGCTCCCGGCGGCACCTGCTGCGGCTGGGCTTCGAGGACTCCGCGCGGGCTGCCGACGACCTCGGCCGGCTCGGCGGCCTCACGGACTCCCTGGTCAACCTGCTCGCGCGCACCGCCGACCCCGACCAGGCGCTCGCCGGCCTGGTGCGGCTGGCCGAGCGGGCCGGGCCGAGTCTGGTGGGCGAGCTGGCCGCCGACGAGGACGCGGCGGTGCGCCTGTTCTCGGTGCTGGGAGCGAGCCTGGCCCTGACCGACCACCTCTGCCGGCACCCCGAGCAGTGGCGCGAGCTCGGCGACCCCTGGCTGGGCTCCACCCGCCCCACGGCATACGCCGTGCGCGACGCGCTCGTGCGGGCCGTCGGCGCCGACCCGTCGAGCGACCAGCCGACCGCGACCGTGCCTCACGCGGAGGCCCTCGACGCGCTCCGGGTCGAGTACCGCCGGCTCCTCACCCGGCTGGCCGCCCGCGACCTGGCCCACCACCTCGGCATCGACGACGCGTCGGCCGAGCTGTCCGACCTCGCGGCCGGCACGCTCGAGGCCGCCCTGGCGATCGCCCGCTCGCAGGTGGCCGACGCCGGCTCGGTCCGCCTCGCCGTGATCGCGCTGGGCAAGTGCGGCGGTCACGAGCTCAACTACGTCTCCGACGTCGACGTCCTCTACGTCTTCGAGCCGGCCGAGGGGGCCGGCGAGGCGAAAGCGGCGCAGGTCGCGGGCCACCTCGCCTCCCTGCTGATGCAGGCCTGCTCCGACCACACCGGCGAGGGCACGATCTGGCCGGTCGACGCCAACCTGCGACCCGAGGGGAAGGCCGGCCCCCTGGTCCGCACCCTGGCCAGCCACCGCGCCTACTACGAGCGCTGGGCGAAGACCTGGGAGTTCCAGGCCCTGCTCAAGGCCAGGCCCGTCGCCGGCGACCTCCCGCTCGGGCATGCCTTCGTCGGCCTCGTCGAGCCGATGGTGTGGCAGGTCGCCGAACGAGACGGCTTCGTCGGAGACGTCCAGGCGATGCGACGACGCGTCCTGGACACGATCTCCCCGCGCGACGCCGAGCGCCAGCTCAAGCTCGGCGCCGGCGGGCTGCGCGACGTCGAGTTCGCCGTCCAGCTGCTCCAGCTGGTGCACGGCCGTACCGACGAGCACCTCCGCGACCCCGGCACCCTGCACGCGCTCGACGCCTTGACCGCCCGGGGCTACGTCGGTCGCGAGGACGGCGAGGCCCTGCACGCGGCGTACGAGTTCCTCCGCACGCTCGAGCACCGCATCCAGCTCCAGCACCTGCGTCGCACCCACGTCGTCCCCGCGGACGCCGACTCGCTGCGGCGGCTCGGCCGCAGCATGGGCTTCGGCAAGGAAGCGGACCGGGCACTGGAGGCGGCCTGGGGACACCATCGCCGCGAGGTGCGCAGACTGCACGAGAAGCTCTTCTACCGGCCGTTGCTCGAGGCGGTGGCTCGCGTGCCCGCCGCCGGCGTACGGCTGACCACCGAGGCGGCCGGACAGCGTCTCGCGGCTCTGGGATACGCCGACCCGGCCGGCGCGCTGCGCCATCTCGAGGCCCTCACCAACGGCGTGACCCGCACCGCGGCCATCCAGCGGGCGCTGCTCCCGGCCATGCTCGACTGGTTCGCCGACGCCCCGGACCCGGACGCCGGACTGTTCGGGTTCCGCCGGATCAGCGAGAGCCTCGGCTCGACGCACTGGTACCTCAAGACCCTGCGGGACGAGGGCCAGGTCGCCGAACGGCTGGCCCGGCTCCTGGCCACGTCACGCTATGCCACCGACCTGCTCGAGCGCGAGCCGGAGGGCGTCCGCATGCTCGCGGATGACCTGGTCCCGCTCGGCTCCGAGACCCTGCTCGAGCGGATGCGGGCCTCGGCCGAACGGCAGACGGATCCGGCGGAGGCGGTGCGCTCGATCCGGGCGATCCGGCGCCGCGAGCTGTTCCGGGTGGCGGTGGGCGAGCTGTTCGGCGAGATCGACGTGGCCACGGTCGGGGCGGCGCTCTCGCGCCTCACCGATGCGACCCTCGAGGCGACTCTCGAGGTCGCCGGGCGGTCGGTGCGGACCCAGCGCGGCCTCGACGCGGCACCGACCCGGATGGCGGTGGTCGCGATGGGTCGCTACGGCGGCTTCGAGCTCTCCTACGGCAGTGACGCGGACGTGTTGTTCGTGCACGAGCCGGACGGCGACGACGTCGAGGAGGCGACGGCGTACGCCCACGCGGTGGCCCACGAGCTCCGCCAGCTCCTGCTGGCGCCCGCCACCGATCCGGCCCTCGTGGTCGACGCCGACCTCCGGCCCGAGGGAAAGCAGGGCCCGCTCGTGCGCACCCTCGCGTCGTACGCCGCCTACTACGCGAAGTGGTCGAAGGTCTGGGAGGCGCAGGCGCTGCTCCGGGCCGACGCGGTGGTGGGGGACCCGAGCGTGCGCGCGGGGTTCACGGCCCTGATCGACCCGCTGCGGTATCCGGCCGGTGGGATCACCGAGGCCGATGTGGGGGAGATCCGGCGGATCAAGGCGCGCGTCGAGCGCGAGCGCCTGCCACGCGGAGCCGACCCCCACACCCACCTCAAGCTCGGCCGCGGCGGCCTGGCCGACATCGAGTGGACCGTCCAGCTCCTCCAGCTCCGGTACGCCGGCCGGGTGCCGGCCCTGCGCAGCCCCCGCACACTGACGGCCCTCGACGCCGCCCGCGACGCCGACCTCGTCGACGCCGCCGACCATGCCGCGTTGCACCACGCGTGGCGGTCGGTGAGTCGGTTGCGCAACGCGATCACCCTGGTCACCGGCCGCACCGGCGACCAGGTGCCCCGCGACGCGCGCGAGCGGTCCGCGGTCGCGAGCATCCTGGGCTACGGCCCCGGCCGCTCCGACGAGATGGTCAACGACCACCTGCGCACCACCCGCCACGCCCGCGCCGTCGTCGACCGGGTGTTCTGGGGGTGACCGGCGCCGACATACTCGGAACCATGACCTCCACCGCCGAGCGGGCGACCGCCCTGCTGTCCCTCCACACCGATCCGGCCCTGCTCACCCTCGTCAACGTCTGGGACGTCGCCAGCGCCCGGGTCGTGGCCCGGACGGAAGGCACCCGCGCGATCGCGACCGCCAGCCACTCGATCGCGGCGATGTACGGCTACGAGGACGGCGAGCACATCCCGCGCGACCTGATGCTGGAGGCCGTCGGTCGCATCGCCGACGCGGTCGACCTGCCCGTGACCGCGGACCTCGAGGCGGGCTACGGCGACGCCGCCGAGACCGTACGCCGGGCGATCGGTCTGGGCGTGGTCGGCTGCAACATCGAGGACCAGCTCCAGCCGGTGGCCGGGGCCGCAGCGGTCGTCGAGGCGGTGATGCGGGTGGCGGTCGACGAGGGTGTGCCCGACTTCGTGCTCAACGCCCGCACCGATGCCTTCTTGGAGGCCGACGGCAAGGACCCCGACGACGTGCTCGCCGATGCGACCGCACGCGGTCGCGCCTTCCTCGACGCCGGCGCCCCGGTGGTCTTCGTGCCCGGTCGGCTCAGCGAGGAGCAGGTCATCGCGCTGGTCGATGCGTTCGGGCCCCTGCGCCTGACCATGCTCCCCTTCCCCGGCTGTCCGCCACTGGGCCGGCTGCAGGAGCTCGGCGTCGCCCGCGTCAGCTTCGGGCCGTTCCCGCAGTGGGTCGCGATGACCGCGTTGCAGGACATGGTCGGGGCCGTGACGCGCGGCGAGGGTCCGCCCGAGGGCACCCGCGCGCTGACCTGATCGTTTGTCGTGCCCCCGCCCGGACTGGTTGGCTGGCCGTCGTGGACGACGCACTGCAGGACAAGCTCCGAGCCGCCTCAGACGCCTGCGAGACCACGGTCTTCTGGCACGCCCGGCGCACGCCGGCCCAGGTGCTGCGCGCCGTCGCCGACGCCGCCGACGACCTGGGGATCGACGAGTGGGACGTCTACGCCGAGAAGGGGCCGGTCGCGCGCCTGGAGGCGGAGGTGGCCGAGCTCTTCGGCAAGCCGGCCGCCGCATTCTTCCCGAGCGGGATCATGGCCCAGCAGGCCGCCCTGCGGGTGTGGTGCGACCGCCGCGGGTCGACCCGGGTGGCGATCCCCGACGTGTCCCACCTGCTCAAGCACGAGGAGGACGGGCCCCGGCGTCTGCACGGGTTCGAGTTCGAGCACCTCACCGAAGGGTTCGTGACCCCCACGGCGGACGACCTGCGGCGACTGTCCCCGGGGCTCGGTGCCGCCTTGGTCGAGCTGCCGTTGCGCGACGCCGGCTGCCTGCTCCCGTCGTGGGACGACCTCACGGCGCTGTCCACGACGGCCCGCGAGCTCGGCGTACCCCTGCACGCCGACGGGGCCCGCATCTGGGAGTCGCAGCCCTACTGGGGCAAGGAGCTGAGCGAGATCGCCGACCTCGTCGACACTCTGTACGTCTCGTTCTACAAGGGCCTCGAGGCTCTCGCCGGAGCCGCCCTGGTCGGCCCCGTGGACGTCGTCGACGAGGCGCGCACGTGGCGGCGCCGGATGGGCGGCACCCTGTTCCACCTCACGCCGTACGCCGTCTCCGCGCTCGCCGGCCTCAAGGAGCGTCTGCCCCGGATGGGGGAGTACGTCGCGTGGGCTCGGTCGCTGGCCGCCGAGCTGACCCAGCGGGGGCTGACCGTGAGCCCCGACCCTCCGCACACCAACACGTTCCTGGTCTTCGCCCCGGCGGCACCGGACGCCATCCGCGAGCGCAAGCTCGCGTTCATGGAGCGTGAGCGGCTCGAGCCGTGCGGCGGTTGGTACGAGTCCCGGGTGCCCGGCATCTCGATGACCGAGGTCGCCGCCCACGAGGCGGCGCTCCGACACGAGCCGGCCCGCGTCGCCGAGTGGATCGCCGAGATCGCGGTCGGTTGACCGGACCGGGGCGGGCGGCTACCCCAGCGGGCTCTCGAGGCCTACCGTGGGAGCACCACGTCCGGAGGAGGCTCACCATGACACTCACCCGGATCACGTCCGCTCTCGGTGCGGTGGCGCTCGGCGGGGTACTCGTGTCCTCGTCGTACGTCGCGTCGGCGACCTCGGCGCCGGCCGTACCCGCCCACACCACCCCTGCCCAGCAGGCGCACTTCGCCGGCTATCACTTCACCGCACCCGTGCCGCACAAGTACGGCGCCAACGGCATGCGGATGGGGCTGCACTGCGAGAACCACGACCTGTCCTGACCCATGTCCGACGTCAGCCGTCGGCGTCGAGCTCGGCGATCTCCTCGTCGGTCAGCTCGAGGTCGGCGGCGGCCGCCGAGTCGATGACCGACGCGGGTCGCTTGGCACCGGGGATCGGGATGACGACCGGTGACTGGGCCAGCTCCCACGCCAGCGCCACCTGCTGGGCGCTCACGCCTCGCCGGTCCGCGACCCCGGCGAAGGCCGGGTGCTTCTCGGCCAGCTCCTTGGCGTCGGACAGGCCGCCGAGCGGACTCCACGGCAGGAAGGCGAGACCCAGCTCCTCGCAGAGGTGGATCTCGGGCCGGCTGCTCCGGAACGCGGGGGAGAACTGGTTCTGCACGCTGACCAGTGCGTGGCCGAGCACCTTGTGTGCCAGCCGGATCTGGTCCACGTCGGCGTTGGACAGGCCGACCATCCGCACCTTGCCGGTCGCGTGGATCTCCTGGAGGGTGCCGACGACGTCCTCGTAGGCAACGTCCGGGTCGGGCCGATGGTGCTGCCAGAGCGCGATCTGCTCGACACCCAGCCGTCCCAGGCTGTCGTCGACGGCACGACGGAGGTGCTCCGGCCTGCTGTCGACCTCCCAGAGGCCCTCATCGGTGCGCACGTGGCCACCCTTGGTCGCGAGCAGCACGCGGTCGCGGACGCCGAGCTCGTCGAGGAGCCCGGCGATGAGCATTTCGTTCTCGCCTTGGGCGCCGGCACCGAGGTCATCGCCGGGGCCGTAGGCGTCGGCGGTGTCGAAGAGGGTGATGCCCGCGTCGAGCGCGGCCCGCACCGTGGCGGCCAGCTGCTCGCGCGGCTGGGTGCCGGTCTGGTCGAAGGTCATCAGACCGAGGCCGATCGCGCCGACCTCGGTGCGCCCGACCGAGTCGTTGCCGATGTGTCGTGTCCTCACGCCCGGTTCGTGCCCGCTCAGGGGCTGCCGAAACGCGACCTGCGTCTCAGGCCTTGCCGTCGAGGAACATCCGCAACCTGGTCCGGGTGCTCTCCGGGTCCTCGAGGGTCGTGCTGTTGACCGCACGGCAGGCCCACCCCAGGCGCAGAGCGAGCGGGAAGGCGTCGCGCAGCTCCGGGCGATCGGGTTCGTAGCGCCGGAGGTAGCGGTCGATCAGCGGCTCGATGTCGACGGCGTTCTCCATGTCGTCGAGGCCCCACGCGACCACCCCCTCCAGCGTGACCGAGAGCGTGAAGAAGGGGTGGGAGATGACGGCGTCTCCCCAGTCGAGGATCAGCTGACGGTCGTCGCGCACGAAGACCTGACCGTCGTGGAGGTCGTCGTGCTGCAGGGTCTCCGTCACGCCGTACGTCGCCAGCTCCTCGGCCATCTCGCGCACCCGCGGGACGGCGTCGCGGAATCGCCCCTCCATCCCGTCCATCGCCACCAGCGCGGCGTACCGGTCGGGGAGGGTCGCGAGGCGAGCGTCGGGGACGCCGGCCGCGAGGAGCTCGTCGACGTCCGGCTCCATCGCCCGCGCGATGTCGGCCGCACCCTCGACCACGTCGTCCCATCGCGACAGGTCGCGCTCCTCGGCCACCAGCTCGCGCAGCCGACGACCTCCGTCGGCCATCAGCATCCATCCCCGGTCGGGGTCGTCGGCGATCAGCGGAGGCACACGGTCGGGGACCCGGCGCGAGAGCAGGAGCGTGACCATAGCCTCGTGGCGCAGCTCGGGTGCGTTCGCCTTGAACCACACGGAACCGGTCTCGGTCGGCACGCGGAGCACCGTCGCCCACGGGCGCACGTGGCCCTGGTCGGGCTCACCGGTACGCCTGCGCGCGGCTGCTGCGAGCCGGTCGTCGATCCAGGCCACCGCGCTCGCCAACCACTCCGGATCGGTCCACTGCTCCTCCACGGCGGGCAGTCTGACGCACCGGTCCGCTCGGCGCGCCGGGTTTTCGGCCCGTCAGGCCGACGAGCTACCCTCCCCGTCGCCCCGGTGCATGATGTTCGCTTCGAGGACGATCTCCTGGGCTACCACGTTCAGCTTCGTGTTGCTGGTGCTGGAGGCACGGAGCAGAAAGGCGAACGCGCGATCCTCCGTGAGCTGGTAACGCTCCATGAGGATGCCCAGCGCCTGACCGATCACCTTCCTGGTGTGCAGGGCCGTGTTGAGGGTCTCGATCTCTCGAGCGCTCCCCAACGCGATCGCAGCGTGCGCGGCGAACAGCTCGGCCAGTGCCGGCGCGTCCTCGTCGATGTCGTCGTGGGTCGTCGAGTACATGTTGAGGCCGCCCAGCGTGCCCATGTCGTCCAGGCCCAGCTGGATGGCCATCTGGGACCTCAACCCGGTCTTCAGAGCCACCGGGACGTAGCGTGGCCACCGCTGTTCGCTTCGCGGTCGCGGTGCGAGGACCTTGCGGGACTCACCCATCGCGTCGAGGCACGGGCCCTCGCCCTGGCTGTACTGCAGCTGGTCGAGCTCGTAGACCAACGCGTCCGTCACGGCACGCGTGACGACCGTGCCCTTGCGGTCGACCGTGGAGATCCCGACCAGGTCGAAGCCCGGCAGCGAGTCTCGGGCGGTGGTGGCGATGGCGAGCAGCACGTCGTCGAGGCTCTCGGGATGGTGCACGGCGCGGGCGGCAGCAGAGATCGCGGCCGCCACGTTGTCGAATGTGGCCAAGTCGTCTCGCAGTCCTGGCTACGTGACAGGAGCGACGAGCGGTCGTGACTTGACATCGGCGGACCTGAACCGTCGGAGTTGACGCCGGTGGGGCACCCCAGCAGTGTAGGCGCCCCTCCCACGGGAGTGTCCCGGCGCGCTGCCTGTGCCTTCGCCCGAAGGGTTGGGTACGAGACCTACGCTGATGTTGAGCGGTGCGAGAGGTGTGCCATGGCATGGGTGTTCGCAGTTCCGGTGGCGGTCTTCGTCGTCCTGCTCGTGGTCGGGTCGGTCACCGGCAGGGTGAGGATGACCTCGTGCTGCGCCGTCGCCGACCCCCGCTGTGACGCACGCATGCGCGATGCGTTCCCGCCGGAGCGACCATCGTCGACCCTTCCGGCTGACACACCCACTCGCTGAGGATCACTCGACCGGGCGGGCCCCCCCCCGGGGCGGGGGCGCCCCCGGGGTCAAGCCGCCCGC
>JAICHQ010000106.1 GCA_025924815.1 Nocardioides sp.
CGTCGTGACCACGACGACGCACAAGTCGCTTCGCGGGCCGCGCGGCGGACTGGTGCTGGCGCAGGAGGAGTTCGCGGCCGACGGCGACCGCGGCTGCCCGAAGGTGCTCGGCGGACCACACTCGCACATCATGGCCGCGAAGGCCGTCGCCTTGGCCGAGGCCCGACAGCCGGCGTTCCGGACCTACGCCCAGCGGATCGCCGACAACGCCAAGTCGCTGGCCGAGGGCTTCCTGACCCGTGGCGCCACGTTGGTCACCGGCGGCACGGACAACCACATCGTCCTGCTCGACGTGTCGTCGTTCGGGCTGACCGGACGCCAGGCGGAGTCGGCGCTCCTCGACGCCGGCGTGGTCACCAACCGCAACTCGGTGCCGGCCGACCCCAACGGCGCCTGGTACACCTCCGGCGTCCGGCTCGGGACGCCCGCCCTGACCACGCGCGGCTTCGGCGCCCACGAGTTCGACAAGGTCGCCGAGCTGATGATCGAGGTCCTGTCGAACACCCAGCCCGGCACCACGAAGTCCGGTGACCCGTCGAAGGCGTCCTACGTGCTGGCCGACGGGGTCGCCGACCGCGTCAAGTCCGCCAGCGCCGAGCTGCTGGACGCCCACCCGCTCTACCCCGGGTTGGACCTGAAGTAGCCGTCGCTCAGGGCACGACCGGCGTCGCCCGGCCCATGATCGCGCGCAGGTCGGCGGCCGGCGAGGTGAGAGCACCGTAGGTCCCGTCGTACGACGTGCCCAGCCGCGAGCCGCAGAACGCGTCGGCCACCTCGGCCGGAGCGAACCGCACCAGGAGCGCCCCCTGCAGGCAGGCCGCCATCCGGCCCGCCAGCCGGCGGGCGCCGACCTCGAGGGAGCCGGTGTCGCCGAGCAGGGCGAGGGTGTCGTCGACGGCGCGATCCAGTCGCTCGTCGCCGCCGCGTGCGCGACCGACCTCGGTGATCCAGGCGCTCAGCGCCTCCGGCTCCCGGGCGAGGGCGCGGAGGACGTCGAGGGCGTTGACGTTGCCGGAGCCCTCCCAGACCGAGTTGACCGGCGCCTCGCGGTAGCGCAGGGGGAGGCCGGAGTCCTCGACGTACCCGTTCCCGCCCAGGCACTCCAGGGCCTCCGCCACGAACCCGGGCGCGCGCTTGCAGACCCAGAACTTCGCCAGCGGCAGCGCAATCCGGCGCAGCGCCGCCTCGTGCGGGTCGTCGGCCGCGTCGACGGCCGCCGCGAGGCGGATCGCCAGAGCTGTGGCCGCTTCCGCCTCCACCGCCAGGTCGGCGATGACGTTCTGCATCAGGGGCTTGTCGGCCAGGGTCCCGCCGAACGCCGAGCGGTGCCCGACGTGCCAGGCGGCCTCGTTCAGGGTGTGCCGCATCAGGGCGGTCGAGCCCAGCACGCAGTCCAGCCGGGTCGCCGCCACCATCTCGATGATGGTGCGGATCCCGCGCCCTTCCTCGCCGAGCCTCATTCCGAGGGTGCCGTCGAGCTCCAGCTCGGCGGAGGCGTTGGCGCGGTTCCCCAGCTTGTCCTTCAGGCGCACGATGTCGAAGGGGTTGCGGCCGGCGTCGGAGAGGGCTCGCGGCACGACGAAGCAGGTCAGGCCATCGGGCGCCTGGGCCAGCATGAGGAAGACGTCGTTCATGGGTGCGGAGGTGAATCACTTGTGCCCGTGCAGGGTGTACTCGCCCTCGACCGAGCTCGGGCGTGCCCGGGTGACGTTGGCGCGGACGTCGGAGCCGCCCTGCTTCTCGGTCATCCCCATCCCCGCGAGCGCACCACGCTTCTGGGCGACCGGCCGGATCCCGGGGTCGTACGCCGTGGCCGCCAGCGCCGGAGTCCACTCCTTGGCCAGCGTCTCGTCGGCGCGCAGCGCGGGGACGGCGGCGTAGGTCATCGAGATCGGGCAGCCGTGGGAGGGGTCGGTGTGCGACCACGCCATGAACCCGGCGGCGCGGCGTACGTGCGCGGTCGTCGCCCCCTCCGCCTGCTGGACCCAGGGCGCCGCCTGCAGGCCGTGCCCGACCGCGCGCTCCATCAGCCAGTGCCACGACGGATGGAAGATGACCTCGTCGATCCGGTTGCCGTAGCGGTCGTACGTCGCGAGCTCGGGCTCGTGGCGGTTGGCCAGGCGCCCGTGCTCGCGCGCCTCGGCCGTTCCGGCCATCTCGCCCAGCGCCATCAGGTCGTCGACGACGTCCGCGCCGGCATGTCGGGTGACGGCCTCGACCAACGCCAAGTCGGAGGTCACGACGTTGTGACCGGCGAGCGGCGGGGGCTGGTTCGCGGATGCCCGGTTGTGGCTGCTCATGTGGTTACCGTAGACACCATGCCGGTTCCCGAGCCGCCGCGGCCCGCGGGAGCCGCGGGCCGCACGGGATCCGCCGGGCCGGGCTGGGCCCTTCACGCCCGGGACATGACCTGGCGGCTCGCGGTCTCCACGGTCGGCTCCTCGATGAGGTACCGGGTGACCGGACTGGCCGCCGAGGCGGCCTTCTTCACCGTGTTGTCGGTGCCGCCCCTGATCTTCGCCCTCGCCGGTGCCATCGGCTACGTCACCGAGTCGTTCAGCCCGGACCAGGTGGACCACGTCCGGCACGCGATCCTCGATCTCGCCTCGCGTTTCCTCACCGACTCGGCCGTCGACCGGGTGATCCAGCCGACGATCGACGACGTGCTGCGCGGCGGCCGGTTCGACGTGATCTCGGTCGGGTTCGTGCTGTCGCTGTGGTCGGGATCGCGCGCGATGCACGTGTTCGTCGACACCATCACGATCATGCACGGGCTGGGCGGGCACCGCGGGATCGTCAAGACCCGTGCCATGTCCTTCAGTCTCTACCTGCTGGCGATCGTGACCGGGGTCGTCGCGCTGCCGCTGGCGGTGGCCGGCCCGCGGCTGATCCATCAATGGCTGCCCGACCGGGCCGACTTCCTGGTGAGCTTCTACTGGCCGGCGGTCCTGATCGCGTCGATCTTCTTCCTGGCCACGCTCTACCACGTGTCCATCCCGGTGCGGACCGCCTGGCGGGTCAACCTGCCGGGGGCGGCCTTCGCCCTCGGGGTCTGGCTGCTCGGCAGCTTCCTGCTGCGCGAGTTCCTGACGGTTACCGCGGCCGACTCCAAGTCGATCTACGGCCCGCTTGCGGCTCCGATCGCGGTCCTGCTGTGGCTCTACCTGCTGTCCCTGGCGGTCCTGGTCGGGGCGGCCCTCAACGCGTCGGTCGACACCGTCTTCCCGCAGGAACGAACCGCCCGGGCCAGGTCCCGCGGACCGGGGGAGGGCGTGGACTAGATTCGGCGGGTGCCCGACGACCAGGAGCGTCACGAGCAGTCCCGTCACGGGTACGTCGTCCTACCGGAGACGGTGCGGTCGCCGTGGTGGTCCCTGGGGCTGCGACTGCTCCTCGGTCTCGCCATCATTGCGGTGACGGTCCTGCTGGTATGGGTCGACCGGTCGGGCTACCGGGACAGCAACGACCCCCCGTACTTTCACATCAACCTCGTCGACGCGCTGTACTACACGACCGTCACGCTCAGCACGACCGGCTACGGCGACATCGCGCCGTTCTCGCCGAGCGCGCGGCTGGTCAACGCGTTCGTGATCACACCGCTGCGCATCGCCTTCCTGGTGCTGCTGATCGGCACCACCCTGGAGGTGCTGGCCACCCAGGGCCGTCGCATGTTCCGCATCGCTCGCTGGAGGAGACACATGAGCAACCCCGTCGTGATCGTCGGGTACGGCACCAAGGGCCGAAGCGCCGCCGTCACCCTGGTGAACAACGGCGTCCGGCGCGAGAACATCATCGTGGTCGACAAGGGCGGCGCGGCGGTCTCGGACGCCCACGCCGACGGCCTGGCCGTGGTGACCGGCGACGCGACCCGCAGCGGGGTGCTCCAGCGTGCCGGTGTCGAGGACGCCACTCAGGTCATCATCACCACCGACCGCGACGACTCCAACGTGCTGTCGTGCCTGACGGTCCGGCAGCTCAACGCCAACGCCTACATCGTCGCCGCGGTGCGCGAGCACGAGAACGCCCCCCTGATGAAGCAGTCCGGCGCCAACTCGGTGATCACCTCGTCCGACGCGGTCGGCCGCCTGCTCGGCCTCTCGTCGCTGTCGCCGACCCTGGGCACCGTGATGGAGGATCTGCTGACCTACGGCGAGGGACTCGAGGTCGCCGAGCGCGATCTGCTGGTCAGTGAGGTCGGTCAGCCGCCTCAGTCGCTGCCCGACCAGGTGATCGCGGTGGTCCGCGATGAGAGCGTCTACCGCTACTTCGACCCCACCGTCACCCAGCTGGCCCGGGGCGACCGGCTGATCGTCGTACGCCCGGCGAAGGAGCTGCCGTGGGCGCCGCGGCCCGGCACCCACGGGGAGGACACCGACGTCGAGGAGGTCTGACCGACCCGTGAGCGTTCAGCGCTGTGCGGAGTCCAACGCCTCGCGCAGCCGCTCGGCAGTGACCTGCCGTCCACTGTCGGGCGGCGGTGGGTAGCTGCCGCTCGTGTCGGCGTTGTAGGGCGCGCCGTACGCCGGGGTGCCGACGTCGAAGCGCCAGCTGTCCGCGAGTGGGCCGGTGTCGTAGGCGTCGTAGCCGAGGCTGTCGAAGACGTCGGCGACCTGTCGTTTGGCGCTCGCGTCGTCGCCGGCGATCGGCAGCACCGAGCGCTCCGGGCTTCCCGAAGGTCGCTGGAGCGAGCCTAGGTGGAGGAAGTTGATGTTGTTGAAGCCCTTCACGAGGAGGCTGCCCGGGAGGCGCGACTGCACCAGCTCGCTGGTCGTCGTGGAGCCGTCGTCGAGGGCGGCGATCTGGCCGTCTCGGTGGGGGTAGTAGTTCGAGGTGTCGATGACGATCTTGTCGCGCACCAGGTCAGCCGGTATGTCGCCGACGTTCTTGAGCGGGATGCTCAGCACGACGATGTCGGCCCGCGCGGCCTCCTGGATGGTGCCGGCTCGCGCCCGCTCGCCGAGCTCGCGAACGAGGCCCTGGAGCGTCTCGGGGCCTCGACTGTTGCTGAGCACGACGTCGTGGCCGGCGTCGACCGCCAGCCGTGCCACCGTGCCGCCGATGTGCCCGCTTCCGATGAGTCCGATGGTCGCCATGCATCGCACAACGGAGCCGACCGACGGTTCATTCCAGGTGCCCTGCGGCGCGGGACACGGGCCCGGCGCCGCAGGGCGGCGCCCAGCATGGGTGTAGGGCGCCACCCTCTAGACCGGGCTTTACCCGGCTCGTGACGTGGATCCGGCCGATCCCGATGACGTAGCCCCGGGCGGGCGCGGTCGTTGGGCAGGTGTGCGCCCCACGGCGTCATGGGGCTGCCGCGGGGCGCACGTCCCCTTGCCCTAGAAATCGGGGACCTCTCCAGCGTAACCGCGATTCCGGCCGGTACCACACCTTCATCGGTGAGTTCGCGCGGTGAGCCGGCCCGAGTGCGCAGTGCCCGGCGACGCCCCGTGTGGTGTCGGGCCCTCACCCCACGGGACGCCGGTTCGTGGCGAGCTCCCGCGGTCTCGACGCTAACGGCCTCAGGCCCGGACGGGATCACCCATCGGGACGTATTCAGCCGCCGGCGTGCGTGGGCGAGTGGTCGGCCCGCGGTCGCCACTCCAACTGGCGACCGCCGGGCCTCGCCGCTCAACTCGTGGCCCCCGGCCTGCCGGAGCGGTTGAACGCCCGTTTCCCGAAGTCGACCGATTCATGCGCACGCGCGGCAGATGGGGCCGCATGGAGCGCCCCGCGGCTGCGTGAGCGCGGGGCGCGTCCGAGTTCGGGGGTCGGAACTCACGGTAGGCGCCCGAGTCCGCGCTGTCGATCCTGGTTGACCGTTCCACCACCGGCGCTCGACGGTGTCGACCGGCGCCGGCTTGGGTACGGACAAGGTGGGGACGGATCGTGAGGGGGAGCGGTGGCGGAGGTACAGGTCAGGTGCCCGAACAGCGGGCTGTGGGCGTCGACGGGGGTGGAGGTCGAGCCGGAGGGCTGGGACCCGAAGGATCTCGTCGGGCGGCCGCTCACGTGTGCGATCTGCGGGGAACGGCACGAGGGCTCCACACGCGGCCTCCGAGTGCCGCCCTGGGCCTGACAGGGCGGCCCCCGGAAAATGGTCGGTTCCCTACTTGCGGTTGAAGATGCTCCATCCGCCCGGCCCGACGGCCAGGCCGACGATGATCAGCACGATGCCGAGGATGACGCTGCCGTTGAGCAGGGTGACGATGCCGGCGATGACGAGGATGACGGCAGCGATCCACAACAGGAAGCCCATGGTTACTCCGATATGTCGATGGGGTAAGCCGATGAGGTCACGGCTCGGTTGCCGACACGTACCCCGACGAGGACCTCCCCAAGCACGGGCGTCGTCTCACCGATGATGATGATGATGCCGGGAAGCTCGCCGCGGCCGTCGCCGACCACGTGGTGAGCGTGCTCGAGAAGTACGAAGCCGGCAGCCGGGCCGTCGACGCCATCGGAAACGGCGCCGCTCCGCGCCCCGACCAGCTGACCGCCCGCGCTGAGCTCCGAGGCCATCTCGACGGCCGGCGCGGACCGAAGACCGGCACCGACTGCACCTCCGGCCACTGCGCCTACGGACGCGGCCACGCCTGCCAGGTCGTGAGCAAGTGGCCGAGCCTGCTCACCGTGCAGCGCAAGGCATGGCGACGCGGGGAGTGCCTCGCCGACGACCTCCAGGGCCACGCATGAGCGGCGACCTGACTCGAGGCCGGTGCCCTGGGATGAGCCCAACGCGGCAACGCCATGCGTACACCACACGTGAGATAGCCCTGTGGGCGCCCACGACGCCAGTGAGCGGCATATCACTAAGGGGATAGCCCGATGCCTGCCATGCGGAATGCCGCGAAGCCGTACAGCCGCGCACACCGCGGCACGGTGGCGCGCGTCAGGCGCTGGTCGCGCCGGTCAGTCCCGAGTCGACGGCTACAACGTGCCACCCGAGCTCCTCGACCCCGACCATCCGATCTGGCAGACCACGGCCTCCGCTGCGATCTTCGCCGACCGGCAGGCCCTGTCCCACCTCGAGCCGGCGCCGACCGCCTCGGGAAGGGCACCCATGCGCACAACCGCCGCAACCGTGCCGCGCAGGCGTGGGCTCGGGCCAACGGCGTCACGACTCGTCCCCGGCACGACGGGCACCCGATGGCAACAACCATCCCCCCGAGTGAGCAGATCCCGCGTGGCCCGCGCGACCCTAGACCAGCTCGTCGGCGTGCTGCGCGATGAGTCGGTCGTCTCGATGCGCCCGCATCCCGACGCGGACACCTTGGGCCACGGTGCCGGTCATCAGCCAGATCGCCGCGAGCACAGTCGCGATCCAGGCGAGGAACACCACGCCCATGATCACGAAGAGGCCTGTCAGGAACGCGAAGCCCACTCCGCCGACGATGTAGTCCCAAGGGCCCATGTCGAGTCGCTTCGAAGCCATGCAGTGACGATAAGCCGATTCCCGCCCCTCCGTCCGAGGAATCACAGACCTCACGAGCCCCAGCGACCCGCGCCCAGTCGGCCGGTTGACCCCACACAACGGAACGCACAACGACTTGACCGACTGGTCGGGGAACAGCTGCAATGGCACCTACGTCGGGTCCCCGACGCTCGGCGCAACCGGCCTCGTGACCGGCGACAGCGACACCGCGGTCACGTTCAACGGGACCAGCCAACAGGCGCAGGTCTCCCTTACGGCTCCTGGATGAACGCAACCTCGCTCACCCTCGAGGCGATCATCGATCCGAGTTCGGTCGCGACGGGTAGCCATACCATCCTTGACCGAGACACCTACAACACCAACGCGAACCTTCATGTTCAGGCTCAACGGCAACCAAGCTCGAGCTCGTATTCCGGTTGGTGCTCGGCGGCCCGTTCACGCTCACGGGTACGACAAGTCTGGTCGCCGGAACCAGGTATCACGTCGCGGCCGAGCTGCCGCTATCGCGCCCAAGTGTCGGCATATCGGGTGCCGAGGTATCGCGTCACGTAGCTGGCTCACCGTCGTCCCACCATCAGCGCCCCATCCCCCCTTGGCGGGCGCGGCGCCCCTGCGGCCACCACCCCCTCCTATGGACGTGATGCCGGCCGCGGGGCGCCGTTAGAGTCCGGGGCGTCGTCGCGTCCGGCATCCCCGCAGGTGCTCAGCAGCGCCCCATGGATAGGCTGAACGTTCGCATCGGTGGTCAACTCGGGCCAAAGACCCCCCGGCTCGATGAGCTTGATCCTGATCGCGAGGGTCCGGGCATGCCCCCCAGCGCCCGGGCACGAGCGCCCTGTTGCACGTCTCTCGCAGGGCGCTCACCTCTGACACGGAGGTTGAAACAAGCCAGCGCGGGGGCCGGCCCCCCGGACACAGACTGCACCTTGGGTCGCTCCCGCTGATGCAACGGGACAGGAGCCCAGCGGGAGCGACGACCACGCAACGATGCGTCGAGATCTTCGTTACGAGCGCACCATGGGTGGACTAGACCAACTGGGGGGTAGCTGCTCCGGCAACCCTCGCATGACGATGCCCCGGCATCTCGGAAGAGCCGGGGCATCGAGGCCACGCTGGCTCCCTGAGTCGTCCGGTAAAGGGCGGCCAGGCGGGCCATCTGTCGGCTCATCCCCCGATGTGTGCCGACCACGAGTCAGTACCCACCGCATCCGTCGGCATTCCCCGGGCTACGAGTCCTGCTGGTAGTGCTCCCGGTGTCTCTCGACAGCTTGAACTGCTCGGCTGCTTGCGGCTGGGTGAGCCCCATCGCCTGCCTGACGGCGCGGAGGACGGATCCTGTAGTTCCGCTCATCGCCGCGCCTCCTCCTGGTCGAGCCGGTTGGCGGCCTTGCCAAGCGCGCCATGGATGAAGTGCGCCAGCTCGCGGGCCTCTGCGGCGGCCAGGTCGTCGACGTACTGCCCAAGGCCGAAGGTGCCGTCGAAGAAGCCGACGTCGATCAGAGGCCGCTCGACGGTCTCAGTGGGGGAATCGTCGCTACTCGACACACGCGTGGCCGTGATGTTCACGGAGTGCTCGGCGAGACGCGCCACCTCCACGCCGTGGTGACGGCTCACCGTGTGCGCCACCCCGTCCTCACTGAAGTAGGAGTGTCCCGTGGGCATGTCGCACCACGACGGGCAGGGTGCAGCGGCCCGGCGGGGGAGTTCGATCGGTTGTGCGGACATGACGTCGGTCCTCTCGATTGAGACCGGCGTCATCTGGCATGTACATGGCACGAGGCCGGTCTCCAATCTGGAAACCAGCCTCTGACCTGCGGTGATGCTGGTGGGCGATACCGGGTTTGAACCAG
>JAICHQ010000107.1 GCA_025924815.1 Nocardioides sp.
CACGATCACCGCGTGCGGCTTCTCCTGCTCGACCGCCGCGAGCAGCGAGCGCCAGCCCGGCCGAGCCTCGGGCTTGACCTTGCTGGCGGACACGCCGTCGTCGGTGAATGGGTCGCCGATCACTTCCCAGCCACGGGACGCCGCGTACTGCTGGCATGCCTCGATCTGGCGGGCGATGGAGACGGACTCCTCCGTCGAGACGGAGAGACGCGCGTAGATGAGAACCTTGGTCACGTCAGGTTCAACGATCGGCGGACTACGTTGATTCCCAACTACCACCAGCAGTACCTGGCGAAGAACCCCTTCGGCTACCGCTGTCACGCCAACACCGGCATCAGGTTCCCCGAGACCGCCTGACGAGTGTCGAATCCTGCTGTCGCCGTTCGTGGAGAAGGTGCAGGGTGGCCGCAGGAGCCGTCCCGGACGAAGGAGCAGGCATGACCCAGTACCTCATCTACTTCAACCAGCAGTGGGTGGGCGACCACACCGAGGAGTGGTTCCGCGGTCGCGGGCCGCTCGCCATGGCGGTCGTGAACGAGATCAAGGCGGCCGGCGCGTATGTGTTCGCCGGCGGGCTGGACGAGGAGGTCGAGGAGGCCTTCAGCGCCGACGCCACCAGCGGCACGCTGACCTTCACCGACGGGCCGTTCGTCGAGACCAAGGAGTACCTCGGCGGACTCACCGTGGTCGACGTCCCCGATGCGGAGACCGCCCGGATGTGGGCCGGCAAGATCGCGGAGGCCTGCGGCTGGCCCCAGGAGGTACGCCGGTTCAAGCCCATGCCCTCGGTGCAGTGACGAGGCCCTGAGGTCGCACGCCCTGACCTCGGTGCAGAGGTCGGCCCCGGGTGCCTGGGATCCCGCCGCCGCCCCAACGGACGGGCGCCGCCCCGCCCGTTAGGGCGATGGCGCATGCAGCATCCCGCGTGTCAGCATGCATGGTCACCATAGGCACGACGAATACGGGGGAAACGATGCGGGTTCAGTTGCGCGCGCTCTTGACGATGGCGATGGTCCTGACTCCACTCGGTGGGATGGCGTGGCTGGACACGGCCCACGCTCAGAGTCCACGGCTGAGCAAGGCGGCGGACCCGACGTACCAGACGAACGGCCGAGTGCTGGCGGTCGCCGTCGTGGGCAACACCGTCTACATCGGCGGTGACTTCACCGCCGTCCGCCCCGCGGGGGCACCCGCGGGGACCCGGGAGACCGCACGCTCTCACCTGGCCGCGTTCCGGGTCGACACCGGTGCACTGCGGCACTGGCGACCGAGTGCCAACGGCATCGTCAACGCGCTGGCCGTCTCACCGAACGGTCGCCGGATCTACGTCGGCGGCAGCTTCACGCGGCTCTCGGGAGAACACCGTCACAACGTCGGCGCGGTCGCGGCCACGAGGCGCGGCGCCGTGTCCAAGTTCCGTGCGGACACCAACGGCGCGGTGCTGGCGATCGCCACCAACGGGCGTCGGGTGTACCTCGGGGGTGAGTTCACGCAGGTCAAGCACGAGAGCCGCATCCACCTCGCTGCCCTCGACTCCTCGAGGCACCTGGTCTCCACCTGGCGGCCGAGGGCCAACAGCACCGTCCGGAGCATCGCGGTCTCCCGGCACGGGAACTTCGTGTACCTCGGCGGCGAGTTCGGCACCATCAACAACAAGCCCAACGCCCACCTGGCCAAGCTCTCCGGCGGTCGCACCGGCAAGGTGCAGACGTGGAAGCGCCATCCGATCTATTCGGTGTGGAAGGTCATCGCCACGCGACACGCCGTCTACGTCGGAGGCAATGGAACGGGCGGCGGGATCGCGGCCTACGGCCTCAAGGGGCGCAACCTCTGGGGCGTGCAGACCGACGGCGGTGTGCAGGCGCTGGCGGAGTACCACGGCGCCCTCTTGGTCGGCGGCCACTTCCACAACGTCTGCGTCGGCATCAGCCCCGGTCCACAGGGAGGGTTCCACTGTCCGACCGTCCTGGCGCCCCGCGCCCGGCTGCTCGCCCTGACCCGCTCGACAGGCGCCCTGCAGTCCTGGAACCCGCGGGCCAACAGCGGAATGGGCGTGTTCGCGATGGCGGCCACGGGCAGCCTCGTGTACGCCGGTGGCGTGTTCACCGAGATCAACAACCTCCCGCAGCAGGGGTTCACCCGGTTCAGCCTGCCGTAGCCGGAGGACCGGGTGTGGCCGACGGTCCCCGGGGGCGCTTCGGCCGTCGGGGAGAATGACCACATGTCCGAACTGCCTCGCAAGGCTGTCGCGCGCACTGCGCGGCTGGCGGCGCTGCCGCTGGGGTACGCCGGTCGCAACGCGCTCGGGCTCGGCAAGCGCCTCGGGGGCCGGTCGGCCGAGGCCGTGATGAGCGAGATCCAGCAGCGGACGGCCGAGCAGCTGTTCCGCACCCTGGGCGAGCTCAAGGGCGGCGCGATGAAGTTCGGCCAGGCCATGTCGGTGCTGGAGGCCGCGCTCCCCGACGAGCTGGTCGCGCCGTACCGCAGAGAGCTGACCCGGCTCCAGGACTCCGCTCCCCCGATGCCGACCCAGACCGTGCGCGACCAGATCGAGGCCGACCTCGGAGCCGACTGGAGGGGCGACCTGGTCTGGCTCGACGGGGGGCCGACGGCCGCCGCCAGCATCGGGCAGGTCCATCAGGGCCGTTGGCGCGACGGGCGCGAGGTCGCGGTCAAGGTGCAGTACCCCGGCGCCGGCGAGGCCCTGCGCTCCGACCTGCGCCAGCTGGCGCGGCTCGCCCGCACGATCGGGCCGCTGGTGCCGGGCATCGAGGTCAAGCCGCTGGTCGAGGAGCTCCAGGCCCGGGCGACCGACGAGCTCGACTACGCGCTCGAGGCGGAGGCGCAGCACGCCTTCGCGGAGGCGTTCCGCGACGACCCCGACATCGTGGTGCCCGACGTGGTGGCGGTCGGCCACCAGGTGCTGGTCACCGAGTGGCTCGAGAGTCCGGCCTCGCTGGCGCAGGTGATCGCCGAGGGCACGCAGGAGGAGCGCGACCACTACGGTGAGCTCTTCGTGCGCTTCCTGTTCGCCGGACCCTCGCGCACCGGGATGCTCCACGCAGACCCGCATCCGGGCAACTTCCGGGTGATCCCGAACGACGACGGCAGCCCCGGTCGCCTCGGGGTCCTCGACTACGGTGCCGTCGCCCGTCTCCCCGACGCCGGCCTGCCCCGGGCGATGGGAAGGCTGATCCGGATCGCCGGCGACCGCGAGCCCGACGAGCTGGTCGCCGGGCTGCGCGCCGAGGGCTTCATCAAGCCCGGTGTCTCCCTGGAGCCCGAGCTCGTCCTGGACTATCTCTCGCCGTTCGTCGAGCCCACACTGGTCGAACGCTTCCGCTTCTCCCGGACCTGGATGCAGGGCCAGTTCCAGCGGATCAACAACCCCCGGGAGCCGACGTACGCCGTCGCCCTCAAGCTGAACCTGCCGCCCGCCTATCTGCTGATCCATCGCACCTGGCTCGGCGGGGTCGGCGTCCTCAGCCAGCTCGGCGCCGAGGCGCCGTTCCGGGCGATCCTCGAAGAGAACCTTCCCGGCTTCGCCGACCCGTGAGGCTACGGTGACCAGCGCACCGAGCCGACGACCGATGGAGCCAGCGTGACGATCCTCTGCTACCACTCCGTGGATCCTGCGTGGGAGTCACCGCTGGCCGTGCGACCGGCCGAGTTCGACGACCACGCGGCGTGGCTGGCCCGGCACCGCACCGTCGTCCCGCTCGGCGAAGCGGTCAGGCACCTGGACCGGAGAGGCCGGCTGCCCCGGGGGATGGCCGCGCTGACGTTCGACGACGGCTTCACCGGGGTACTCGAGCACGCGCTGTCCGCCGTACGACGCCACGGCCTGCCGATGACGGTGTTCCTGGTGGCCCAGACCCTCACCGAGCAGGGCCTCGACGCGTGGTGGGTGCGCACGCCTCCCCCGTGGAAGTTGACCACGCTCACCGTCGACGAGGTCCTGCACCTGCGCGACCTCGGCGTCGGCCTCCAGTCGCACAGCTGGGCCCACCATGACCTCCCGGAGCTCGACGAGAACGCCTGTGAAGACGACCTGCACCGGAGCCGCGAGTTCCTCGAGGACCTGCTGCACGCCCCGGTGCCGTTCCTCGCCTACCCACGCGGTCTCCACGACGAGTCCGTACGTCGCGCGGCTCGCCGGGCCGGCTACAGCCACGCCTTCGCCCTCCCCGAAGGACCCGAGCGGGTAGACGAGTACGCCGTCCCACGCGTGGGGATCCACCGCGGCAACAGCACCCGGGTCCTGGCGATCAAGGCCCAGCGGCGGTATCTCGACGTCCGTCACTCCCGGCTCGCCAGGGTCTTGGGACGTTCGAGGTAACGGGTTCGTGCGAGGAGGTCGACGGCACGCGCGGCCATGTCACAATGTCGCATCCTCGTGAGGAGAACAGCACATGAAACAGCGCCCCGCCGCTCGGACAGACCCTGGACACACGCCTCCGGCGGACCAGGGCACTGACGGTTCATGCCCTGCCTGCGGCACCACCGATGTCAGCCAGACCGGACTCCTGACGGCCCATCGGTACCGGCTGCTTCTTTGCTCCGCCTGCGGCACCCAGTTCTACGTCGACACCCAGCGCGACTCTGCAGACTCAGCGAGCCACTACCAGTGGGAGTCGTACAAGCTCGGCGTCTACAACGACGACCTGGTCCGTAGGTCGTTCGAGGACCGGTATCGCGAGCTCCTCGAGAAGGCTCGTCCCACGGCCGGCACACTGGCATCGGTCCTCGACGTGGGATGCGGCATCGGGAACTTCGTGGCGTTCGCGGACCGCCTCGGGATGCGCGCGATCGGGAGCGACGTGTCTCCTCGAGCGATCGAGGAGGCCAGGCACCGTGGGCTCGACGTCGTCTCAGCCGACCAGGTTGCCGACGTGGTGCCGGACGAGTCCGTGGACGCGTTGACCTTCTGGGACGTCATCGAGCACGTCCACGACCCCGGCGACTTCCTCCGGGCCGTTCTCCCGAAGCTCCGGCCGGGTGGCGTGTTGTTCTTCGAGACCCCTGACGCCGACTTCCCGGTGCGCACCGCCCTCCTCCGCCTGTACCGGCTGACCAGAGGGAGGGCGGATCTGACCGGACCGATGTACTACTGGGAGCACAAGATCTACCTCTCCGAACGGGGTCTGCGAGCGCTGCTCGGGCCATTGGGTGTCGACGTCACCCATGTGGAGCGACAGACGTCGGTCCGGGCGAAGATGCAGCGCGAATTCTCGGCGAGACGATCCGTCAAGGGCCGGCTGCTCCGACTCACCTGGCCGATGCTGGAAACGGTGTTCCGGCGAGCGGGTCGGGGCAACAAGCTCCTGGTGATCGCCCGCAAACGCGACGAGTCGATATCCCCCTCCACTCCCGAGTAGGGCGACGCCGCTGGCCCATTCGGATCCGTCGCGGTACACAAGATTGGGTAATCGCGCTCGCACCAGAGCCATCCGACGCTTCGAATCCTTATGCTCCGGACGTACCTGTTGAATCCTGGGGGAGATCGACATGGGTTGGACTCGCAGAGTTCCGTTCCTGGCCACGGCCGCGACGACGATCGCCGTCGTGATCGGCCTTGCCGCGCCCGCGCACGCGGCATACACCGAGGAGCCGATCTCGCTGCCCTGGCATCCGGCCGGGGCGGTGCACAGCAGCGTCAGCGGCAACGGTGTCGTGTACCTCGGCGGCAAGCTCAACGGCACCGGTGGCATCGCCGCGATCGACGCGGCCAGCGGGAATCTCCTGTGGCTGATCCCGGCCAACAACGACGTGCGCGCCCTCGCCTTGTCCGAGGACGGCAGCCGGCTCTTCGCGGGCGGGTCCTTCTCGGCCGTCGACGGGGCGACCCATCGGCACCTGGCGGCCATCAACGTCGCCAATCACAGCGTGGTTCCCACCGGCAAGGGCGGTTGGAAGGGCAGAGCGGCAGGTCAGGTCCGCGACCTGCTCGTGCGCGGCAGCACCCTCTACGTCGCCGGCAAGATCACGTCCGTCGACGGGGTCGCCCAGCGCGGGATGGGGGCCGTCGACGTCACCACTGGTCTCCGGGTCGCCTCGTTCACGTTCTCGGCCGACAACGACGTGCTCGGCCTGGCTCTGACCGGCAGCCGCCTGTTGATCAGTGGCACCTTCTCCCACGTCAACGGGGCGACCCGCAACTCGCTGGCCGCCATCGACTTGTCCACGAACACGCTGACCGGGTGGGCGCCGGCACGGTTGTGCAGCACCTGCACCCAGTACTGGGACGTACAGACGGACGGCACCAACGCCTACGTCGCAACCTCCGGCAACCGCTCGGGCGCCTTCAACCTGGTGACCGGCTCCCAGCCGTGGCCCGCGATCACCGGCGACGGCGACTTCCAGGCGGTCTGGCTGCCGGGTGACGGACGGGTCTACCTCGGTGGCCACTTCGGTCAATCGATCTGGGCCCAGGGCCAGACGGTCAGCGCCAGCAACGTGGCCGCGGTCTTCATCTCCACGGGCCGCATCGATCCCGACTGGACGCCGAAGATCTACAAGGTCTACCCGGGGACATGGACCTTCGCCTCGACGCCGGGGAAGCTGTGGTTCGGCGGCGACTTCACCGGCGAGAGGCAGAACGGGGCGAACAACCACAAGCCCTACCTCGCCGCCTACCCGGCTCTCTGAGGACCCGTACCCGAGCCAAGCCTTGTGGGGGCCTACCGATGATCTGGACTCGCCGACTCGCCATCCTGACGACGAGTGCTGCCACCGTGGCCGCCTCCGTGCTCGGCCTGGCCGCACCTGCCCACGCGGCCTACACCGAGAACCCGGTCACCTTGGCCTGGCACCCCACCGGCGCGGTGCACAGCAGCGTGAGCCGTGACGGTGTCGTGTACCTCGGCGGCAAGCTGGACGGCATCGGCGGGATCGCCGCGGTGGACGCCACGTCGGGAAGTCTCCTGTGGCTGCTGCCGGCCAACAAGGACGTCCGCGCGCTCGCCCTCTCGTCCGACGGCAGCCGGCTCTTCGCCGGAGGGTCGTTCACCGCCGTGAACGGTCAGACCCGCAAGCACCTGGTCGCCGTGGACGTCGCAGACCACAGCGTGGTCACGCCCTGGAGCGGCCGGGCCGCCGGCATGGTGCGTGACCTCGTGGTGAGCGGCGACACGGTCTTCGTGGGCGGCGCGTTCACCTCGGTCGACGGAGTCGCGGGGAAGGGCATCGGCGCGGTCAGCGCGACGACGGGCGCCCGCATCACCACGTTCAACCACGCGACGGACCTGGACGTCATGGGCCTCGCCCTGACTCCGGACTCCCTGCTGATGACCGGCACCTTCACGAAGGTGGACGGCCAGCCGCGTGCCTCGATCGCAGCGATCGACCTCACGACGTACGCACTCACTTCATGGGCGCCGCGGCGCTTCTGCGACTGCGCCACCTACTGGGACGTCCAGACCGACGGCACGAACGCCTACGTCGGCGCCTCCGGTGCCGGAGGCAATTTCGCCGCCTTCGACCTGGTCACGGGTGAGCAGCCTTGGCCGTACGTCCACGCCGACGGCGACGTGCAAGCGGTCTGGTTGCCGGGCGACGGCAGGGTCTACCTGGGCGGCCACTTCGCCGTCTCAATCTACAGCACGGCCACGCCCCAGGTCGCCGTCCCGGTCACGGTGGTGGCTGCGGTGGATCTGGCCACCGGCCAGCCGGATCCGGGGTTCAACCCGAAGATCTACAAGACCTATCCGGGCGCCTGGTGCTTGACCTCGACGGCAAACAGGTTGTGGGTCGGTGGTGACTTCACCGGCGAGCTGCAGAACGGGACGAACAACAAGCAACCGTACCTCGCGGCCTACCCCGGCGTCTGAATGCCGGGCTCAGGTCAGCAGCAGGCGCAGCGGCCAGATCCGCTTCAGCTCGGGGAAGAGAGAGAGCAGCTGGAGGTCGTCCCGTGTCGCACGCACGAGACCCAGGGAGACGACCGCGGACGCCAGGACCGCGACGACGAAGCCAGGATCGAAGGCAAGCCGGATGGCGACGAGCACGAGCAGACCGGCCGCCACGACCAGGTAGGGGCGGATCCAACGCATCGGCTCGGGACCCCAACCGATCGCTCGCACGAGTGCGATCTGGTTCACGACGTTCTGGGCCGCCATCGTGGCGCCCCCGGCGATGGCGGCGCCCTTCGCGCCGTACGCCGGGCTGAGGGCGAAGGCCAGTCCCAGGCTGACGAAGCAGACGCCGATGTTGGAGTAGACGAGAAACTTCAGCCGGCCGTACACCTGCAGGACATAGGTGTTGAACCCCAGGGCGATGCTGACGTAGTAGCCGATCGAGAGGGCCAGCAGCACGCTCGAGGCGCTCGCGTACCGGTGGCCGAAGAGCGTGACCGTCGTGTCGCGCGCGAACACCGTGGTCATCACCATGATCGGGAACGTCGCCACGGCCTGGAAGTGCGAGCTGTGCCAGTAGGTCTCACGGACCCCGTCGTGGTCGCCGCGGGTGTGCAGCCGCGTGGTCATCGGCAGGAACATCGTCACGAAGGTCTGGTAGACGACCTGGTTGAGCCGCGCGGCCGGCAGCACGGCGCGGAAGTCGGCCACCGCCTTGGTGCCGTGGTACTGGCCGAGGATGATCACACTCCCCGTGTTGGTGACCAGGTAGACGAGCTCGGTGGTGATCGTGGGCACCGAGAACGAGAACACCTCCCGGAACGGAAAGATGATCCGGTCCCGGCCCGGCCGGAACGTGATGCCCCGGTCGCGCATCACGCCGAAGAAGAGCCAGACGTAGATCCCGATGCCGAACGCGCTGCTGAGCACGTAGCCGAGCGCGAGGGCCTCGACCGAACCGTGGGTGACGGCGATGAGGATCACCACGCCGAGCTGCAGCGCGGGCGTCAGCAGGTACTTGCGGAAGAAGATCGCGGTCGGCTTGGAGAACACCGCGAAGATCGAGACGAAGACCTGGTCGAGCGCGTTGAGCGGCGCCAGGAACATCAGGACGAGCAGGACCCCGGCTGTGCTGGGATCGCCGAACGCGCCACCGATCAGCGGTGCGAGCCCGGCGGCCATCCCACCGAGCAGCACGGTGGCGGTGACCACGATCGCGCCGACGGCCATCAGGATCGCCCCGAACATCCGGGCGTAGTCGTGCTCCTCCTCGTACTTCGCCATGAACCGGCTGAGCAGGCGGCCCTGCCCGAGACTCATCAGCACCCGGCCGGCCGCGGTGAGGGTGAAC
>JAICHQ010000108.1 GCA_025924815.1 Nocardioides sp.
ACGTGATCGCGCTCAAGGACGGCGACGAGGTCGTCGGCGCCGTCGAGCTCCGCACCGGTGACGAGGAGCTGTGCTTCATCAGCTCCGACGCCCAGCTGCTCCACTTCGGCGCATCCGGCGTCCACCCGCAGGGCCGCAGCGGTGGCGGCATGGCCGGGATCAAGCTGGGCAGCGGCCAGACCGCGGTCTGGTTCGGCGCCCTCGACCCGGCGTCCTCGGTCGTGGTGACGGGTAGTGGCTCGTCGACGGCGCTGCCGGGCACCGAGCCCGGAGCCGTCAAGGTCACGCCGTTCGCGGAGTATCCCGGTAAGGGTCGCGCCACCGGCGGGGTGCGCTGCCACCGGTTCCTCAAGGGCGAGGACGCCCTGGTCTTCGCCTGGGCCGGCGCTGCGCCGGCTCGCGCCGCTGCGGCCAGCGGATCGCCGGTCGACCTCCCGGAGGCCACCGGCAGGCGCGACGGCAGCGGTACGCCGGGCTCCCAGCCGATCGCCGCGTGCGCCGGTCCGGTGCCCGCCCAGCTGTGACAGGGTGACCCCATGGCCCTGCGACGACTGGTCCTGCCGCTGGTGGCCGTGGTGCTCACCCTCAGCGCGTGCGGCGGGAACTCCTCGTCCCACCAGGATCCGGCGACGGCGCTGAAGACGGCCGAGCAGAAGCTCGAGGGCACCAGCGGCGTCCAGATCTCGCTGAGCTCCACCGACCTGCCCGGCGGCGTCCAGGGCCTGAAGTCCGCATCCGGCACCGTGACCGACGCGCCGGCGTTCGACGGCAGTCTCGGGGTGGTCACGGGCCTCGGGTCGTTCTCCGTGCCGGTGAAGTCGGTGGGGGGCAAGGTCTACGCCCAGATCCCGCTCACGCCGGGATGGTCCGAGGTCGACCCGTCCGACTACGGCGCGCCCGATCCCGCCGAGCTGATCAGCAGTGACAAGGGCGTCCCCTCTTTGCTCGTGGCCACCCAGGACCCGAAGAGCGACAAGGACGTCCGAGGCGGTCTCGACCACAAGGAGGTGCTGTCGACGATCACCGGCACCGTGCCCGGCTCCGCGGTCGCCGCGATCATCCCGGGCGCATCCGGCGACTTCGACGCGACGTACGGGCTGTCCTCCGACGGTGAGCTGCGGCAGGTCACGCTGACCGGCGACTTCTACGGCGGCCACCCGACCAACACCTACACCCTCGTGCTCACCGACTACGGCACCCATCAGGACATCACCGCGCCGTGACGAGCCGATGAGGAACAGCCCCCGGCTGCTGCTCGGGCTGGCAGCGGTCGCGGTGGCCTTCGCGGCGGCCGACACCTACGTCGTCGTGCTCGCACTGCCGGACATGATGGAGTCCGCCGGCATCCCGATCGACCAGCTCCAGCGGGGCGCTCCGATCGTGTCCGGCTTCCTGCTCGGGTACGTCGCGATGCTGCCGCTGATCGGGCGGATCGCCGACCTGCGTGGCCGGGTACCGGTGCTGATCGGGGCGTTGGTGCTGTTCGCCGTGGGCTCACTGGTGACCACCGCGGCGTACGACCTGCCGAGCCTGGTGGCCGGCCGCTTCCTGCAAGGTGTCGGCGGCGGGGGCCTGGTCCCGGCGACCCTGGCACTGGTCGCCGACGTCTATCCCGTCGAGCGACGCGGCGTACCCCTCGGGATCGTCTCGGCCGTGCAGGAGCTGGGCAGCGTGGTCGGCCCGCTCTACGGCGCCGTGATCCTGGCCGTCTCCGACTGGCGGGTGATCTTCGCGGTCAACCTGGTCGTCGGGCTGGCGTTGGCGGCGGCTCTCCGGTCCTTGCGGTTTGGCACCAATCCGCAAGGAAGTGCACAGAAGACCTGCAGTTCGCCACCAATGGGTGGGGTTGCGGGACCACGGGGATGGGCCACCGTGGACTGGTCAGGCGTCGTCTTCCTCCTGGTCGTGGCCGGAGCGGCCGCACTCGTGGTGGTCGAGCCGACGCCCCTGGTGATGGACGTGACGTGGGGCCAGCTGTTCATCCCGGTAACGGGCGCGAGCCGATGGCTGTCCCCGCTCGGGCTGGTCGCGGTCGTCGCCGCGCTCCTGTTCCTGGTGCGCTGCTGGACCGCCCGCCGTCCGCTGGCCGACCTGCGCGGCTGGTGGCAGGCCGCGGTCAAGGCCGACCTCCCTGGTGCGCTGTTCCTTGCGGCATCGCTCGGCGGGGTCATCCTGGCGTTCGCGACCGCCGACCCCCGGGTCCAGGTGTTCGCGCGCCAGGGCTGGTGGTACCTCCTCGCGGCCGTCGTCGCCAGCGTCGCCTTCGTCTGGCACCTGCGGACGGACGACGCGCCGCTGGTGCCGCACGGGGCCTTCCGGCGTACGCCGGCCTGGGGGTCGCTGGTGGTGAGCTTCTTCGTCGGCTCGGCCCTGATCGCCGCCCTCATCGACATCCCGATCTTCGCCCGCACCACGGTGTACGCCGACTCCCAGCTGCTCGCCGCCCTGGTCCTGGTGCGCTTCCTGGTCGCGCTCCCGGTCGGTGCCGTCGTCGGCGGCTACCTCTCGCGCACCTACGCCGCCGGCCTCGTCACCGCGGTCGGGATGGTGCTCGCCGCGGCGGGGTTCGTGCTGATGAGCCGGTGGGACCTCACCTCGCTGCACGGGTGGCCGGCCACGGTCCCGCTGCTCCTGGGTGGCTTCGGATTCGGGCTCGCGCTGGCCCCGGTGAACGCCGCCGTGCTCGCGGCGACCGACTCCGACGTCCACGGCCTGGCCGGCGCGGGGGTCGTCGTGTCGCGGATGATGGGGATGCTCGTCGGCGTCTCGGCGCTGACCACGATCGGACTCCGCCGCTACTACGCGGAGGCCGGCGACCTCCCCCCACCCCTCCAGGTCTGCGGGGGCACCACGACGCGGTGCGATGCGTTCGACCATCTGCTGCAGGAGGCAGGCATCGCCCAGGAGCAGACCGTGTTCGTGGGTGCGGCGGTGTGTGCGCTCGCGGCCGCGGTCCTGGCCGTGGTGCTGTTCCGTGGGGTCGAGACGAGGGCGTTACCCTCGCGTCCGTGGCTGAACCCGTGAACGACGACGACTTCGCCGACCTCCTCGCGGCCAACGCGGCGTACGCAGAGTCCTTCGCCGAAGGTGGGTTCGACGGGATCGCCCACGCAGGCGTCGCGATCGTCACCTGCATGGACTCGCGGATCGTCCCGCTGGCGATGCTGGGCCTGAGGTACGGCGACGCCAAGATCTTCCGCAACCCCGGAGGCCGGGTCACCTCCCAGGCGCTCGAGGCCCTGGTGCTCGGCGTCCACCTGCTCGGCGTCGACCGGATCCTGGTGGTGCCCCACACCCGCTGCGCGATGACCTCGGCGACCGAGGAGGAGCTCCACGACCGGGTCTCCGCGTCTGCCGGGGTCGACTCGTCGTGGCAGCCGTTCCACGTCGTCACCGACCAGCTCGGCGCTCTCGCCGAGGACGTCCACCGGGTGCGTTCCCACCCGCTGATCCCCGAATCCGTCAAGGTCGGCGGCTTCCTGTACGACGTCGACACCGGCCGGCTCACCCGGCACGTGTGACCCCTCGGCCCCGACCGCCCGGCGCCCGGGTACGTATCTCCGGCCGGGCGCCGGCGCTCCTCAGCAGGTGGTAGTGCATTTACGTGCCCGCTGTGCCGGGGGAGAATCCACTCGTGACGTTGCTCGAGAGGGAGTCACAGCTCGGGTCGTTGCTCCAATACGCTGACGAGGCTCGCGCGCGTTCGGGCCGCCTCGTCCTGATCTCGGGCGAGGCCGGCGTCGGCAAGTCGTCTCTCGTGGAGGAGCTGCAGCGTCGGCTGTCAGATGCCACCTGGGCCTGGGGTGCCTGCGACGGTCTGTTCACCCCGCGGCCCCTGGCGCCGCTCCACGACATCGCCCACGAGCTCGGCGGAGCGCTGCTCGATGCCGTCCGTGGCGGGGCGCACCGCGACCTCGTCTTCGACGCCGTCCTGCAGACCCTGCACGCCGCCGATGACCTGGTCGTCCTGGTCGTCGAGGACGTGCAGTGGGCCGACGAGGCGACGCTCGACCTGCTCCGCTTCCTGGGCCGACGCGTGCGCACCGTCCCGGTGCTCCTGGTGGTCACCTTCCGCGACGACGCGATGGCACCCGACGACTCGCTGCGGGTGGCGCTCGGTGAGCTCGCCGGTCAGCGCTACACCCGGCGGATCGACCTGCCGCCGCTGAGCGAAATGGGCGTACGGCGCCTCGCCGAAGGCTCGTCGTACTCCCCCGCGGAGCTGTACCAGCTCACCGGAGGCAACCCCTTCTTCGTCGTCGAGGTGCTCGCGGAGCCGGGCACCGAGGTGCCGAGCTCGGCTCGCGACGCCGTCCTTGCCCGGGCCGCACGACTGAGCGATCCGGCCCGGGTCGCGCTCGACCTGGCCTCCCTCGACGACTGGCACGTCGACGCCGAGCTGGTGGCCGAGGCCGGCCGCGTGGAGCTGGGGACGTTCGACGAGCTGGTCTCCGCCGGACTCCTCAGGGCTGAGGGCGATGCCCTTCGCTTCCGGCACCAGCTCACCCGGCGCGCGGTCGAGTCCGTCGTACCGCCGCATCGCCGGCTCGCCGGGCACAAGGCGCTGTTGACCGCCCTGACCACCCAGGTGTGCGACGACGAGGCCCGGCTCGCCTACCACGCGGAGGCAGCCGGCGAGCCCGACCTGGTCCGCCGGTACGCCCCGGCCGCCGCGCGACGCGCGGCCGAGCTCGGGGCACACCGGGAGGCAGTCGCCCAGTACGAGCGCGCGCTCCGCTTCATCCCGGACGACCCTCGCGAACGCGCGGAGCTCTACGACGGGTACGCCGACATCCTCGCGCTGGTGGACCGGTGGCCGGCCGCCGCCGATGCCCGCCAGGACGCGATCGCGATCTGGCAGGAGCTCGGTGAGGTACGACGCGAGGGCCACGACCAGCGCAAGCTCTCCTCGGTGATGTGGCGGCTGTGCCGCGGCCCGGAGTCGGTAGCCGCCCTGGCCCGGTCGATCGAGGTGCTCGAGCCGCTCGGCGACGACATCGAGCTCGCCCGGGGCCTGTCCACGGTGGCCTTCGACCACTGGGAGGACGACCCCGAGCTGACCGGATCGATCCTGCTGCGAGCGCAGGAGATGGCCGGACGGCTCGGCGACCCCGCGCTTCGCAGCGACGTGCTCAACAACTACGCCTTCTTCCAGTTCCTCGCTCGTCGCGATTGGCTGCCCCCGATGCGCGAGGCGCTCGCGGTCGCGCTCGAGTCGGGCAGCGAGGGGCAGGCGGGGCGTGCCTACGCCAACGCCTACACGTTCTTCGCCGCCCAGTACCGGTTCGCCGAGGGCGAGCGCTGGTGGCGTGACGGCATCGCCTACTGCGACGAGCGCGACATCGCGACGTTCGGTACCTGTCTGCGGGGTCACCGGGCGATCGCCCTGCTCGACCTGGGCCGCTGGGACGAGGCCAGCGCGCTCGCCGAGCGCGTGCTGGCCAGCGAGGCGAGCCCGGTGAACCTGCTCACCTCGCAGATCACCCGCTCCCTGGTGCTGGCCCGACGCGGGCAGCCGGGTGCGCTCGAGGTGCTCGACCCGGGGGTGGCCGAGGCCGACAACCTCGGTGAGTCCGAGTGGATCGCCAGCACCCGGCTGGCGCGGGCCGAGATCCACTGGCTCGAGGGCCGCGACGACGACGCGCTCGCCGACGTGAAGGTGGCGCGCTCAGTCATGGATCGGATGGGGTACCTGCTCGATGCCCAGCTGAGCGTGTGGGAGCTACGACTGCTCGGCGAGGCGAGCCCGCTCTCACCCTGTCCCGGCCCGTGGGCGACGTCCCTTGCCGGTGACCACGCGGGTGCCGCCGTGCACTGGGAGCGGCTCGGCTGCGGCTACTACTCCGCCCTGTGTCTCTACGACTCCTGCGACCAGGTGCACCTCCGCGAGGCCATCACCCGCTTCGAGACGATGGGGGCCGATGCCGCCGCACAGCGCAGCCGCCGGAAGATGAAGAACCTCGGACACCGCGCCGTACCGACGGGAGCCCGCGCCAGCACTCGGCGGCACCCGCTCGGCCTGACCCGCCGCGAGAACGAGGTGCTGCTCCTGCTCTGCGAGGGTTTGACCAACGAGGAGATCGCCGAGCGTCTGGTGCTCTCGACGCGGACGGTCGACCACCACGTCTCCGCCGTCCTCGGGAAGCTCGGCGTCACGTCGCGGGGTGCGGCGGCCGCCCACGCCCGGCAGACGGGCCTGGTGCCGGCCGCGACCTAAGGACATCCCACCGGGGGACAGCAGGGGGACAGATGGAGGCATTGCTCGAACGGGAGTCGCAGCTCGGGTCGTTGCTCCAGTACGCCGACGAGGCACGCGCCGGTCGGGGTCGCCTCGTCCTGATCTCGGGCGAAGCCGGCGTCGGCAAGACGTCGCTGGTGGAGGGACTCCGACGGCGCCTGCTCGACGGAACCTGGGCCTGGGGCGCATGTGACGGGATGTTCACACCGCGGCCACTCGCTCCGGTGCACGACATCGCGCGCGAGCTCGGCGGCGACCTGCTGACCGTCGTACGCGCCGCCCCGTCCCGCGACGAGATCTTCGACGCCGTGCTCGAGGCGGTCCGGGTGCTGGACGGGCTCGTCGTCCTCGTGGTCGAGGACGTCCAGTGGGCCGACGAGGCCACGCTCGACCTGCTCCGCTTCCTGTCTCGTCGGATCGCCCGGTCACCCGTCCTCCTTCTGGTCACGTTCCGAGACGATGCCCTCGCGCTCGACCACCCCCTACGACGGGCCCTCGGCGACCTGGCGGGCCACGGCAACACCCGGCGGATCGACCTGCCTCCGCTGACCCTCGACGCCGTGAGCCGGCTCGTCGAGGGCTCCTGCCACCGGCCCGATGAGATCTTCGAGCTCACCGGTGGTAACCCGTTCTTCGTCACCGAGGTGCTCAGCGATCCGCACAGCGACGTGCCCCTTTCCGCCCGCGACGCCGTTCTCGCCCGTGCCGCGCGGCTCTCCGAGGACAGCCGCTCCGTCCTGCATCTCGCCGCGCTCGACTCCTGGCGGGTCGACCCGCATCTCGGGGCCGGCGCGTGCGACGTCGCGGTATCGGCGTTCGACGAGGTGGTCGCGGCCGGCCTGATGAGAGCCGACGACTCGTCGCTGCACTTCCGGCACGAGCTGGCGCGGCGCGCGATCGAGTCGCAGGTGCCGCCGCACCGGAGGGCCCACGGTCATCGCGCGCTCCTCGGTGCGCTGCGCACCGTCGGCTGTGACGACGACGCCAGACTCGCCTACCACGCCGAAGGGTGCGGCGAGGGTGCTCTCGTGGCCGAGCTCGCGCCGAGCGCCGCGCGTCAGGCCGCCCGCCTGGGTGCCCATCGGGAGGCGGCAGCGCAGTACGAACGCGCCCTGCGGTTCCCGCCCGCGGACCTACGCTCGCTCGCCGAGCTTTACGACGCCTCTGGGGAGCAGGCCGAGCTCCTCGACGACTGGTCCCGGGCTGCGGACGCCTACGAACGCGCGATCGAAATCTGGCATGGGCTCGGCGACGTCCGACGCGAAGGCCTCGACCACGGCAGGCTCCGCACCGTCTACTGGAACCAGGCCCGCGGCCACGAGTCCGTGGCCTCGCTTCAACGGGCTCTGGCGCTCCTGGAGCCGCTCGGGCCGGACCCTGCCCTGGCGCGTCTGCTGGCAACCCGCGCCATCCAGGTCTGGAGCGACGACCCGGTCGACGGGGGAGCGATGATGGATCGGGCCCTCGCGATGGTCGCCGCCTTCGACGACCCGGCCGCACACGGGGACGTGCTCAACACGGCTGCCTTCGCCGCGAACCTCGGCGGCGAGGACTGGCGGCCTCACATGCACCAAGCCGTCCGGCTCGCGGTGCGGTCGAGGGCCCACGCGGAAGCGGGACGCGCCTACTACAACCTGTTGGCATTCTGCGCGACCGAGTTCGCCTACGCGGAGAGCGAGCAGTACTGGCTCGAGGGCATCGCGTACTGCGAGGAGAACGAAATGGACACGTGGGCCAGGTGCCTTCGTGGGATCCGCGCCGTCGATCTCCTTGACCAGGGGCGGTGGGACGAGGTCATGTCCGTCACTGGTCAGGTGTTCGCCACCCAGCCGGGCCCGGTGGCCCAACTCGTCTCGCAGGTGACCAGCGGCCTGGTCCTCGCCCGGCGGGCGCAAGCGGGAGCGTCCGAGCTGCTGTGCGCGGCCGCCGGGACGGCCGACGGCATCGGCGAGGCCGGCTGGATCGCGCTCACCCGGCGTGCGTGCGCCGAGGACCGCTGGCTCGCCGGCGACGACGAGGGTGCCCGGCGAGAGATCGACCGCGTCCGCGACGTCCTCACGGTGACCGAAGCGGACGAGGACGCGCCCACGGCCGTGTGGGAGCGCCGCATCCTCGGAACCTCGCGCGCCGCCTTCGAGGCCCGGGAGCCGTGGGCTTCCTGGCTCCGCCGCGACATCGAGAGCACCGTCGAGCGATGGGACGCCCTCGGCTGCGCCTATCACGCGGCGCTGGCGCTGTACGACTCCGACTTCGAGGAGCACCTGCGCACTGCGATCAGCCGGTTCGACGCCCTCGGGGCGGAGGCGACAGCGCGGCGCGCGCGCCAGAAGATGAAGGACCTCGGCCACCGGGCGGTCCCGACCGGAGCCCGGCCGAGCACCCGCGAGCACCCGCTCGGTCTCACCCGTCGCGAGAACGAGGTGCTCCTCCTCCTGTGCGAGGGTCTGACCAACGACGAGATCGCGATCAAGCTCGTGGTCTCCCCCAGGACGGTCGACCACCACGTCTCAGCGGTGCTGTCCAAGCTGGGCGTGGCCTCCCGCGGCGCGGCCGCGGCCCACGCCCGGCGGACGGGACTGGTCCCCGCCTGAGGTTGGCAGGTGCGCTGAGCGAACCTGGGCGGTTCAGCCGATGAGTCGAGCCGCGAGGTCGTCGGTGGGCTGCTCCAGCAGCCGTCGGTGCCCAGGTCGGCCGTCGTCACCACGCCGAGCCCAACGATCGCCGCCTGTCCGGCGCCTGTCCCGCCGCTCTCGCAAGTTGGGCAGGTCGGGCACGGAAACCTGGGTAGTTTGCCCGATGAGGCCGCGTGGCGTTGTTCCTAGCGTTCCTGGTCAAGGTCAAACCCGACCACGATCGAAGGAGAAAGCCGATGCCGCTCTACATGGACGTGCACCACCTGGACGGCCCGGTC
>JAICHQ010000109.1 GCA_025924815.1 Nocardioides sp.
AAGCAGTTCACCGGCCTGGAGGGCTCTACGGTCCCGGTCGCGGAGACCGTCGAGGCGTTCAACAAGATCGCCGACGGTGAGTACGACCACGTGGCGGAGCAGGCGTTCTTCATGTGCGGCGGTCTGGACGACGTCGAGCGCAAGTGGGACGAGATCCAGAAGAGCCTCTGACGGAGCATGTGAGATGGCGAAGACGATGCAGGTGTCCCTCGTCGCGGCCGACCGTGAGGTCTGGTCCGGCGAGGCGACCGTGGTGAACTGCCGGACGACGGCCGGTGAGATCGGCATCATGGCCGACCACACGCCGGTGATGTCGGTGCTGGCCGAGGGGCAGGTCGATGTCCGTACGGTCGACGACGGTCACTGGGTGGCCGCTGTCGACGGCGGCTTCATCTCGGTGGCCGACAACCACGTGCGGCTGCTCTGCGAGTACGCCGAGCTGTCGCACGAGAGCGACTTCGAGGAGGCCAAGCGCCTCCTCGAGGAGCGCAAGGCCGCGCTGGAGGGCGAGGACTGACCGAGCCGACCGCGGCTGACAGGAGAGGAAGCGTTGCCGATCTGGGAGTGGCTGCTGGAGTCCGCGGCCGTCGTACTCCTCCTGGTGCTGCTCCTGGGAGTCGTCCTCATCGTGCGGCGGCGGTGGCTCTCCCGCAACGGCGGCACCTTCGAGCTGAGCTTTCGCGCCCGGGCCACCACGCCCGGGCGCGGCTGGCTGTTGGGCCTCGGTCGCTATGCCGGAGACACCCTGGAGTGGTTCCGGATCTTCTCCCTCTCCCCGCGCCCGAAGCGGGTGTGGCCACGCCAGAGCCTCGACTTCGTCGGGCGGCGTGAGCCGGAGGGCGTGGAGCAGTTGTCGCTGTACCCCGGGCACGTCGTGATCCGCTGCGACACCCCGTCCGGCGTCGTCGAGCTCGCGCTCGGCTCCTCCTCGCTGATGGGCTTCCAGTCCTGGCTCGAGGCTTCGCCGCCGGGCGCCCAGCACCTGTGACGGCCGCCCGGACGCCCGACCCCGCCGCGCCCGCTGTCGCCGCGCGCAACGCGGTGGCGCTGGTGTTCGCACTCAACGGCTTCTGCTTCGCCACCCTGGCCTCGCGTGTCCCCGACCTCCGCGGGTCCCTCGACCTGTCGAACGGCGCCCTCGGGGCACTGCTGCTCTCGGTCGCGGTGGGCTCGATGGTCGGGATGCCGGCCAGCGGCCATCTGATCGAGCGGTGGGGCGCGGGCGCGGTCGTTCGGCTGGGTGCCCTCGCCGACCTGCTCGGTCTCGTGGTGGCGGGCCTGGCGGCAACCTCGGGCTCGGTGATCGGAGCGGCGTCCGGCCTGCTCGCCTACGGGTTCGGCACCGGGGTGTGGGACGTCGCCATGAACGTCGACGGGGCGGCCGTGGAGCGGGCGCTGGGCCGGAGCATCATGCCGCGGTTCCACGCCGGATGGTCGCTGGGCACGTTCACCGGGGCCGGTCTCGGCGCCGTGGCGGCCGGCGTCGGCGTACCCCTGTCCGCGCACTATGCCGTCGCTCCGGCTTTCGCGGTGGCCGGTGCCCTGGTCGCCAGCCGTCGCCTGCTGCCGGCCGGGGAGGACCAGGCGGACGCGGGGGACGCAGCGGCCGGGTCGGCATGGCTCGAGCCCCGCACCCTGGCGATCGGCCTGATGGTGCTGGCGTTCACCCTGGCCGAGGGCTCGGCCAACGACTGGCTTGCACTCGGCCTGATCGACGGGTACGACGCCCGGCACTGGGTCGGCGTCCTGGGCTTCGCGCTCTTCGTGGCGTCGATGACCCTCGGACGCCTGGGCGGACCGATCGTGCTCGACCGCTTCGGCCGGGTGCCGTCGATGCTGGGCTCGGCACTCGCGGCCCTGGTCGGAGTCCTGATCGTGGTGTGGAGCGGGGTGGCAGCCCTGGCCGTGCTGGGCATCGTCTTGTGGGGCTTCGGCGCGGCTCTGGGCTTCCCGGTCGGGATGAGCGCGGCCGGCGACGACCCGGCCCGCTCGGCCCGCCGGGTCAGCGTGGTCTCGACGATCGGGTACGGCGCGTTCCTGTCCGGCCCGCCGCTCCTCGGCTTCGTCGGCGACCACGTCGGCACCTTGGACTCGCTGCTGGTGGTCGCGGTCGCGATGCTGCCCGCCGCCGTCCTCGTCGGCTCGGTCCGCACCCCCTCCCGGTCGTCCGCCCCACGATGACCCCTGGGTCACCGGCAGGCGGACGACCGGGAACGCGGCGCGGCAGCCGCGGGAGACCGGGCAGGGGAGTGCTGGCACGATCTGGTCATGCCCGTGTCCCTCCATCGCTCGCTCGCGGACGCCGAACAGACGCCGTACTGGCTCGACCACCCCGAGCGGCCGGCGCCACGCCCGGCCCTGGACGCTGACACCACCGCTGACCTGTGCGTAGTCGGCGGGGGCTACTCGGGGCTCTGGACGGCCGTCCTGGCCAAGGAGCGCGACCCGGGGCGCGACGTCGTGCTGCTCGAGGGCAACCGGGTCGGCTGGGCCGCGTCGGGCCGCAACGGCGGGTTCTGCGCGGCCTCGATCACCCACGGCCGTGCCAACGGCGCCGACCGCTGGCCCGGCGAGATCGACACCCTGGACCGCCTCGGCCGGGAGAACCTCGACGCGATCGAGCAGACGCTGACGCGCTACGGCATCGAGTGCGACTTCATCCGCTCGGGCTCGATCACGGTCGCCACCGAGCAGCACCAGCTCGACTGGCTGCGGGAGCTGACCGAGGACGTGCCCGACGCGACGTACCTCGACACCGAGGCGATGCGGGCCCAGGTCGCCTCGCCGACGTTCCTGGCCGGTGTCTTCGAGCCGCACGACAACGCGCTGGTCGACCCGGCCCGCCTCGCCTGGGGCCTGGCCGCGGCCGCCGAGTCGCTCGGCGTCCGCATCCACGAGGACACCCACGTCTCCGGGCTGTCGTCCCCCGGCGCCGGGCTGGACGTGCGGACCGACAGCGGGTACGCCGTGCGGGCCGGCCGCGTCGCGCTCGGCACCAACGCGTTCCCGTCGCTGGTACGCCGCGTGCGGATGCACACGGTGCCGGTCTACGACTACGCCCTGATGACCGAGCCTCTCTCACCCGAGCAGCGCGACGCGATCGGCTGGCGGGACCGGCAGGGGCTGGACGACATGACCAACCAGTTCCACTACTTCCGGATGACCGACGACGGCCGGATCCTGTGGGGCGGCTACGACGCGATCTATCACTTCGGGCGGCACGTGCGACCGCGGTACGACCAGCGGCCGGAGACCTTCGACCTCCTCGCCAGGCAGTTCTTCGCCACGTTCCCCCAGCTCGACGGGCTGCGGTTCTCCCACCGCTGGGGTGGCGCCATCGACACCTGCACCCGCTTCTGCGCCTTCTACGGCACCGCGTACGCCGGCCGCGCGGCGTACGCCCTCGGGTTCACCGGCCTGGGTGTCGGCGCTACCCGGTTCGGGGCCGACGTGATGCTCGATCTCCTCGACGGCGTCGACTCCGAGCGCACCCACCTGGAGATGGTGCGCACCAAGCCGCTGCCCTTCCCGCCGGAGCCCTTCGCGTGGACGGGCATCCAGCTCACCCGCCGCGCGCTGGCCGCCGCCGACCGGCGCCAGGGTCGCCGCAACCTCTGGCTCCGGGCCCTCGACAAGGCGGGTCTCGGCTTCGACTCCTGAAGGGCTGGACCACATGGCACGCGTTCCCGACGTCCCGGATGCCTTCGACGTCCACACGCCCGTCGTCCTGCGTCGCCCGGCAGAGGCGCCCGACCTGCCGGCCGATGAGCTGGACGCCCTCCAGGCCCGTCACCTGGCCTATCGAGCCGAGCTGCGACGGCAAGGCGTGCGCGTGGCCAACGGACCGATCCTCGAGCCGAGCGACCCGTCTGCCGCGGGTTTTCGATCTTCACCTGTGATCCCGCCGAGGCGGCCAGGCTGTCGGACCACGTCCCGTCGGTCGCCGCCGGACGACTCGCCGACGACGTGATGGAGTGGTGGACCAGCGGGGATTCGTTGGCGTTCCCGCAGGCCGACCGGCCGGTCGGCGAGCGGCGCGGGCCACCGAGCGCTGACCCGGCGCGCCGCACTGCCGGACCGTCTCCGTGGTCAGGACAGCCCGAGGATCGTCCCGTCGTCGGTCAGGTCGATGCGTGCGGCGGACGGCTCGCGCGGAAGGCCGGGCATGGTCATCACGTCGCCGCAGACCAGCACGATGAACCCCGCGCCGGCCGACAGCCTGACCTCGCGCACGTGCAGCTCGTGGCCGATCGGGGCGCCGAGCGAGGTCGGATCCGTCGAGAAGGAGTACTGCGTCTTCGCCACGCACACCGGCAGTCCGCCGTACCCGTCCCTTTCGAGGCGCTCCAGCCTCCGCTTCGCCTTGGCCTCCCACGTGACCAGTCGCGCGCCGTACAACCGGGTGGCGATCGTCTCGACCTTCTCGGTGAGGGAGGCCTCGTCGGGGTAGGTGAAGCCGAAGGTGTACGGCGACGGCTCGTCCAGCGCCGCCAGCACCCCCTTGGCGAGGTCCACGGCCCCCGCCCCGCCGTCGACGAAGTGCGTCGCGGGGAAGGCCTCGACGTCCTCGGCGGCGACCAGGTCGACGACTCGGGCGACCTCGGCATCGGTGTCGGTCGGGAAACGGTTGATCGCCACGACGGGCCTGATGCCGTAGACGTTCTTGATGTTGTCGAGGTGACGGCGCAGGTTCACCATGCCGGCCTCGACGGCGGCGAGGTCCTCCGTGCCGAGATCGGCGAGGGCCACCCCGCCGTGGTACTTCAGGGCCCGCACGGTCGCCACGACGACGGTGAGGTCTGGGCGGAGGCCCGACTTGCGGCACTTGATGTCCACGAACTTCTCGGCGCCCAGGTCGGCCCCGAAGCCCGCCTCGGTCACGACGATGTCGGCGAGACGCAGACCGGTGCGCGTGGCCGTCACCGAGCTGCAGCCGTGGGCGATGTTGGCGAACGGGCCACCGTGCACGAACGCCGGCGCGCCCTCCAGGGTCTGCACGAGGTTGGGCGCGAGCGCGTCGCGCAGCAGGACCGCCATGGCGCCGTCGGCGCCGAGGTCGCGCGCGGTGATGGGCTGCATCGCCCGCGACCAGCCGATCACGATGTCGCCGATGCGGCGCTTGAGGTCGCCCCACGACTCGGTCAGGCAGAAGATCGCCATCAGCTCGGAGGCGACCACGATGTCGAAGCCGTCCTCGCGCGGGAAGCCGTTGGCGTGGCCGCCGAGGGCCACCGTGATCTGACGCAGCGCCCGGTCGTTGACGTCGAGCACCCGCTTCCAGGTGATGCTGCGGACGTCGATGTCGAGCTCGTTGCCGTGGTGGATGTGGTTGTCGATCAGCGCTGCCAGCAGGTTGTTCGCGGCGGCGAGCGCGGCGAAGTCGCCGGTGAAGTGCAGGTTGATGTCGGTCATCGGGACGACCTGGCTGTAGCCGCCGCCCGCGGCCCCGCCCTTCATCCCGAACACCGGACCCATCGACGGCTCCCGCAGACAGGCCATCACCTTGTTCCCCAGGGAGTGCAGCGCGTCGGTGAGGCCGACGGTGGTCGTCGTCTTGCCCTCGCCCGGAGGAGTCGGCGACATCGCGGTGACCAGCACCAGCCGGCCGAGCGGCCGCTCGGCCAGCGACGCCACGGAGTTGAGGTCGACCTTGGCCTTGTAGTGGCCGTACGGCACGAGGTGTTCCTCCCCGATCCCCAGCGTGTCCAGCGCCACGTCGCGGATGGGTCGCAGCGTCGCCGCGTTGGCAATCTCGATGTCCGACAGCACAGCGGCCGCCCCTCTCTGGTGAACTCCTCCGCGCACGCTAGCAACTGTCCAACGATGCGGCGATGCATCGAACGCGGTTCAGCGCCTCCTCGCCATCCCCGAGCGCAGCTACGGGTGCTGTCGGTCGGCCCCTGAGGTGCGGTGGGCGATGGCGGCGATCCAGGAGGCTTCCGTCGGGGTCGCGTTCCGGAGTGTGCTCAGTCGGGTGGCGCCGCGACCATCCCCGGCAGCCCCGCGGGCGTGGCCCAGACGTAGCCGCCGACGACGGTGCGGCCGACCGACAGCGCATTGCGCAGTGACGGTGCGTTGTCGGGGTGGATCGTTCCCCACAGCACGTCGCCGGCCGTGGCGGGCAGCTCGTCGACCAGGCGCTGCAGCGTCGCGGGCGCCAGGTGACGACCACGGTGGGCGGAGTCGAGGCACACCTCGTACACCGAGAAACCGGTCAGCCCGTGCGACTCGCTCGGCAGTGCCGCGACCACCCCGGCGGGCCGGTTGTCGGCGAGCACCTCGAACAGCAACCCCTTCTCGGCGCACTCCGTGAGCGACGCCAGGTCCTCCGGGTTCGCCCACGCTGCGAGCTGCGGCCGGCCCGCGGTGAGCTCGCGGTAGATCTCGGCGACACGCCGGGCCAGGAGAGGCGGGTCACCGGGACGCAGGCTCACGTCCGGGTACGCCGCCGTACGCGGACGGCTCCTGAGGCGGTCTACGAGCCCGGCCACGACGTGCATGTCGACGGCGCAGCCCGGCCCGAACCGAGGGTCACCCGCCAGCTGCGCCACCATCCGCGGCCCGTCGGGGGCGTCCACCCGCAGGCAGAGCGGCCTGAAGCCGCCGTACTCCGACACGACCGCGTCGGCGACGACGGCCAGACCGTCGGGAGTCGGGGGGCTGGTCGTCGCCACGACGTCGACGAAGGGACGCCGGGCGTGGCGTCCGCGGAAGCGGATCCCGGTCACCGCCCATCCGCCGTCCGGCAGGTCGAGGCGCCGGCCGGCCCAGTCGAGCGGGTCCTCCGGACCGCCGATCCCGACCCCGTCGCGGAACTTCCGGCCGAAGGCGAGGTTCCCCAGCCGCTCCCCCTCGTCGGCCAGCCCGCTGCGCAGCTGTCGCCGCAGGTCTGCCTCGGTGTACCACGACGCGATCGTCGCCGAGGTCCACGGGAGTCGCGCATCGACCAGGCCGTCCATGAGGTTCGTCATCGCCTCCACCCTCACGGCGGGACGGCGGTCGGGCAACGGGTTTGTCCCGGCTCAGCGGGCGCTCCGGCTCGCGGCCACCGCGAGCCCGTCGACGAAGTCGTTCATCGCGTGCCCGGAGTGCCCCTTCACCCACTGGAACGCGATGTCGTCGCGCTCGGCGACGTGAGCGACCAGGGGCTCCCACAGGTCGCGGTTGGCGACCGGCTTCCTCGCCGAGGTCAGCCAGCCGCGGTCGAGCCACCCCTCCCACCAGCGGTCGCGGAAGCAGTTCACGACGTACGTCGAGTCGCTGACGACGAGAAGGGGCCCCTCGAAGCTGGTGACGGCCTCGAGGGCGGCCCGGATCTCCATGCGCTGGTTGGTGCTGACCGCCTCCGAGCCGGAGTCGTACGTCGTAAGGTCGACCGCCCAGGCCCACCCGCCGGGGCCGGGGTTCCCCGAGCACGCGCCGTCGGTGAAGACCGATGTGGCCCCCTGGGGGGCGTCCATCTCCGCCCTCGGCGCCCGCCTCATCGACCCTCGACGAAGGCGGCGATCGAGGCGGCCTCGCGCTTGCGCGACGCCTCGTGCAGGTAGGGCATGTGGCCGGTCTCGAAGTACTCGTGCTCGATCCGGTCGAGGGCGTCGTCGGGCAGACGGAGGTGGGCGACCATGTCCTCGGCCGCGTGGTACGGCGTGGCGAGGTCGTAGTAGCCGTACTCGATCCGCACCCGCAGGTGCGGGTTGGCCCGCATCACCCGCTCGAGCTTGTCGGCGACGAAGATCGGCTTGCCCTCGAACTCCTCGAACGACCACTTCGAGATCGCGTTCGCGTAGATCTCGTACGGGAGGTCCTGCCGGTTGCCGAGCTCGCTTCGGAGGTAGTGGTGCAGCGCGGCCGCGAACGGGCCGTTCATCGCGTCCGACGACGGGTCCGCGTCCATGTTCTCGGCGATCTGCGATCTCGCCGGTCCGGTGAAGCGGCCGTCGATGCGGCCCACGGTGAGTCCACGATCGCGGAGCAGCTCGGTGCAGAAACGCCAGTGCTCGATGCGCAGGTCCGTGCGCTCGACGTACTCCTCGGAGAGGCCGGTCAGGCGGGCCAGGGTGTGGACGACGCTCGCGCGATCCTTGGCCGGCAGCCGGCGCCCCGCGGCCAGGGCCGTGCGGTAGGGCCCGGCCACGAACGCCTCGGCTTCCTGTCTCACCTTGCTCAGCCGACCTCTGACCTTCCCGTGGTAGTGCGCGATCGCGGCGTACGTCGGCAGGAAGTTCAGGCAGGACTCGTCCCACCGGTGCTGACCGAAGTCCTGTGTGCCGAAGTCGAGGACGCTCGAGACCAGCACGATCCCGTTGAGCGCCAGCGCGTGCTTCTCCTGCAACCGCTCGGCGACGGCGACTGCGCGCACGGTGCCGTAGGACTCGCCGACGATGTACTTCGGCGACATCCACCGGTCCTCGCGGGTGCACCACAGGCGGATCAGCTCGGTGACCTGCTCCACGTCCTTGCCGAATCCGTGGTACTTCTTCGCCTTCCCGCCTTCGACTGCACGCGTGTGGCCCGTCGACATCGGATCGATGAACACCAGGTCGGAGGCGGCCAGGAGGGTCTCGGGGTTGTCGACCAGCCGGTACGGCGGCGGGTGCGGCGCGGTCACGTCTCCGACGTCGACCCGGCGCGGCCCGAGCAGGCCCATGTGCAGCCACACCGACGACGACCCCGGCCCGCCGTTGAAGACGAAGGTGATCGGCCGGGTCGTGACGTCCGCGTCATCGAGCGTGTAGGCCGTCACCGACATCTCCGCGCGGGCCGTCCAACCCCGGAAGACGTTCTTCTTGACCTCCTCCTCACGCAGGACGACGCGACCGGATCGGGCCGTGTAGCGCAGCTCGCCATGACGCACGGGCAGGACGTGCGAGGTGATCACGAGATCGTCGGCGGGCTCCTGGCGCTCGGTTGCGTCGGCGCCCTGGTCGGTTCGTGGTCTCCGTTCGTTCCTCACTTCGACCGCTCACCTCCGGTTGTCTGGTCGGTTCGTGGTCTCCGTTCGTTCCTCACTTCGACCGCTCACCTCCGGTTG
>JAICHQ010000110.1 GCA_025924815.1 Nocardioides sp.
AGCTACGTGCTGAACCCCTACCAGATGGTCAAGGACCTGCGCACCGACTACGAGGTCGGCAACCCCCAGGCGGTCTTCGACGGCGACATCGACGGCTTCCTCGAGGCGGGCATCCGCTGGCGCCGTTCGGCCGAGGCAGCTGCCCGCTAGTTCCCTGACTGCTCTGGCGCCGGGCTCTCGACCTTCGGCTGGCGCGACATCGCCGCGATCATCAGGGTCGTCACGCTGGACGTGACCTGAGCCGGCGGCGCGGTCGTGCCCCCGGGGATGGCGATCGTTCCGACCGTCGTCCCCTCCTGAGCCACCCAGACCACCTCGGGCCCCGTGGCGACCAGCAACGAGCTGTCGGCACCACCCGACGGCGTCGAGATCCGGTACGACGACCCGGCACACGAGGCGAACGACCTCTGGATCTCGTCCATCGCCGCCCGGGCCTCCTGGACCGACCCATAGTCGGCGTACCCCTGGTCGCCGTTCGCGCCCAGGCTCGCGCCGGCCGCACTGGTCGCCGTGCCCTCCCAGTTGCGGACGCACGGCAGCTGCCCGTCCGACTGGGGGTCACCCTGCTGCCGCCAGGCGTTGTCCCAGCCGGCGAGAGCGCGGGCGAAGTGCTCGTCGGACACCGTGGACAGCGACGAGCCCGAACGGCTCGACCCGGACGTGCTCGTGGACGTCGGGATCGGGTTGAAGGACTTCGGCGACTCCAGCCCCGCGACCAGGGCGATCGACACCTGCTGGTCCACGTCGTCGGGCACCGGCCCGGCCGAGCCTCCTGTCCACAGCACGCCGACGGCGCGAGCCGTGCGAGCGACCCAGATGTGCTGCGTCTGGTCCCCGGACGAGATGGTCCAGCTCCGCCCCTCCCCGCCGTCCCAGGTGTACCGGCGATCTGGTGAGGCCTGGCCGCAGGCGTCGATCGAGGCGACGACCGCGGCGTACCCGACGGTGGACGCGTCCGGGTGGTCGGCACCCCATTCGGCGAGCGTGGTCAAGGCGGCTGCGCCGCCCTGGCTCACCAGCACGCCGCCGCCGGCGCCGACAGGACCCGGAGTCGCGGGCTTGTCGAAGTCGTCGGCCATCGCCCCGAGACAGCGAGGCGCGGCGGACCCCTGGAACGAGATCTGGTCGGGCTTGGTCGGTGCGCCCCAGTCCGAGACCCAGCCTCGGGTGGCCGCCGACAAGGAGGACGCGTCGAAGGGTGCGGGTGGGGGCAGCTGTGCCGGCCCGATCGAGGTGTCGCGGCCGGCGATCCCCTGCCCGACGGCGGCCGCGCCGAGGACGAGGACCGCCACGGCGGCCACCGCGCCGATCGTCGTACGACGGCGGCGGCGGGCGGTGGCGATCGCGGCGCCGGCGCCACGCGGGCTCGAGATCCCGGCGACGTCGTGCTCGAGGCGCGAGAACGCGGCGTCCAGGTCGAAGGTGTCGTGCTCAGGCATGGGTGGGCTCTCCGTTCGGCGTGCCACCGAGAAGCGGGACGAGGGCGGCGCGGCCGCGCGAGAGGCGGGCCTTGACCGTGCCCTCGGGGCACCGCTCGGACGCGGCGACGTCGGCCACGCTGAAGCCGGCCAGGTGGTGGAGCACCAGGGCCCGGCGCTGCGCCTCGGGCAGCTGCTTGAGGGCGGCGACCAGGGCGACCGTGTTCTCGTCCGGAGCCGGCGCGGAGTCTGGCGGGCGCGCCCCGGTGAGGTGTTTCCTCGCGGTACGCCGACGGCGCCAGCCGCTGATCGCCTGACGGGTCGCGACCTGCCGCACCCACGCCCCGGGGTCGTCGTACGACGAGATCGTCGACCAGCGGGGCCACGCCTTGGTGTAGGCCTCCTGCGCCGCCTCCTCGGCGGCCCCGAGGTCTCCCAGCACGGCGTAGGCGCAGGCGACGGTACGCCGCCACGTCGCGTCGTAGAACGCCGCGAAGTCCTCCTGGCTCGCCCTCATGGCCTCCCCGTCCGAGTCGTCCGGCCGTCCCCCGGCCGCGTCATCGAACCAGACACGTCCTCATGGCGAGGTCGGTTGCATCGAATCGTGACCCGGTCACGCGCCGGCGAGCACCCAGCGGGCCGTCTCGGCCACCGCGGGATCCGGATCGTCCACCCACGGCTCGGCCAGCGCACGCGCGCGGTCACCGACCAGCGACGGAGCGGCGTACAGCGCGCACACCCGGATCCAGGGTTCCTGCCACACGTCGTCGGGGTCCTGCACGAGGTCCGCGAGCCAGTCGGCGACCTGCTCGGTGTCGTCCCCGGCCGGAACGCCGTCCGCCTGCACCAGGGCGATCACCCATGACGCCTGCGCCCGTCCAACGGTCACCTCGAGCGTCTCGTGCGCCAGCGCCCGGTGGGTGGGGTTGTCGGAGTGGAGGGCGCGGACGGCGCGCGCCAGTCCGCGTTGCCCGGTCGCCAGTGTCAGCAGCGCCGTGGTCTCCGCCGCGAGCGCGTGGAGGTCGTCGCGCAACGCCGATCGGAGCGGGTCGAGTCGAGGCGAGTCCTCCAGGTGGGTCAGCGCCCACCGCGCCCGCGCTGCGCGGATCCGCTGGTCCTGGAGCGCAGTCGCCACGTCGAACGCGACCGGCTCGGCGCGACCGTGCGCGGCGGTGACGGCCCGGACGAGGCGCTCGCGCATCCGACGGCTGCCGTTTCGGTCCACCAGGACGGTCCGGATCGCCGGGCCGAGGTGCTCCACGTGCGCGGCCAGGGCCTGCGACAGCGACCCCTCATGCACCCGGCGACCCGCGGCCTCGACGAGATGCGGGACGAAGAACGGGCTGGGGGAGATCGCCGCCGCGCGCAGAGCGTGGCCCGCGACGTCCGGCTCCTCCGCCTCGGCCAGGGACGACCAGACGGCCCGCGACCGCTCGCCGAGATGGCCGGGCTCGTCGACGCACGCCGCCGCGACCGTCGCCCGCACCCCGGGATCGGGGTCGTCGAGCAGGCTTGCCATCTCGGAGCGGGCCGAGACCCCACCGACGAGGGACGCCCGCGCCGCTCCGGCCCGTACGCCGGCCGGGGTCTCGTCGGAGAGCAGGGCGCCGACCTGGTCGGCGAACGCCGGGCTCTGGGAGGCCGCCAGCGCGCCGAGGCCGACCTCGACGTCACGCGGGTCGCTGCTCCGGAGCAGGCGCTGGACGGCACCGAGACCGGCCTCCCCGTCGACGTCCATGCCGGTGGGCTCCCAGGCCCGCCGCAGGACCAGTGACCGCAGCCCCGCGCCGTACGCGCGGTAGGCGAACATCGCGACCACCAGCCACCCCACGGAGGTGGCCAGGCCGACCAGCTCGACGGCCCGGACGCCCAGGCCGAGCGCGCGGACGACCAACAGCAGCACGCCGACGAGCCCGAGCGCCAAGGGGACTCCGGCGGCCTCGACCAGGGTCCGTGCGCGCAGGCGCTGGCCGACCGGCATCGCGTGGTACGTCGTGTTGATCGCGGTCCGGGTCATCCCGTCGGTGACGTCGCCGACCTGCTGCGCGCATGCCATCAGCAGGAAGACCATGCCGCCGACGCCGACCGACCACCCGACCAGGTTGCCCGCGACGAGCAGCACGGCCGCGGCGGCCGGCGTCGCCGCCAGGCCGAGCCCCACGCCGTACCGACCGAGCACCCGGCCCGCGACCACCAGCACGAAGAGGATGGCGACGATCTGGAGCGCGGCGTTGTAGAAGCCCTGGAAACGGGCGAGGTCGCCCGCGTCGGGGTAGCGGGCCGCCGCCCGCTCCCAGACGATGTAGTCGAGGAGCTGGGTGAGCGCTGCGGCGAGCACCTGGTAGCCGAAGATCGCCAGCACCAGACCGCTCAACGGAACCCGTCGCGCCTCGTCCGTGGCCGCCGCCATGGTCTCGCCCCTCGCCGACGGCGCCGCCGACGGACGGGTACGCATCTGCTCCGGATAGCGACGTGCGGTGGCGGCGACCAGTGCCAGGGTCGCCGCGACGGCAGCGAGGTCCACCAGCAGGAGGTCCTGGGTGCCGGACAACAGGCTCACCAGCCAGGCCGCCAGCAGGCCGCCGGCCGCGAACCCGACGGCGTATCCGCCGACGACTCGAGGGAAGTGCTCCTTCATCTGGCGTACGTCGAGCAGCCGGCCGGCCTGCGCCCCCACGAGGAAGAAGCCCACCGGGATCGCCAGCGGGAAGAGGACCACCAGGGGGAACGACACCCAGTCTGAGTCCGTCGCCGTCAGGACGGCCCAGCCGGCCGCGACCAGCACGGCGTACGAGCCGAGGACGGTCATCGCCAGCGCGGCCAGGCTCAGCCGTGTCTGCGCCCGTTGCATCGCCCACGAGACCGCCATCCCGGACACCGCGACGACGAGGTAGACGTAGGGGAGGCTGCGCGCGCCGTACGCGTGGAGCAGGAGGGCGCTGGCCGGCACCATCAGGAACGCGACGGTGAGGCCGAGGGCGACGGTCTGGGCACCCAGCAGGACCAGCCGGCTGCGCATCAGATCGACGGTCTCTCGTGCGGCTCACGCAGCCGCTTGACCAGCTCGGTGATCACCCCCATGGCTATCTCCGGCTGGCTCTCGACCGCGTCCTGGAACGCCTCGCGCCGGAGCCGGAATGCCAGCACCTGGCTGAGCGCCGTGACCGTCGCCGACCGTGGCTGCGGGTCCAGCACGGCGAGCTCGCCGACCACGCTCCCGGCGCCGACCGTGACCCGGCGGTCGCTGCGCCCGACCTCGACCTCGCCCTCGACGACCACGAACAGCCAGTCCTCGAAGGCGCCCTCCCGCATCAGCACGTCGCCCTCGAGGAACGAGACCTCGTCGAGCGAGGACGCCAGGGCCGCGAGGACGCGGTCGGGCGTGCGCGAGAAGAGCTCCACCCGGCGGAGCAGGGCCACTCGCTCCACAGTCAGGAGCACCGGCCGAGCATATGAGACCGATGCGACCCGGGCCACACGCCCGGGTCGCGGATGCCCGGACCATTGCCCGACTGGGCTAACGTCGCTCCAGTGATCCGCTTCGAAAAGGTCACCAAGACCTATCCCGGAAGCACCCACCCGGCCCTCGACAACGTCTCGATCGACATCGAGAAGGGTGAGTTCGTCTTCCTCGTCGGTACGTCCGGCTCCGGCAAGTCGACCGCTCTGCGGCTGATGCTGCGCGAGACGCGGTGTACCAAGGGCCGGGTCTACGTCGCCGGCAAGGAGATCAACCGGCTGGCCGGGTGGAAGGTGCCGCGGCTGCGCCGCCAGATCGGCACCGTCTTCCAGGACTTCCGGCTGCTCCCCAACAAGACCGTCTCGGAGAACGTCGCGTTCGCCCTCCAGGTGATCGGCAAGTCCCGCGGCGAGATCCGTCGTACCGTCCCCGAGACGCTCGAGCTCGTCGGCCTCGACGGCAAGGGCGAGCGGATGCCCGACGAGCTGTCCGGTGGCGAGCAGCAGCGGGTCGCGATCGCCCGCGCGTTCGTCAACCGGCCGATGATCCTGATCGCCGACGAGCCGACCGGAAACCTCGACCCGGCCACGTCTGTGGGCATCATGAAGCTGCTCGACCGGATCAACCGCACCGGCACCACGGTCGTGATGGCGACCCACGACGCCGGCGTGGTCGACCAGATGCGCAAGCGCGTCGTCGAGCTGTCCGAGGGGGCCGTGATCCGCGACCAGGCGCAGGGTGTGTACGGCTTCCAGCACTGACCGGCGTCCCGACCCGACGAGAAGTCTCCGGAGAGAACTCTTCCATGCAGCTGCGTTACGTCTCCACCGAGCTGGGCAACGGCCTGCGCCGCAACCTCTCGATGCACATCGCGGTGATTCTCACCCTGTTCGTCTCGCTGACCCTGGTCGGCCTCGGCGTCCTGCTCAACCAGGAGGCCGGCAAGGTCGCCGACCGATGGGGGAGTCAGCTCACCGTCACCGTGTTCCTGTGCAGCCGGCACGACGCCAACCCGGCCTGCACCGGTGAGGTCACCACGGCACAGAAGGCCGCCATCCAGCAGGTCGTCGACACCAACAGCCAGGTCGAGAGCTCCTACACCCAGTCGCAGCAGCAGGCCTTCGACAAGCTCAAGGAGCAGTTCCCCGGCAAGTACGACGGGCCCAACTCGCCGATCACGGCCAACGACATGCCGGAGTCGATCTGGATCACGCTCAAGGACCCCAACCAGTACCGCGACGTCGAGAGCGCCGTGGTCGGCCTCGACGGTGTCTCCCGCGTCCAGGACGTCCACAAGCTGCTCAAGCCGATCTTCAACACGATCTCCCGGCTCAAGTGGGGCTCGATCTGGACCGCGCTGATCCTGGTGATCGCGGCCCTGCTGCTGGTGGCCAACACGATCCGGCTGGCGGCGTTCGCCCGCCGAAGAGAGATCGGGATCATGCGCCTGGTCGGCGCCTCGACGCTCTACATCGCGCTGCCGTTCCTCCTGGAAGCGCTGGTGACGGCCGTCCTCGGCGTGGCCCTCGCGGCGGCGACCCTGTGGGGTTTCATGGAGTTCGTGGTGAAGAAGCAGCTGAGCATCGACCTGAGCTTCATCCCGTGGGTCGGCAGCCACGACTACGTCCTCGCGCTGTTCGCGATCGCGGTCCTCGGGCCCCTGCTGACGCTGGTTCCGACACTCGTACTGACCCGCAAATACCTCAAAGTGTGAGTCGCGTCGGTTAGCGTCCTGGTGGCCGCTTCCCCAACCGCGAAGGCTCACCGGTGCGACTCTTCCCCGCCACCGCCCGCCAACGCCTGGTCGTCGCCGTCACGGCGGTGGCCCTGGGCGTGGGGGTCCTGACCAGTCCGCTCGCACCTGGCGCATGGGCGGACATCAAGCACCTGCGGCACCAGCACGCGCAGGCACAGCATTCGGTCCGGAGCGCCCAGGCGGACCTCGACGAGTCGAGCCGGCAGACCCGGCACGCGTACGCCGCGTTGTCGAGGTCGAAATCCGACCTGCGGGCCGCGCGTCATGACCTCGCCGTCGCCCGTGCCCATGCCGAGGCGGCACGTCAGCGGCTGACCCAGATCCGGCGCCAGCTCGACCACGCCAAGGCCCGCCTCGACCGGGCGAGGGTCAACCTCGAGCGTCAGCAGCAGGCCGCGGCCGATCAGCACGACCAGCTGGTCAACACCGTCACCTCGCTCTACGAGGAGGGCGACCCGCAGCTCGTCGGGATGTTGTCCCTGCTGGGCTCGAGCACTCCGGAGGACCTCACCTCCAAGCAGGCCAACAACAACCTCGTGCTCGACTCCCAGGACCAGATGCTCTCCAGCCTGCAGGCAACCGAGGTGCTGCTGAGGGTGCAGACCGACCAGCTGGCGAAGGCCCGCGACCAGGTGGCGCGCAAGAAGCAGCAGGCGGCCGACAAGCTGGCCCAGAAGCGGGAGTACAAGCGAGAGGCGATCGACGCCAAGCAGCGCGTCGAGAAGAACGTGAGGGCGAAGCAGCACGCCTGGGCGATGGCCCGCAGCGCGCGCGCCCACGACCAGGCCGCGCTGGCGCGGGCCAAGCGGACCGACGCGCGGATCCAGCGGATGATCCAGGCGGCGATCGCGCGCGAGCAGCGTCACGGCGGTGGCTACACCGGGAGCACCGCCGGCCTCCTGATGCGCCCCGTGAACGGACCGATCACCTCGCCGTACGGCTATCGGATCAACCCGGTGATGCACTACTACGGCCTGCATGACGGCGACGACTTCGGCGCCCCGTGCGGCACCCCGATCTGGGCGGCCGGCAACGGCACCGTGATGTCGGAGTACTACTCCACGGTGTGGGGCCACCGGCTGTTCATCAACCTCGGCTCCATCAACGGCAAGAACGTCACGGTCATCTACAACCACCTCTCGGCGTACCGCTCCTACGTCGGCGAGCACGTCAGCCGCGGTCAGGTCGTCGGCCTGATCGGTACGACGGGCTGGTCGACCGGCTGTCACACCCACTTCACGGTGATGGTCAACGGCGTCGCGGTGAACCCCGCGCCCTGGCTCGGTCTCTGACGCGCAGGCAATGCGGTTGACCCCTCCTGGGAGGATGGTGGGATGGCCAGGGAGCAGGGGCGCAAGCTGATCGCGTCCAACCGCAAGGCTCGGCACGACTACCACGTGGAGGACACGTGGGAGGCGGGCCTGGTGCTGATGGGGACCGAGGTGAAGTCGCTGCGACAGGGCCGGGCCACGTTGGTCGACGGGTTCGCCGAGGTCGACGGCCACGAAGTGTGGTTGCACGGCGTCCACATCCCCGAGTACACCCAGGGCACCTGGACCAACCACTCCGCGCGCAGGCGACGCAAGCTGCTGCTCAACCGCTCCGAGATCGACAAGATCGAGCGCAAGATCACCGACAAGGGCTACACGCTGGTGCCGCTGTCGCTGTACTTCAAGGACGGGCGCGCCAAGGTCGAGATCGCCCTCGCCCGCGGCAAGAAGAGCTACGACAAGCGGCACGCGCTCGCCGAGCGCCAGGCCAACCGGGAGAAGGAGCAGGCGGTCGGCCGTCGGCTCAAGGGCTACGCCGACTAGCAGGGTGGACCCCGTCGCGTTCACGGCCGAGCTCGGGATCCCCGGGCTCTTCGACGTCCACACCCACTTCCTGCCGCCGCGGGTGATGGCCAAGGTGCGGCTCCAGTTCGACTCGGCGGGACCGTTGATCGGGAGTGCCTGGCCGCTGGCCTACCGCGGACCCGACGAGGAGCTGGTCGCGACGCTGCGCGGCTTCGGCGTACGACGGTTCTCGGCGCTGCCCTACGCCCACAAGCCGGAGATGGCGGAGTTCCTCAACGACTGGGCGTTCGCCTTCGCCGAACGCACGCCCGGCTGCCTGCGCAGTGCGACGTTCTACCCCGAGCCGGGGGCATCGTCGTACGTCGCCCGGCGGATCGACGCCGGCGCGGAGATCTTCAAGGTCCACGTGCAGGTAGGTGGGTTCGACGTGCGTGCCCGGCTCCTGCGCGAGGTCTGGGGTCTGCTCGAGGACGCCGGCACCCCCGTGGTCGTCCACGCCGGCTCGGGCCCGGTCGGCACCGCGTACACCGGCCCCGGTCCGGTCGCCGAGCTGCTGC
>JAICHQ010000111.1 GCA_025924815.1 Nocardioides sp.
CGTGGCCGAGGTCGTCGGAGAGCTTCGCGCAACGCTCGAGCAGCCGGCTGTGCAGGTAGAACACGTCGCCCGGGTAGGCCTCACGACCCGGCGGGCGGCGCAGCAGCAGGGACACGGCGCGGTAGGCCTCGGCCTGCTTGGTCAGGTCGTCGAAGACGATCAGGACGTGCTTGCCGGCGTACATCCAGTGCTGCCCGATGGCCGAACCGGTGTAGGGGGCGAGGTACTTGAAGCCCGCGCTGTCGGACGCCGGGGACGCCACGATCGTGGTGTACTCCAGCGCGCCGGCCTCCTCGAGGGCGCCGCGGACCGCGGCGATCGTGGAGCCCTTCTGGCCGACCGCGACGTAGATGCAGCGCACCTGCTGATCGGGGTCACCGGTCTCCCAGTACTGCTTCTGGTTGATGATCGTGTCGATGGCGATGGTCGTCTTGCCCGTGGACCGGTCGCCGATGATCAGCTGTCGCTGACCACGTCCGATCGGGGTCATCGAGTCGATCGCCTTGATCCCGGTCGCGAGCGGCTCGCTCACCGACTGACGGAGCATGACGCCGGGTGCCTGGATCTCCAAGGCACGCCGTGCCTCGGACTCGATGTCGCCGAGCCCGTCGATCGGGGTGCCGAGCGGGTCGACGACCCGGCCCATGAACGCGTCGCCGACGGGGACCGAGAGGATCTCGCCCGTCCGACGGACGACCTGGCCCTCCTCGATCTTGTCGTAGTCACCGAGGACGACCACGCCGATCTCGCGGGTGTCGAGGTTCAGGGCGATGCCCAGCGTGCCGTCCTCGAACTCCAGCAGCTCGTTGGCCATCGCCGACGGGAGACCGACGACGCGGGCGATCCCGTCCGCGGTCTGGGAGACCGTCCCGACCTCCTCCCGGGCGGCCGCCTCGGACGTGAAGCTCTCGACGAACTTCGACAGCGCGTCGCGGATCTCCTCCGGACGGATCGTGAGCTCCGTCATCTCTTCCCTACTCTCTTGGTGTGTCTGGTGAGTTCGTGGTCGTGGGGGTCAGCCGGCCAGCCGGCGCCGGGCGTCGTCGAGCCTGGTGCGCACGGTGCCGTCGATGACCTCGTCACCGATCTCGACCCGCAGACCGCCCAGGAGGTCGGGCTGTTCGATGACGTTGAGGTGGACCGTGCCGTCGTACAACCGGCCGAGGGCGGCCGCGAGGCGGTCCACCGCGGCGTCGCTGAGAGGGCGCGCGGACCACACGCGAGCGACCATCCGGCCCCGGGTGGCCGAGGTGATCTCGATGAAGTCGTCCAGCGCGCTGGAGACCGTCAGGTGGGTGGTCGTGACCGCACGTCGTAGCAGGGTCTCCCCCGCCGGGGTGACCTTCCCTCCGACCAGGTCGCCGACCAAGGCCTGCTTGTCGGCGACGGTCCGAGCGGGGTCGGACAGGGCGTCACGCAGTGCCGGAGAGTCGGCGACGACACGGCTGAAGCGGAACAGCTCCTCCTCCAGCTGATCGCCGTCGCCGGCGACGTCGGCCGCCCTGACGTCGGCGACCACGGCCACGTGTGCCAGGGCGTCGGGCAGGTCGTGCCCGGCCGCCCAACGGTGAGTCACCGCCTCGGCCAGCACGTTCATGGCCGACTCGTCGAGATGAGCAGCGAACACCTCGCGCACCAGCACGGTCTTGGTCTCCGCCCCGATCCGCGGGTCGGTGGCGGCCCGTCGCAACGCCGGCTGCTCACGCATCACGTCGGCGGCCCCGAACAGGTCCGCACCGACTGTCGCGCCGTCGGCCCCGTCGGCCAGCACGCCTTCGAGCGCGTCGAGGGTCGCGTTCAACGACTCCGCCGAGGAGCCGCGCCACCGTGTCCCGCGCGTTCCTTGCATCAGGAGACCCCTTCGGGCGCCGGCTGCGCCTCCAGGTCCGCCAGGAACCGCTCCACCACACGGCCCTGACGCTCGTCGTCGTCCATCGACTCGCCGACGATCCGGCCGGCGAGGTTCGTCGCGAGACTGCCGACGTCGCGTCGCAGCGACTCGAAGGCGGCCTTGCGGTCGGCCTCGAGCTGGGCATGGGCGTGCTCGACGATGCGGTCCGCCTCGCCCTGGGCCTTCTCCCGCGCCTCCTGCACGATCTGCGCACCCTGCTCGCGAGCCTCCTCGCGGATGCGGGCCGCCTCGTGCTTGGCGTTGTTGAGCTGCTCCTTGTAGTCCGCCTCGGCCTTGCGGGCGTCGCCCTCGGCCTCCTCGAGGTCGGCGAACTGCTTGCGAATCGCGTCCTGGCGATCCGACATCGCCTTGTTGATCGGCGGGATGATGAACTTCGCCAGCACCCAGATGATCACGCCGAAGGCGATGACCTCAGCGATGAACGTCGCGTTGGGGACCAGGAAGTTGCTCGCCAAGGGCACCACGGCGTTGCTGGCAAGTGTGTCCATCAGTCAGTCCTGTCTTCCGGCTGGGGTGGAGGGCCCCGTCAGTCCTCGGCGCTCGCTCACTTACCGAGGACGAAGACGAACAGCGCCATGAACGCCAGGTTGATGAAGAACATCGCCTCCACCAGACCGACGGTCAGGAAGAAGATGGTCTGGAGACGGCCCTGCGCCTCGGGCTGACGTGCCACGCCCTCGATGTAGGAGGAACCGGCGAGACCATCACCGATGCCGGCGCCGATGGCGCCGCCGGCGAGGGCGAGGCCACCGCCGACGAACGCGCCGGCGGTCTTGATGGCCGATTCCATGGTGGTTGCTGCCACTGTTTCTCCTTGGTTCCGCGCCGTCCACGGCGCAACGGGTGTACCTCTGGTGCGGTCGAGCGTGGGCTCAGGCCGCGAGCTCGGGGGTTGGTTCCTTGTCGTTCCGGTCATCCTCGACGTCGGCGTGGTGCTCCTCGGAGTCGTCGTGCACGTCGTGGGACGCAGCGTCGGCCATGCCGAAGTAGAGCACGGTCAGCAGCGCGAAGATGAATGCCTGCAGACCCCCCAGGAACACGGTGTCGAAAAGCTTCCAGATCACGCCCAGGATGATCGCGAAGACTCCACCGATCGGGATGTTGCCCGGCGCGAGCGCGACCATCGAGCCGATCAGGGCGATCATGATGCCGCCGGCGAAGATGTTGCCGAAGAGTCGCAGAGCCAGCGTCACCGGCTTCAGGAGGTCCTGGAGGATCTCCAGCGGAAGCAGGATCGGGTAAGGCTCCATGTAGTGCTTGAAGTACGCCTTGAAGCCGGCCTTGCGGATGCCGTAGATCCACACCGAGACCATCGCGATGATGCCCATCGCGTAGGTGAGGTTGGTGTCGGCGGTGGGCGACGGCAGCAGGTGGAAGTGCTTGTTGGGCTCGGTCGGGATGACTTCGATCCAGTTGGCGATCAGGATGAAGAAGAAGAGCGCGACCGCCAGCGGTACGACGAACGGGTGGACGCGGCCGAGGTTCTCCTCGACCTGGATCTGCACCTGCTTCACCACCGTCTCCCAGACCAGCTGGAGCTTGGTCGGGACGTGGTCGTCGGTGTTCTTGGTGAGCTGGCCGCGGGCCCAGAACCCGAGCAGGATCACGATCAGCCCCGCGACGACGGTGACCCAGATCGTGTCGAGGTTCCAGGTCATCCCGAGGAAGTGTCCCGTGGGATGCTCGCCCGGGTGGATCTCGACCTCGGCCGGCAGGATCCCGGGAAACGCGGTGCTCACTGCTGCTTCAACTCCTTCAACAGGGGCAACCCCGTCATCACGAGGGCGATCAGGCGGAACACGGCGAGACCCAGCAGGAGCCCGATGCCGTCCGGCCAGAACCACACCGCGATCCCGACCGCGACCACCGACAGCACCAGCAGGCGCAGCAGGGTGGACATCGCCAGCTTGTTGCGCGTGGGCTGCTCGCCGGAGGTGATCAGGCGCAGCAGCCAGAACTCGGTGGCCAGGTGGTTCAGCAGGCCGAGTGCGACGCCACCGGCGGTACAGCCGGCCATGGTCCACTCGCCCAGCTGGCCGAGCACCCAGTACGCAGCCACCGCGAGCACGATCGCCACGACGATCGTCTTGCGCTGGTCGCCGATGACGCGCGAGAGGCTCGCCGGCCCCAGGTCGAGCGACGACTCGGCGCCGCTCCCCGTCGTGGGGCTCGTGTCGGGGCTGGTCTCGCGGTCAGCCATCGCGGCCTCCCCGGCGGGGAGCATCTTCGGGCGCGCGGTCATGAGGCACGCTCATCGCAGGACACTCCGCACCCGCAGCCAGAATGCTGCGGCACCCACCGCGATGCCCAGGGCGATGCCGAGCAGCGTGAAGGCCGGCGAGGTGCCGACCGCATGGTCGATGAGCAGACCCGCGACCAGGCCCAGGACGACGGCACCGGCGAGCATCCCACCGAGGCCCACGAGATCGCGGCCCCGAAGGGTCGGGTCCGGGTGTCCATCGGGCATCCACTCAGGTCGCTCTCACGGGTGTCTACGGCGGAAAAATCAACATCGCCGACACACGCTTCTCGGGGCCCCGGCGACGCTCGGAAACTATCACAGCGCCGCCCTGGCTCGAACCGGGTGGGGACCGTGCAGACCACCGTGCATAGAGGGGCCCCGGAACGGGTCACGCGGCGGTCGGTCGTCATGTCTGGCGGCCTGATCTGATCGGTGTCGGGGTGCTTGTGAAAAGTAGCACAAGCACCGGCGACCCCGTTAACCGGGGCCCGGTTCAGCCCGTCTCGAGCCCGCCCGGACGGCGCAGCTTCGGTAGCAGGAACGTCAGGGTCACCGTCACCAACGCCGCGACCGCGATGCCCGACCACATGATCGGACCGGTGTAGAGACTGATCACGACCGTGCTGCCGGCGACCAGGGCCGCCCACATCCACATGATCAGCACGGCGCGACGCTGGGAGTGGCCGATCTCGAGCAGCCGGTGGTGGAGGTGCTGCTTGTCGGGCGCCATCGGTGAGCGCCCGGCACGGGTCCGGCGGATCACCGCGAGCACCAGGTCGGCGATGGGGACCACCAGGAGGGTCACCGGCAGCGCTACCGGCAAGAACGTGGGGGCCAGGCTCGCGGGCGAGCCCATGGCGCCCTTGCTGAGCTCGGTGCCGGAGAACTGCCCGGTCAGGGTGATCGCGCTCGCCGACAGGACGAGCCCGATCAGCATCGAGCCGCTGTCGCCCATGAAGAGCCGGGCCGGGTTGACGTTGTGCGGCAGGAAGCCGACGCAGGCCCCACCGAGCATCGCGCTGAGCAGCGCGCCGGTGGAGGCGAGCGGGGCGTTGTTGAGGGCGAGCAGCTGGTAGCAGAACACGAAGAACGCGATCGCCCCGATGGCGACGACCCCGGTGGCGAGACCGTCGAGGCCGTCGACGAAGTTGACCGCGTTGATCGTCGCGACCACGACGAACACGGTGAGCAAGGCCCCCTGGGCCGGGTCGAGGGCGAACTGGCCGCCGTGGCCCGAGGGGAAGAGGAAGTACTGGATCCCGTTGAGCACCAGGAAGCCGGCCGCGAGCACCTGGCCGCCCAGCTTGGTGAGCGCGTCGAGCTCGAAGAGGTCGTCGAGGGTGCCCACCGCACAGATCATGGCGCCGGCGATGAGCACGATCCGGGCGTCGTGGAAGACGAACGGGCCACTGGTCTGGGACAGGAACGGGAGCTCGTGGGCCACGAGGTAGGCCGCCGTCAGGCCGCCGAGCATGGCGAGCCCGCCGAAGTACGGCACGGGCTCCGCGTGGACGTCGCGGTCGCGCACCCGCGCGACAGCACCGGTGCGCAGCGCGATCTCGCGGGCGATGACCGTCAGCAGGTACGTCGCGACGGCGGCGACCAGGAAGACGAGGAGGTACTCACGCACGCGGTGGCGATCCCGTCAGTCTTCGTCGTCTTCGATGACCGTCGCCCCGAGCGGCTGGATCACGTCGTTGATCGCGGCGACCGACAGTGCGCCGAGCCTGAGGAGCCGGGGCTGGGAGAGGCGCACGTCGAGGATCGTGGAGGCCTCGCCCTTCGGCGACGGCCCGTCGTCGAGCACGACCTCGACGCTCTCCCCGAGCATGCCCTCTGCGGCGTCGGCCTCCGTCGCGGCCGGCAGGCCACTGAGGTTGGCCGAGCTGACCGCCAGGGGCCCGGTGCGCTCGAGCAGCGCCAGGGCGATCTCGTGGTCGGGCATCCGCACTGCGACCGTTCCCCGAGCGTCGCCCAGGTCCCAGGTGAGGGACGGCTGCTGCTCGCAGACCAGGGTCAGCGGCCCGGGCCAGAACGCCTCGGTCAGGGCCTCGACGTACGACTGGAGGTTGCTGGCGAGCGCAGCGAGGGTGGTGGCCGCGCTGATCAGGACCGGCGGTGGCATCTCCCGGCCGCGTCCCTTGGCGTCCAGGAGCGCCTGCACCGCGTCGTGGTCGAAGGCGTCGGCGCCGATGCCGTAGACGGTGTCGGTCGGCAACACCACGAGCCCGCCGCGCTGCACGGCCTGGGCAGCCGCCTCGATCGCGGTCTCGCGCTCCTCGTCGGACGCGGTGGTGTACGTCGTGCTCATCGATGCTCGTGATCCTCGGGGTCGGGCGCTGTGTCGTCGGCTTGCTGGCGGCTCGACCGCAATCTAACGCTCGGCTCACACATGGGGCCCGTCGCGGTCTCTCGCGTCGCTCACCGGTGCCAGCCGCGCCGTCAGGAACCGCGCCCGCCCGGCCAGGTCGTCGTGGTCGCGCACCTGCGCCCACCGACCGGCGCGGCCGAACACCGCCGGCGCGGAGATTCCCTGAACGTCCGCGTGCTCGACGCCGACCACCCCTCCCGGACGGAGGAGGAGTGCGGCGCGGCGCTCGACGACCCGGATCACGTCGAGCCCGTCGCCGGTCGCGAAGAGGGCCAGCCCGGGGTCGTGGTCGCGCACCTCGACCGCCACGGACTCCCAGGCCTCGTGGGGGATGTACGGCGGGTTGCTCACGACCACGTCGACCGTCCCGGCCAGGTCGGGGAAGGCTTCGGCCAGGTCGCCGTGCCGCAGATCGACGCCGGTGCCGGCCAGGTTGCGAGCGGCCCACGCATGAGCCCCGTCGTCGAGCTCGACGGCGTGCACCCGGGCCCCCGGCACCTCGTGCGCGATCGCCGTGGCCAGGGCACCGGAGCCGGTGCCGAGGTCGACCACGACAGGTGTCTCGGCGGCCGCCGCCTGCTCCACGGCCCAGCCGGCCAACAGCTCGGTCTCGGGACGGGGCACGAAGACACCGGGACCGACCCGGAGCTCGACGTGGCGGAAGTGGGCGATGCCGGTCAGGTGCTGGAGAGGCTCGCGGGCCACCCGCCGGGCGACCAGCGCCTCGAGCGCGGCCGCCTGGTCGTCGGTGACCGACTCGATCAGCGGCAGCCGTGACCGCTGGACGCCGACCACGTGGGCCAGCAGAGTCCGGACGTCGTGGTCGGGCGAGTCGACCTCGGCGTCGGCGAGCCGGCGTACGGCGTCGGCGACCACCTCGCGCACCGGGCGCCCACCGACCGGCCCGTCCACTCAGCCCGCCTCGCCCGCGTCGAGCCGGGCCGCGAGGTCGGCCTCGACGCACGAGTCGACCAGCGGCTGCAGGTCGCCGTCGAGCACCTGGTCGAGGTTGTAGGCCTTGTAGCCGGTGCGATGGTCGGAGACGCGGTTCTCGGGGTAGTTGTAGGTGCGGATCCGCTCGGACCGGTCGACGGTGCGCACCTGGCTCCGGCGGGCCTCACCGGCGGCGGCGTCGGCCTCCTCCTGTGCTGCCACGAGGAGCCTGGCCCGCAGGATCCGCAGCGCCTGCTCCTTGTTCTGCAGCTGCGACTTCTCGTTCTGGCAGGACACCACGATGCCGGTCGGCAGGTGGGTGATCCGCACCGCCGAGTCGGTCGTGTTGACGCTCTGCCCGCCCGGCCCGGAGGACCGGAAGACGTCGATGCGCAGGTCGTTCGGGTCGATCTCGACCTCGACGTCCTCGGCCTCGGGCAGCACGAGCACCCCGGCGGCCGAGGTGTGGATGCGGCCCTGCGACTCGGTGGCCGGCACCCGCTGGACGCGGTGCACGCCGCCCTCGAACTTGAGCCTGGCCCAGACGGCGTCGTCGGCCTTGCGTGCGCGCACCGCCACCGTCGCCGACTTGGTGCCGCCCAGGTCGGTGGATTCCTGGTCGAGCACCTCGGTGGTCCAACCCTGGCGCTCGGCGTAGCGCAGGTACATCCGCAGCAGGTCACCGGCGAACAGCGCGGACTCGTCGCCCCCCTCACCCGCCTTGATCTCCAGGATGACGTCCTTGTCGTCGTTCGGGTCCTTGGGCAGCAGCAGCTCACGCAGCCGGCCCTCGAGTTCTGCGATCCGGGTCGTGAGCGTGTCTGCCTCGGCCGCGAAGGACGCGTCCTCGGCTGCCAGCTCACGCGCGGCGGCAAGGTCGTCATGGGCGGCCGCGAGGTCGTGCGCGGCTGCGACGACGGGCGCGAGCTGGGCGAACCGCCGGCCCAGCGTGCGCGCCCGCGCCTGGTCACTGTGCACCGCCGGGTCGGACAGCTCCCGCTCGACCTCGGCGTACTCGGCCAGCAGTTCAGATAGTTGCTTCATCTCGCCCACATCGTGAAACGACGACAGATCGTGAAATGACGACGGCGCCCGGGTTGCCGCCCCGAAGGGCTGCAACCCGAGCGCCGTCGGGGTTGCTAGGAGTTCCGGACGCGCTTGCCGAAGCGCTTCTCGAACTTGTCGACGCGGCCGCCGACGTCCATGATCTTCTGCTTGCCGGTGTAGAACGGGTGGCACGCGGAGCAGACGTCCGCGTGCAGCGCGCCGCCCTTGGCGGTGCTGCGCGTGGTGAACGGGTTGCCGCACGAACAGGTGACCTGGGTGAGTACGTACTCGGGGTGGATGTCGTTCTTCATGCTGGATCCCTTCGGGTGGCCGCCGGGTCGCCATGGACGTGCGGGCGTGAACCGGAGCCGGGTGGTTGTCCGCCCCAGTGTGCCAGGACGGGTCGACAGTGACCAAAACGGCCC
>JAICHQ010000112.1 GCA_025924815.1 Nocardioides sp.
CTCCCAGCACCCAGACTCCCAGCACCCGGAACAGAGCCACGCCGCCCGCACGCGCGAGCTGAACGACATCACCCGCTACACGATGTGGTCTGTCTTCCGGCTCGCCGATCCCTTCGGACCTCCCGACGCCGGTGCCGACCGTGCCGCGGAGGCGGCCGAGGTCGACGAGCTGTTCGAGAAGCTCCGGGCCGACGACGTGGTCGTACGCGGCACCTACGACGTGTCCGGGCTGCGGGCCGACGCCGACCTGATGGTCTGGTGGCACGCGTCGGCCAGCGAGCAGCTCCAGGGGGCGTACAACCGGTTGCGGAGCACGGCCTTCGGCCGGCGCCTGGCGCCGGTGTGGTCCCAGATGGCGCTGCACCGTCCGGCGGAGTTCAACAAGAGCCACCTCCCGTCGTTCCTGGCGGACGAGGACCCGAAGGGGCACGTGTGCGTGTACCCGTTCGTGCGCTCCTACGACTGGTACCTGCTCGAGGACGCCGAGCGCCGCAGCCTGCTGGCCGAGCACGGGCGGATGGCCCGGGAGTACCCCGACGTGCGCGCCAACACCGTGGCCAGCTTCGCCCTCGGCGACTACGAGTGGCTGCTGGCGTTCGAGGCCGACGACCTGGGGCGGATCGTCGACCTGATGCGCCACCTGCGTGGGTCGGAGACGCGGCGCCACGTCCGGCTGGAGGTGCCGTTCTACACCGGCGCCCGCACGTCCCTCTCCGACCTCCTGGCCCGCCTCCCCTGACCCGCCTCCCCTGGCGCGGGACCGGGCCCGGGTAGGCCGGGTCAGCGAGGCTCGAGGCTGAGGCTGATCGAGTTGATGCAGTAGCGGTCGCCGGTAGGGGTGCCGTAGCCGTCGGGGAAGACGTGCCCGAGGTGGGAGCCGCAGTTGGCGCACCGCACCTCGACCCGCTTCATCCCGTGGGCGTTGTCCTCGAGGTACTCCACGGTGTCGGTCAGCGGCTGGTAGAAGCTCGGCCAGCCGCAGCCGGAGTGGAACTTGGTGTCGGACTCGAAGAGCGGGGTCTGACAGGCCTTGCACGAGTAGACGCCTTTGGTCTCGGTGTCGGTGTACTCGCCCACGAACGGGCGCTCCGTGCTCGCCTGGCGCAGTACGGCGTACTCCTCCGCCGACAGCTCCTCACGCCACTGCTCCTCGGACTTCTCCACCTGGTAACCCATACCTCCAGGTTACCGGGGCGGACCAGGAGCCCCGATCTCGCGGGGCCGTTAGCCTGACCGCATGGCGAAGGCGCCCGCGGCGGAGGTCCAGGCAGGGGAGCGGTCGGTGCGGGTGAGCAGCCCCGACCGGGTGATCTACGAGAGGACCGACCGCACGCCCGAGGTCACCAAGCTGATGGTGGCGGAGTTCTTCGCCGGCGTCGGCGAGGGGCTGATGCGTGCCCTGCGCGACCGTCCGACGGCGCTGGAGCGGTGGACGTCCGGCGTACGGCCGGGCATGCGGCTCGCGACCGGCCCCCAGGACAAGAACGCCGACGCGTTCTACCAGAAGCGCGTCCCGAAGGGAGCTCCCGACTACCTCGAGACCGTGCAGGTCACCTTCCCGTCGGGGCGCACGGCCGACGAGATCTGTCCGACCGAGATCGCGGTGCCGGTCTGGTGCGCGCACATGGGCGCCCTGACCTTCCATCCCTGGCCGGTACGCCGTGACGACGTCGACCGTCCCGACGAGCTCCGCATCGACCTCGACCCGCAGCCCGGTACGACGTTCTCCGACGCGGTGCGCGTCGCGCTGGTGGCCAAGGAGCTGCTGGCGGAGCTCGGCCTGAAGGGATATCCGAAGACCAGCGGCAACCGCGGTGTCCACGTCTACGTGCGGATCGAGCCGCGGTGGGAGTTCGTCGACGTCCGGCACGCGGCGATCGGCTTCGGGCGCGAGCTGGAGAAGCGCGACGACGGCGTCACCACGGCGTGGTGGAAGGAGGAGCGGGGGAAGCGGATCTTCGTCGACTTCAACCAGAACAACCGGGACCGCACCATCGCCTCGGCGTACTCCCTGCGCCCGATCCCCGGCGCTCCCGTCTCGACGCCGATGACGTGGGAGGAGCTCGGGGGCGTCACCGATCCCGGCGCCTACAACCTGTTCACGGTGCCGGACCGGCTCGCCGACGGCGACCCGTGGGCGTCGATCGACGACGAGCACCACTCGCTGGAGCCTCTGCTCCAGCTGTTCGAGGAGCAGGACTCGGTCGAGCTCAACTATCCCCCGGACTATCCCAAGATGCCCGGCGAGCCGCCGCGGGTGCAGCCCAGCAAGAAGGTGGAGTCGCACTGGGACGAGGACGGCAACCGGGTCGTCGAGTAGGTCCCTCGGACGGCTCGACCGGCCGTGGGCGTCGGTGGGGCGTCGGTGGCTCGTCCCACCGCACCGCCTAGGGTTTCGGCATGCGTTCGTGGAGGTCGGCGATCACCGGCCGGCCCTCCCTCTCGGTCGCGATGGCGACCTACAACGGCGAGCGCTACCTCCCCGACATGCTGGAGAGCCTGGCCGCGCAGACCCGTCGGCCCGACGAGATGGTGGTCCGCGACGACGGCTCGGAGGACGGCACCGTCGGCATCGTCCAGGCCTTCGCCCGGCGGATGCCGTTCCGGGTCGAGGTGATCACCGGCGGGCCGCGCCTGGGCTACGCGCAGAACTTCGTCGCGGCCAGCGGCGCCTGCTCCGGCGAGGTTGTCTTCTTCGCCGACCAGGACGACACGTGGCGACCGGCGAAGCTGGCCACCGTCGCCCAGCACGTACGCCGGCGTACGCCGCTCGCGCTCTTCCACGACTTCACCCTCCAGGGAGCCGACGGCGCGCGGATCGCCTCGTCCTACTACGACCTGCTCGCCGACCGCGGCTTCCCGCCGGCCGTGGCGCTCAAGGGCTGCAGCATGGCCGTCACCCGAGCGTTCATCGACCTGTGGGGCTGGCCTCCTGCCGACTCACCGGTATCCCACGACTTCTGGGTGGCGCTCCTGGCGACCGCGTTCGGCCAGCGGCGCAACCTGCGCGACCCACTGATCGACCACCGTCTCCACGGCGACAACGCCTCCGGCTGGATCCCGGAGGAGTCGTCGCGGGCGTTCACGGTGGCCGGTGACGGAGCCGGGCCCAGCCGACTCTTGATCGACCTCGTGATCAAGCCGCCTCGGCTCCATGCGTGGACCCGGACCTTCCTCGACGTCCTCGACCGACGTGGCGACGCGTTGGACGCCGAGGCGGCCCAGCGGCTGCGCCACCTGCTGGGCGTCAACCGGTCCCGTCACCGCGCTCAGAGGCGCGACGGGTGACCCGTCACCGGCGGTGACCTCGACCGTCAGGTCGTGTCGCGGACGTTCATCGTCTCGCGCGTCCACGCGGGGACGCCGGGCTTGACCGGGTGGTAGACGAGGCCCGCTCGGGAGAACGCCTCCGGCCTCTCGTGGAAGTAGCGCCTGCGAACCGGCCGGAACCCGAACGTCTGGTCGTCGGGACGTCCGGCGGGGGTCCGGCCGACGTAGATCCGTCCCCGCCGGGCGTCCGGGGTGAACGGCCCGTCGCCGCCGAGGTCCTCCACGACGAAGCCGCTCACCGACGCCAGGGTCGGCAGCGTGAACTCGTAGTGCCCGCGCCAGGCCGGATCGGCCATCGCGACGCAGTAGGCGTTGACCAGCGGCCGGGAGAGCCGCATCAACGGATTGAGTGAGCGGAGCCACTGCTCCTCGGCCACCCACGAGGGAGAGCCGGCGGACGCCCACCACGGCCACTGCTCCTGATCGCGCCTGCGCAGCAACGTGGTCGTGAGCAGGTCCGCGTCGTTGTCGGCGAACTGGTCGAAGAGATCGCTCCAGCGGCCGGCGTAGTCCACGTCGTACTCGATCGCCCACAGCTGGTCTGCGGCGAGGGAGCGCAACAGCGGCAGCAGGAGGGTGTCGACGTAACCGCCCTGGACCCCGCCGTTCCGCTCCATGGCCGCGTGACGGGTGGCGAGCACCTCGGCCGGGTCGTCGGCGACGAGGGACGTCGTGGGCCGCGCCCCCGTGTCGTGGCTGTACACGAAGTGCCAGTCCACGAGTGACCCGCTCTCCTCGACCAGGCGCCGGAAGTGGCGACGGATGCGGGGACTCCTCCGATGGGTCAGGAAGATGCCGGCCGCGGTCACGGCCGGCTCGTCGCTGCGGACAGGAAGGCCCGGCGAGCACGCCGGCCACGCAGGGCGCGGGCCGCACGGCGTAACGGGGCCCGGGCGACAGCGCCGCCCGCGTCGTACTCGGTGAAGTCGATGCACAGCGGGGCGCCCTGGAGATCGACGACACACGCGCCCGCCGCGCCGATCGCGCGGGCCGAGAACGTGCCCAACGCGACGTCGAGCACGGTGCCGCTCGTCTCCGTGCGCCGCAGCTGCAGCCGCTGGGGCGTCACGCGCAGGTGGTAACGCTGACGAGCGGCGGCGCGGGGGGACTGCCCGCTCGCCACCCAGGCAGCAGCAGCGAACGGGGCGGTCACGCGCCGGAGATGCCCTCGCCCGAGCCGGCCTGGTCGTCGAAGCTCTCGTGCTCCAGGAGGTGCAGCACCGGGACGCCGATCTTGCGCCGCGCCCGCGAGGTCCAGTCGACGTGGAAGAACTCCGAGACGACGTGCGAGCGGGTCAGGATGATCGCCTCGCGTCCGTCGAACTCGTTCACCGCGGCGGCCAGCGCCTCGATGGGGTCGTCGTCGACGATCGTGCCGTCCGCGGTGGCGCCCGCGGCGCGCAGTGCGTCGAGGGTCGTCTGCAGCTCGTCCGCAGATTGCCGCTCGCTCTCCTCGCGCACCGTCTCGACGGTGTCGGGGTCGAGCGGGATGCGCGGCGCGGTCATGGTGTCACCGCTGACGGCGCCCATCGCGGCCTCGATCCGGGCGGCGGCGTCGCCGACGGGCACCAGCACGCGGTAGCGGACCTGCTGCTCCTCGTCGCGCAGCTCGTCGTGCAGCGACCGCACCCGGGCGGCGTCGGCGTTGCTGAGAGCCTGCTCGACCAGGAGGACGACGGTGTAGGTCTCGCTCATCGCGGCTCCCGCGGGTGGTGTGACAGGGTCGTCGAAAGCCTAGGGCACGTCGGCCGTTTCGCTCAGGTGTGGGGGCGAGCCCCGAGGACGTGGGCGAGGTCGTAGGAGACCGGCTCGTCGAGCTGCTCGTAGCCGCAGCTCTCGGGATCGCGGTCGGTGCGCCACCTGCGGAACTGCGCGGTGTGCCGGAACCGTCGCCCCTCCATGTGGTCGTAGGCGACCTCGATCACCAGGTCGGGGCGCAGCGGCGTGAAGCTGAGGTCCTTGCCCTGGCTCCAGCGGCTCTGGGTCCCGGGCACGCGATCGGGGTTGGCGGTCAGGAACTCTGCCCACCGCCCCCACGGGTGATCCTCGATCGGGACGACGAGCGGCTGGAGCTGCTCGATCAGCTCGGCCCGGCGGGCCTCGGTGAAGCTGGCGCTGACGCCGACGTGCTGCAGCTCGCCGCGACCGCCCACACCGTCGTACAGACCCAGCAGGAGGCTGCCGAGCAACGGGCGCTCGGGCGTGCTGGTCTTGTGCTCGCGATAGCCCGCGACGACGACATCGGCGGTGCGCTCGTGCTTGATCTTCAGCATCGTGCGGGCGTTCTCGACGTACGGCGCCCCGAGCGGCTTGGCGACGACCCCGTCGAGGCCGGCGCCCTCGAACTGGTGGAACCACTCCTTCGCGCGAGCCGGGTCGGTGGTCGTCGCGGTCAGGAAGCACGGGCCCTCGAGGCCGCTCAGCTCGCCCTCCAGACTTGCGCGGCGCTCGGCCAAGGGGCGGTCGACGTACGCCGTGTCACCGAGCGCCAGCAGGTCGAACGCCACGAACCCGGCCGGTGTCTTCTCGGCGAGCATGTCGATGCGACTCTTCGCCGGGTGGATGCGCTCCTGGAGCACCTCGAACTCGAGCCGGTCCACGCCGTCCGCACCGCGCTGCGCCACGAAGATCTCGCCGTCGAGGACGATCCGGTCGGGCAGCTGCTCGCGCATGGCCGCGACGACCTCGGGGAAGTAGCGGGTCAACGGCTTGGTGTTGCGGCTGGTCAGCTCCACCTCGTCGCCGTCCTTGAAGACCAGGCACCGGAAGCCGTCCCACTTCGGCTCCATCTGTACGTCAGGGAGCATCGCGAGCGCCTTCTCCAGCGGCACCGACTTCGCCAGCATCGGTCGGATCGGCGGCATCACGGGCAATTCCATCCCGCGACCCTAGTCGGGCGGGCCCAGCGTGGGTCCCGGCGTGGGTCCCGGCGTGGGTCCCAGCGTCAGCGGGTGCCGCGCTCGTCGCGGACGCGCAGGGCGGCCTGGGTGCGATCGCGGACCTGGAGCTTGTCGAGGACCCGCGACACGTAGTTCTGAACCGTCTTGACGCTCAGGCCCAGCGCTCGCGCGATCTGCTGGTTGCTGCGACCCTGTCCGATCAGGGCGAGGACGTCGGCCTCGCGGTCGGTCAGGCCCGAGAACGCCGACGAGGTGGCCGGTCGCGAGCGGTCCACCGCAGTCGCGGCGGCCAACAGGCGCGATGCCACCCCCGGGCCGAACACGGCGCCTCCCGAGGCGACGGTCGTCACCGCGGCGGCGATCTCCTCGCTGCTGGATCCCTTGAGCACGTACCCGCGCGCCCCGGCGCGCATCGCGGCGAGCACGGTGTCGTCGTCATCGACCATCGTGACCACCAGGACTGCCGGGGGGTCCGGGAGCGCGCAGGTCAGCGCGGTCGCCTCGACGCCCGACATGGACGGAAGGTTGAGATCCATCAGCACCACGTCGGCCCGCCCCGTGGCGGCCATCTCGACGGCCTCCGGGCCGTCGGCCGCGCGCCCGGTCACCTCGATGTCGGGAAGGGCGGCGAGCGACGCAGCCAGTCCCTCGCGGAACACCGGATGGTCGTCGACGACCAGGACCCGCACGGTCATGAGGCGACCACTCGCGCGACCGACGGCAACGGGACCTCGGCCACCACCCGGGTGCCGGCCTCGTCGGAGGTCACGCTCAGGCAGCCCCGCATCTCCTCGGCCCGCTCGCGCATGGTGTGCAGCCCGTTCCCGGCCGACTGCGGCGCACCGATCCCGACACCGTCGTCCTCGACGACCAGGCGGAGCACACCCGGCCCCTGCTCCAGGGCGACGGCGCACCACCCGGCCCCCGCGTGCCGGACGACGTTGGTGACGGCCTCGGTGACGATCCGGAACGCCGCCACCTCCGCAGCTGCGGGCAGGGGTGGGAGCTCGGCGATGGACACGTCCACGTGCAGGCCGCTCCCGGCGGTCAGGCGCTGGACCGACTGCTCGAGGGCACCGGCCAGACCCAGCTCGTCGAGCGCAGGGGGACGCAGGCCCTCGACCACACGGCGTACGTCGAGCACGGTGGCGCGGAGGTCCTCCTTCAGGGCCCGCACGAGGTCGGCCGGGTAGGTGCCGGGGTCGAGCTCGCGGGCGATCACATCGAGTCGGAGAAGGTGTCCGGCGAGGGCGGGCCCGAGGCCGTCGTGGAGGTCGCGTCGCAGTCGGCGCCGCTCCTCCTCGCGGGCCAGGACGATGCGCTCGAGCGCCCGCTGCAGCTCCTCGGTGAGAAGGTGGTCGTGCAGGAGGCCGCCCAGGTGGACGCCGAGATCCTCGAGCAGCCGCCGGTCCGCAGGACGCAGGGTGCTGGCCGGCTGGTGGAAGCGCAGGGTGCCGACGCGCTCGCCGTAGACGAGCAACGGAATCGTCTCGTCGTCGGCCGGCTCGCGGGCCGCGCGGTCGTTCGACTCGGCCAGCACCTGGCCGTGGGCGTTCTCGATCCGCACGCGGCGCAGGCCGAGCGCGCCCAGCTCGGTCGTCGCCTCGTGGAGCAGGCGGTCGACGTCGGCCGTCGCCTCGAGCCGTTGCCCGAGTCGCGCGAGCACCTCGTAGGGCTGCTGCCAGTGACCGAACAGGACACGGTCGACGCCACGCTGGAGCAGATCGCGTAGCGGTGCGAACGACACCGCCACCACACCCACGGCCACGGCGGGCAGCCAGGCGGCGGTCCCCAGGTCGAGCGCGCCGCCGACCGCGACGATCACCAGAGCGTAGATGCCTGCCACCAGGGCTGACAGGAGTATCCAGACGGCCGTGCGGTTCGTCGCCGTACGCAGGTCGTAGAGGCGACGGGCCAGCACGGCGAACCCGATGCTGACCGGCAGCGGCAGCACCAGGATCGAGAAGGGATCGCCGGGAAGACCCGGGATGAACGCGAGGGGTGCCGCCAGGATCGGCAGTCCGGCGGTGACGGCGACGATGCGGATCTGCTGCCGCTCGAGAGGGCTGCCGCGACGCCAGCGCTCTCGCTGCTGCAGCAGGGCGAGGACGACGACGACCAGGGCCAAGGGGATGCTCAGCACGAAGGTGATCGGCTCCAGCACTCCCAGGAGCCCCGAGGGTGCCAGCGGGTTGTGCCAGCCGGGGATGCGGAGATCGGCGTCCGGGGCGAGCAACGTGTTGGCGGCGGAGGCGACGTTGACGACCACCAGGAGCCACGGGAGTCGACGCCACCGAGCGGAGGCGATGCGTCCCGTGGGGACGTAGATCGGCAGGCCCAGGACGACCACGAACCAGCCGAGGTCGCGGATCACGGCACCGACCAGGAGCACGGTCGAGAGTGCGTGGACCGCGCCGGGGTGGCTCGCGCCGTAGGATCCGGCGTCGATGGCGGCGTTGCCGACCGCCCAGGCGGCGCCGCCCCACAGCAGCATCCAGCCGATCGGGTGTCGTGGCCGAGCCGCC
>JAICHQ010000113.1 GCA_025924815.1 Nocardioides sp.
ATCGTCTGCTCGATCGAGAACGTCGACCCGATGGGCGTGCACACCGGCGACTCGATCACGGTCGCGCCGGCCCTGACGCTGACCGACCGGGAGTACCAGCGCCTGCGCGACATCTCGATCGGCGTGATCCGCGAGGTCGGCGTCGACACCGGCGGCTGCAACATCCAGTTCGCGGTCAACCCCGCCGACGGCCGGATCGTCGTGATCGAGATGAACCCGCGGGTCTCCCGCTCCAGCGCCCTGGCCAGCAAGGCGACCGGGTTCCCGATCGCCAAGATCGCGGCCAAGGTCGCGATCGGCTACACCCTCGACGAGATCCCCAACGACATCACCACCCGACCCGACGGGCAGAGCACCCCGGCCGGCTTCGAGCCGACCCTGGACTACGTCGTGGTGAAGGTGCCGCGCTTCGCGTTCGAGAAGTTCCCCGGCGCCGACCCGGTCCTGACCACCCACATGAAGTCGGTCGGCGAGGCGATGGCGATCGGACGCAACTTCACCGAGGCCCTCCAGAAGGCGCTGCGGTCGCTGGAGCAGCCCGACGCCGTCTTCGACTTCCGACCGCGTCCGGTCGGGGCGCCCCGGCGCCACCGCCACTACCTGCTCGACGACCTGCTGGCGGACGTCTCGCGGCCGCACGACGGTCGCCTGCGCAAGGTCATGGACGCCATCGACGCCGGGGCGAGCGCCGGGCAGCTCGTCGCGGCCACCGGGATCGACCCGTGGTTCGTCGACCAGCTCTTCCTGCTCGACGAGGTCGCCCACCAGATCGCGTCCGCACCCGAGCTCACGCCGGAGCTGTTGCGACGGGCCAAGCGGCACGGCTTCTCGGACGCCCAGATCGGCCGGGTCCGCGGGATGACCGCCGACGTCGTGCGCGGGGTACGCCACGCGCTCGGCGTGCGGCCGGTCTACAAGACGGTCGACACCTGCGCCGCCGAGTTCGCCGCGGCCACGCCGTACCACTACTCGACCTACGACGAGGAGACCGAGGTCGAGCCACGCGAGCGCGAGGCCGTGATCATCCTGGGCTCCGGACCCAACCGGATCGGCCAGGGCATCGAGTTCGACTACTCCTGCGTGCACGCGTCGCTCGCGCTCGGCGCGGGGCCGGGTGGCGCCGGGTTCGAGACGGTGATGGTCAACTGCAACCCCGAGACCGTCTCCACCGACTACGACACCTCCGGTCGGCTCTACTTCGAGCCGCTGACCCTCGAGGACGTGCTCGAGGTCGTGCACGCCGAGCAGCAGGCGGGCCCGGTGGCGGGCGTGATCTGCCAGCTCGGCGGCCAGACGCCGCTCGGCCTGGCGCAGGGGCTGGCCGACGCCGGCGTCCCGATCGTCGGCACCACGCCGGAGGCCATCCACCTCGCTGAGGAGCGCGGCGCCTTCGGCCGGGTGCTGCAGGAGGCGGGCCTCACCGCGCCGCTGCACGGCCTCGCGTCGTCCTACCACGAGGCCCGGGCGATCGCCGCGGAGATCGGCTACCCGGTGCTGGTGCGACCGTCGTACGTCCTGGGCGGGCGCGGCATGGAGATCGTGTACGACGACGACGCGCTCGAGGGCTACATCACCCGCGCGACCGCGATCAGTCCGGAGCACCCGGTGCTGGTGGATCGGTTCATCGATGACGCGGTCGAGATCGACGTCGACGCCCTGTTCGACGGCGACGAGCTCTTCCTCGGCGGGGTGATGGAGCACATCGAGGAGGCCGGCATCCACTCCGGGGACTCGGCGTGCGCGCTGCCCCCGATCACGCTCGGCGACCGGGAGATCGGACGCATCCGCGAGGCGACCGAGGGGATCGCGCGCGGCGTCGGGGTGATCGGGCTGATCAACATCCAGTTCGCGCTGGGCTCCGACGTGCTCTACGTGCTCGAGGCCAACCCGCGGGCCAGCCGGACGGTGCCCTTCGTCTCCAAGGCGACCGCCACCCCGCTGGCCAAGGCCGCAGCCCGGGTGATGATGGGCGACTCGATCAAGGCGCTGCGCGCCGAAGGGCTGCTCCCGGCGGCGGGCGACGGCGGCACGCTGCCCGGTGACTCGCCGATCGCGGTCAAGGAGGCCGTGATGCCGTTCAACCGCTTCCGCCAGCCCGACGGGCGGTACGTCGACACCGTGCTCGGGCCGGAGATGAAGTCCACCGGTGAGGTGATGGGCTTCGACGCCGACTTCGGCCGCGCGTTCGCCAAGGCCCAGGCGGCGGCGTTCGGTCCGCTGCCGACGTCGGGCAAGGTGTTCGTCTCGATGGCCAACCGCGACAAGCGCTCCATGATCTTCCCGATCAAGGTGCTGGCCGACCTCGGCTTCGAGATCCTGGCCACCCAGGGCACGGCCGAGGTGCTGCGCCGCAACGGCGTGCCAGCCGCAGTGGTCCGCAAGCACTTCGACGGACCGGGCCCCCACGGCGAGCCCACCACCGTGCAGCTGATCGCCGACGGTGACGTCGCGCTGGTCGTCAACACGCCCCACGGCTCGTCCGGCAGCGGCGGGGCGGCCCGGGTCGACGGCTACGAGATCCGCACCGCGGCGGTCCGCGCCAACGTGCCGTGCATCACCACCGTGCAGGGTCTCGGGGCCGCCGTGCAGGGGATCGAGGCCCGGATCCGCGGCGACATCGGCGTCCGCTCGCTCCAGGACTGGGCGCGCCGGTGACGGCGTACGACACGCTGTTCCGCGGTGTGCTCGCCCGGGTCGATCCCGAGCGGGCTCATCACCTCGGCTTCCGGGCGATCCGGCTGGGGCGCGGTGCTGTCCGCACCGTCGTGCGAGTGCCCGCGAGCCCGGTGGAGGCGATGGGGCTGTCCTTCCCCAACCCGCTCGGGCTCGCCGCCGGCTTCGACAAGAACGCCGTGGGGATCGACGCAGTGGCCGCCCTCGGGTTCGGCTTCGTCGAGGTGGGAACGGTGACGGCGCTCCCACAGCCCGGCAACCCGCGGCCGCGCCTGTTCCGGCTTCCCGAGGACCACGCGATCGTGAACCGGATGGGCTTCAACAACGACGGCGCGGAGGAGGTGGCGCGTCGGCTCGCACGCCGGGCCCGCCGGCTCGACCGGCGCGACCGCCGAGCCCGGGTGAACCTCCACGACAACCTCGGCCGGCGCGCAAGGCCCGTCCTCGGCATCAATATCGGCAAGTCGAAGGTCGTCCCCGAGGACGACGAGCGGGCCGTGCTCGACGACTACGCCGCCGGCGCCCGCCGACTCGCGCCGTACGCCGACTACCTCGTGGTCAACGTCTCCTCGCCCAACACCCCCGGCCTGCGCTCGCTGCAGGCCGTCGAACGTCTCGCACCGCTTGTCGACGAGGTACGCCGCGTGGCCGACGACGCCGCCAACCGGCCCGTCCCGCTGTGCGTGAAGATCGCCCCCGATCTCGCCGACGAGGACGTCGTGGCGGTCGCGGAGCTGGCCCGCGACCGCGGCCTCGAGGGCCTGAGCGCCACCACCACCACCGACTCCCGCCACGGCCGGCGCACCTCCGCCGCCGCGATCGAGGCGGCGGGCGCCGGCGGCCTCTCCGGTCCGGTGCTGCGCCAGCGGTCGATCGAGGTGCTGCGGCTCCTGCGCTCCCACGATCCGGTCATCACGCTGATCGCGGTCGGTGGCGTCTCCTCCGCCCACGACGTGCGTGAGCGGATGACCGCCGGGGCGACGCTCGTGCAGGCCTACACCGGCTTCGTCTACGGCGGCCCGCTCTGGCCGCGCCGGGTGGTCAAGGGGCTGGTCTCACCCGGGCAGGCCGGATGACCGCCCGACCCGGCACCGGCGCTGGTTCCACGACCCCCGCCACGGCGTTCGGCCCAGTGGCCGAGCTGGCACCCGCTGCAGGAGAGGACGACACATGACTAGCTTCGGAGCCCGGCTCCACGCCGCCGTGCAGGAGCGCGGTCCGCTCTGCGCCGGCATCGACCCGCACGGCGCCCTGCTGCACGACTGGGGGCTCAGCGACGACCTCGGCGGCCTCGAACGGTTCGCCCTGAGCGCGGGGGAGGCGCTCGCGCCCCGGGTCGCGGTGGTCAAGCCCCAATCGGCGTTCTACGAGCGGTTCGGGAGCCGCGGCATCGCCGTGCTGGAGCGTCTGGTCACCCTCTGCCGCGACGCCGGGGCGCTGGTGCTGCTCGACGTCAAGCGGGGCGACATCGGCTCGACCAGCCAGGCGTACGCCGACGCCTACCTCGACCCGGCGTCCCCGCTCGCCGTCGATGCGATCACGGCCAGCCCCTACCTGGGGTTCGGCTCCCTGGGCCCGATGTTCGACACCGCCCGCAAGCACGGCGCCGGGGTCTTCGTGCTCGCCCTGACCTCCAACCCCGAGGGCCCCGAGGTGCAGGGGGCGGTCGTCGACGGGCGCACCGTCGGCGAGGTCGTGCTCGACCACCTGGGCGACCTCAACGAGGGTGCCGACCCGCTCGGCTCGTTCGGGGCCGTGGTCGGCGCGACGATCCAGGCCGGCCCGGACCTCGATTTCGGAGGGCCCGTCCTGGCCCCTGGCTTCGGGGCCCAGGGGGGCACCGTCGACGACCTGCGCCGGATCTTCGGCAGCGCGGTGCCGCGTGTGCTCCCGAGCACGTCCCGCGAGCTGCTGCGCGAAGGCCCCGACCGGCTGGCCGCGGCGGCCGACCGGCTCAACCAGCGGCTCCGCGAGCTGAGCGGATGAGGTGGTGCCGGACCGGGTGGGCGGCCGGGGCCCTGACAATGGCCCTGCTGCCGCTGTCCGGCTGCGGAGGTGGGGGCGGCTACTGCGACGCGGTCACGGACCACCAGTCCGAGCTCGGCTCGATCGTGCACAGTGGTGACCGCTCGGCGCTGCTCCAGGCCCTGCCGATCTTCGAGGAGCTCCAGAGCCGGGCGCCCGACGACGTCGCCGACGACTGGCAGCTGCTGGTGACGCGCCTCCAAGCCCTCGACACGGCCCTGAGCGAAGCCGGCGTCGACGCCGCGACGTACGACGCCTCCCGGCCGCCGGCCGGCCTGAGCGCGGAGGACCGCGGACTGATCCACCGGGCCGCGGCCCGCCTCGCGGCCGCCGACACGCGGCAGGCCCTCGTCACGGTGCAGCAAGAGGTGCTCGACGTCTGCCGGACTCCACTCGACCTCTGACCGCCCGGATGCATGCTCTCCTCGGACTCCACGGCCGGGTGTGCCCGGGGTCCCGTTGCCGCTGTGCGCCGGGGCTGACTAGATTGTCGCCGTTCCTGACTCCCATCGTCGGAGACCGGTTCGGCGCAAGCGTCGACAGAGTGCTCGTTGGACAAAGGATGTGCCTTGGCTCTCCCACCGCTCACTCCCGAGCAGCGCCAGGCGGCCCTCGACAAGGCCGCGGCATCACGTCGTGAGCGCGCCGAGGTGAAGAACCGCCTTAAGAACTCCGGGGCCTCGATCTCCGACGTGTTGCACCAGGGCCGGCGCAACGAGGTGATCGGCAAGATGCGGGTGGTCGACCTGCTCTGCTCGATGCCCGGGGTGGGCAAGGTGCGGGCCAGGCAGCTGATGGAACGCATCGGCATCGCCGAGAGCCGGCGCGTGCGCGGGCTCGGCGCCAAGCAGGTCGCGGCGCTCGAGCGCGAGTTCGCTCCCGGCGAGTGACCGAGCCGGGCCACGGGCCTGCCGTCCCGACGCGGCTGACGGTCCTGGCCGGTCCGACCGCGGTGGGCAAGGGCTCGGTGTCGGCCGACATCCGGACCCGGCATCCGGAGGTCTGGATCTCGATCTCGGCCACCACCCGGCGTCCGCGGCCCGGGGAGCAGGACGGGGTGCACTACTGGTTCGTCTCCGATGCGGAGTTCGACCGGATGATCGAGGCCGACGAGCTGCTGGAGTGGGCGGTCGTCCACCGGGCCGCGCGCTACGGCACGCCGCGCGCTCCCGTCCAGGAGGCGCTGGCCGCCGGCCGCCCCGCGCTGCTGGAGATCGACCTGCAGGGCGCGCGGCAGGTCCACGCGGCGATGCCCGACGCGCTGATGGTCTTCCTGGCACCGCCCTCGTGGGAGGAGCTGGTCCGGCGACTGGTCGGGCGGGGGACCGAGAACGACGAGGAGCGGGAACGTCGGCTCGCCACGGCGCGACAGGAGCTGGCCGCCGAGACGGAGTTCGACGTGACCATCGTCAACACCGAGATTCACGATGCGGCGGAGGAGTTGGTAGCCTTGATGGTCGGGCCGGCTGGCCCGTCCTGACTCCGTCAGCGATCCGACTTCTTCTGCGAGGCTTCCGCGTGTCTGCCCCCACTCCCGCCGCCGAGGGCGTGACCAACCCCTCGATCGACGACCTGCTGACCAAGACGGACAGCAAGTACAAGCTCGTGCTCTACAGCGCCAAGCGAGCGCGGCAGATCAACGCCTACTACTCCCAGCTCGGCGAGGGCCTGCTGGAGTACGTCGGCCCGCTGGTCGAGACCCACGTCCAGGAGAAGCCGCTCTCCATCGCCCTGCGCGAGATCAACGAGGACCTGCTGACCTGCGAGGACGTCGACCCGGCCGAGCTGGCCGCCGAGGAGGAGGCCAGGAAGGCCGCCGCCCTCGACTCCGGCTTCGCCGCCGAGTGAGCCGACTGATCCGCCGACCATGAGCGACATGGCCGGGCCCTCGTCGAGACGGCCCTCATCGTCGCCCGCGCCCGGGACCGTCGTCCTGGGGGTCGCCGGCGGCATCGCGGCGTACAAGGCCGCCGAGCTGCTGCGCCGGTTCACCGAGGCCGGCCACGACGTGACGGTCGTGCCGACGCCTTCCGCGCTGAAGTTCGTGGGCGCGGCGACCTGGGCCGCCCTGTCGGGCAAGCCGGTGCACACCCAGGTGTGGGAGTCGGTCCACGAGGTGCCGCACGTGCGCCTCGGCCAGTCGGCTGACCTGGTGATCGTCGCCCCCGCCACCGCCGACCTGCTGGCGCGGGCCGCCCAGGGCCGCGCCGACGACCTGCTGACCAACGTCCTGTTGACCGCCCGCTGCCCGGTCGTGCTCGCACCGGCGATGCACACCGAGATGTGGGACCACGCAGCCACGCAGGCCAACGTCGCCACGCTGCGCGCGCGGGGGGTGCTGGTCATCGAGCCCGCCGTCGGGCGGCTCACCGGGGTCGACTCGGGTGCCGGCCGCCTGCCCGATCCCGACGAGATCTTCGCGACCTGCCAGGACGTCCTGGCCCGCGGCGTCGCCGAGCCCGACCTGGCCGGCCACACCGTCGTGGTCTCCGCAGGTGGCACCCGCGAGCCGCTGGACCCCGTGCGCTTCCTCGGCAACCGCTCGTCCGGGCGGCAGGGCATCGCCCTGGCCCGGGCGGCCGTGGCCCGAGGCGCGGAGGTGACCCTGGTCGCCGCCAACGTCGCCCTGCCCGACCCGGCCGGCGTCAAGGTGGTGCGGGTCGAGACCACCGAGGAGCTGCGTGACGCGGTCGTGTCGGCCGCGGGGTCGGCCGACGCCGTCGTGATGGCGGCCGCTCCGGCCGACTTCCGGCCCCTGTCGACCACCGACACCAAGATCAAGAAGGCCGGCGACGGGACGGCCCCGACGCTGGAGCTGACCCAGACCCCCGATATCCTCGCCGAGATCTCCGCCGACCGCCTGCGCCCCGGCCAGGTGGTGGTCGGCTTCGCCGCCGAGACCGGTGACGACTCCGCGTCGGTGCTCGACCTCGGCCGCGCCAAGCTGGCCCGCAAGGGCTGCGACCTGCTCGTCGTCAACGACGTGCGCGGGGGCGCGGTCTTCGGCGCCGACGACAACCAGGCCGTGATCCTCGGCGCCGACGGGTCCCGGGTCGACGTACCCCGGGGTCCCACGTCGGCGCTCGCCCACGACGTCTGGGACGAGGTCGTCCGGCGGCTCGAGGCCGCCCCACCGACGCGGTCAGACTGACCGACCGGCGGGCCGCCCACGAGCCGTGCAGGCTATCGTGACCGCCGATCCGCCGTACCACCGCCAGACCCAGACCAGGAGCACCAGACACCGTGACCGGACGCCTCTTCACCTCCGAATCCGTCACCGAGGGACACCCCGACAAGATCGCCGACCAGATCAGCGACTCGGTCCTCGACGAGATGCTCAGGCAGGACCCGCACAGCCGGGTCGCCGTGGAGACCCTGCTCACCACCGGCCTCGTCGTCGTCGCCGGGGAGGTGTCCACGACCGGCTACGTCGACATCAAGCAGGTCGTGCGCGACCGGATCCTCAAGATCGGCTACGACTCCTCGGAGAAGGGGTTCGACGGTGCGTCCTGCGGCGTGATGGTCGCGATCGGTGGTCAGTCCGGCGACATCGCGCAGGGCGTGGACACCGGTCACGAGTCCCGCACCGGCTCCGTGGACGCGATGGACAAGCAGGGGGCCGGTGACCAGGGCCTGATGTTCGGCTACGCCTGCGACGACACCGACGTCCTGATGCCACTGCCGATCGTGATGGCCCAGCGCCTCGCCGAGCGGCTCACGGCCGTCCGCAACGACGGCACGCTGCCCTACCTGCGTCCCGACGGCAAGACCCAGGTCACCATCGAGTACGACGCCGACAACCGCCCGGTGCGGGTCGACACCGTCGTGCTGTCCACCCAGCACGCCGGCGACATCGACCTGGCCACGACCCTCGAGCCCGACATCAAGAAGCACGTGATCGACCCCGTGCTGGCGACGTTCGACATCCCGTCGGAGGGCTACCGGCTCCTGGTCAACCCGACCGGCCGCTTCGTGGTCGG
>JAICHQ010000114.1 GCA_025924815.1 Nocardioides sp.
ACCAGGCGCCGTTGGGGTCGTTGGGGACCGAGTTACGGTTGGTGACCACGCCGGCCTCCAGCAGTGCGGACTCCGCCTGGCGGCCGGTCAGCCCGTAGGAACCGACGTCGAGCAACACGATGTGGTTGTCGGTGCCTCCGGTGACGAGCTTGGCGCCACGGGTGAGGAATCCCTCGGCGAGGGACTTGGCGTTGTCGGCGATGTTGCGGGCATAGACCTTGAAGGAGTCCTGGCGGGCCTCGGCGAGGGCCACGGCCTTGGCCGCCATCACGTGCGAGAGCGGTCCGCCGAGGACCATCGGGCAGCCGCGGTCGACGTCGGCCGCGAACTCCTCCTGCGCCAGCACCAGTCCGCCGCGCGGCCCGCGAAGCGACTTGTGCGTCGTCGTGGTCACGACGTGCGCGTGCGGCACCGGGTCCTCGTCGCCGGTGAACACCTTGCCGGCCACCAGACCGGCGAAATGCGCCATGTCGACCATCAGCGTCGCGCCGACCTCGTCGGCGATCTCCCGCATCTTGGCGAAGTTCACCCGCCGCGGGTACGCCGAGTAACCGGCCACGATCACCAACGGCTTGAACTCCCGCGCCTTCGCCCGCACGGCGTCGTAGTCGAGAAGCTGCGTCTCGGGGTCGGTGCCGTACTGCTGCTGGTGGAACATCTTGCCGCTGATGTTGGGACGGAACCCGTGGGTGAGGTGGCCGCCGGCGTCGAGCGCCATGCCCAGCAGTCGCTGGTTGCCGAGCTCGTGCCGCAGCGACTCCCAGTCGGCTTCGCTGAGGTCGTTGACGCTCTTCGCCCCCAGCTTCGCCAGGCCCGGCGTCTCGACGCGGTGAGCCAGGATCGACCAGAACGCGACCAGGTTGGCGTCGATGCCGGAGTGCGGCTGCACATAGGCGTACGGCGCGCCGAACAGCTCGCGGGCGTGCTCGGCCGCGACCGACTCGACGGTGTCGACGTTCTGGCAGCCGGCGTAGAAGCGGTGCCCGACCGTGCCCTCGGCGTACTTGTCGGACAGCCAGGTGCCCATCGTCAGCAGCACAGCGGGCGATGCGTAGTTCTCGCTGGCGATGAGCTTGAGCGACGCCCGCTGGTCGGTGAGCTCCTGGCGAGTGGCCTCGGCGATGCGCGGCTCGACACCCGCGATCACCTCGAGCGCCGCGTCGTAGGCGGTCGAGGCGGTCTTGGCCGCGGTGTCGGCAGAGGTGTCGGGGGTCACAACGTCGCTCATATCGGCCAATGTAGGACATGACCTCGAGGCCCTCGCGGGGGTGTCCGCCGAAGGGCTCCTGTGCTCAGATGTACCCACGGGAGGTGGCCGACCACAGATGACCGACTTCGCCGACCTTCACGCCGGGCCGTTGCCGCTGCTGCTGCCGAACGCCTGGGACGTCCCCTCGGCTCTCGCCTTCGCCGCGGCCGGGTACCGGGCGATCGCGACCACGAGCCTCGGCGTCGCCTCGAGCCATGGCGTCCCCGACGGACGCAGCGCCACCCGCGAGGCCAACCTCCGCCTGGCCGCCTCCCTCGCCCGGCTGCCGGCCCTGATCAGCATGGACTGCGAGGACGGCTACTCCGCGGACCCCGGCGAGGCCGCGGCGTACGTCGCCGAGCTCGCAGCGATGGGCGTGGTCGGGGTCAACCTGGAGGACAGCGCCGCCGGACACCTGGTCGAGCCGATCGCCTTCGCGGCCAAGGTCGCGGCCGTGAAGGACGCCGCGCCCGAGGTCTTCGTCAACGCCCGCGTCGACACCTACTGGTTCCACCAGGAGGAGTCGGTCGAGGAGACGCTCGCCCGGGCGACCGGCTTCGTACAGGCCGGGGCCGACGGGGTGTTCCTCCCCGGCCTCGCCGAGCCCGCTGCCATCCGCGAGATCACCGGCGCCCTGACGGTGCCGGTCAACCTCCTCCCCCTCCCCGGACACTCGCTCGGCGACCTGGCCGCGCTCGGCGTACGCCGGGTGAGCAGCGGCTCACTGCCGTACCGCGCCGCACTCTCCGCCGCCGTCGAGGCCGCGGCGGCGATCGGCAACGGCTCGGCGTGGCCCGCCGCTGTCGGGTACGGCGATCTCCAGGCCGAGCTCTCGGCGTACGCGGACGGGACCTGACCGACGTCTCACCTTTCGGACCACTGTCTCGAGATTCAAGATTCCGATTTGTGGAACGCCCGTCCACTCCCTGAGACTCTTTCCATGATCGCCGTCGCGTACGAGATGCATCTGGTGGCTCGCCGCCATGTGGACCTCGGTCGTACGCGCAGCATGATCTGTTGGCCTGGCTGACGCTGCTGAGACAGAGCCCACCCCGGCCGACGACGCTGCACCCGACGACGCGCGCAGCCCTCGGCTCCTGACAGCCAAGGACCGATCACCTCATGCCCGATCTCCGCTTCACCCCAGCCCGTGCGACCCGCACCGACATCCCGCGCGCCAAGCGGGGAGAGGGCCAGTGGGCCCTCGGCTACACCGAGCCTCTCAACGCCAACGAGCAGCAGAAGAAGGACGACGACCCGCTCAACGTCCGCGACCGGATCATCCACACCTACGCGCGTCGAGGGTTCGACTCGATCGACCCGGCCGACCTGCGTGGCCGGTTCAGGTGGTTCGGCATCTACACCCAGCGCCGGCCCGGGCTCGACGGCGGCAAGACCGGCGCCCTCGAGCCCGAGGAGCTCGACGACCGCTACTTCATGATGCGGGTGCGCAGCGACGGTGCCCTCCTCGGCGCCGACGCCCTCCGCGTGCTCGGCGGGATCGGGACGTCGTTCGCGCGGGAGACCGCCGACATCACCGACCGCGGCAACATCCAGTACCACTGGATCGACATCCGCGACGTGCCGGAGATCTGGGACCGATTGGCCACCGTGGGCCTCAGCACCGAGGAGGCGTGCGGCGACTCCCCGCGCGGGTTCCTCGGCTCGCCGGTGGCCGGCGTGGCCAAGGACGAGATCATCGACGGCACGTCGGCTCTGCAGGAGATCGCCCGCCGTCGCGCGGGCAACCCCGCCTACGCCAACCTGCCGCGGAAGTTCAAGACCTCGGTCAGCGGCCATCCCAGCCTGGACGCGGCGCCGGAGATCAACGACGTCTCCTTCGTCGGCACGGTCCACCCCGAGCTCGGCCCCGGCTTCGACCTCTGGGTGGGCGGCTCGCTGTCCACCAACCCGTTCCTGGCGGCCAAGATGGGCGTCTGGGTCCCGCTCGAGGACGTCGCCGACGTCTGGGAGGGGGTCATCTCGATCTTCCGCGACTACGGCTACCGCCGGCTGCGGTCGCGCGCGCGGCTGAAGTTCCTGGTGATGGACTGGGGCATCGAGAAGTTCCGGGACGTCCTCGAGAACGAGTACCTCGGTCGCAGCCTCGCCGACGGCCCCTCGCCGCAGGTCGGCGTGGGCAACGGGGACCACATCGGGGTGCACGAGCAGAAGGACGGTCGCTACTACATCGGCGCGACCTCCACGGTGGGTCGGGTCTCGGGCACCCTGCTCACGCGCCTCGGTGACCTCGTGGAGCGGTACGGCGTGCAAGGCGTCCGACTGACGGCGTACCAGAAGCTCGTCCTGATCGGCGTCGACGGCGACCGCGTGGACGAGGTGGTGGACGCGCTGGAGGCTCTGGGCCTGTCCTCGCGGCCGTCGAACTGGCGCCGCTCGACCATGGCCTGCACCGGCATCGAGTTCTGCAAGCTCGCGATCGTGGAGACGAAGAGTCGCGCGGTCGCCCTGGTCAACGAGCTGGAACGGCGCTTCCCGGACCTCGACACCCCGATCACCGTCACCGTGAACGGCTGCCCCAACGCCTGCGCCCGCACCCAGGTCGCCGACATCGGGCTCAAGGGTCAGCTGGTCCTGGACGGCGACGGCCGGCAGGTGGAGGGATTCCAGGTCCACCTCGGCGGAGGGATCGGCAGCACCCAGGCCCTGGGCCGCAAGCTGCGCGCCCACAAGGTGACCAGCGCGGGCCTCGACGACTACGTGACCGCCGTCGTCACCGCCTTCCTGGCCGGTCGCACCGACGGCGAGTCGTTCGCGGCGTGGGTGGCCCGGGCCGACGAGCACCTGCTGCGCGGGGAGTCCCTCGACGACGTGGACGACCGGGAAGAGGGGGCCGCATGAGGGCGCTCGGGCACCCCGGGGCCGGCGACGACGGGCCGGTGCGATGACCACCCTGACCACGCAACGGGCCCGCGACTTCCGAGGCACCCACACGGAGGGGCGCAGCCCCGAGGAACTGCGCGAGCTGGTCTCGCACGTCGGGGCCGAGCTGGAGCTCGCCCCGGCCGAGGACATCGTCGAGTGGGCGGTCGCCACGTTCGGGAGCCGCTTCGCCATCACCTCCTCGATGGCCGACGCGGTGCTGGCCGACGTGGCGTCGCGGGTCGCTCCCGGCATCGACGTGATCTTCCTCGACACCGGGTACCACTTCGCCGAGACCTTGGGCACCGCCGACGCCGTGGGCGCCACCGTGGACGTCCGGCTGATCACGGTCACGCCGACGCAGTCGGTGGCCGAGCAGGACGCGGCGTACGGGCCCGACCTGCACCGACGCGACCCCGACATGTGCTGCGCACTGCGCAAGGTCAGGCCACTGGCCGAGGCGCTGACGGCGTACGACGCGTGGGCGACCGGCCTGCGCCGGGCGGAGACCCATCACCGGATCCTGGCGCCGGTGGTCGGCTGGGACGCCCGCAAGGGCAAGGTCAAGGTCTCCCCGCTGGCCCGCTGGACCGACGAGGACGTCGAGCGCTACGTCGTCGAGCACGGTGTGCTGGTGAACCCGCTCGTCTACGACGGCTTCCCGTCCATCGGCTGTGCCCCCTGCACCCGCCGGGTCGCTCCCGGCGACGACCCCCGCAGCGGCCGCTGGGCCGGCACCAGCAAGACCGAGTGTGGCATCCACTCATGACCCGACCCGACAACAACGAGAGGAGGCCGAGCTGATGGCCGCTCCTGCACTGGTGGCTCTGGCTCACGGGAGCCGTGACCCGCGGTCCGCCGCCACCATCAAGGCACTGGTGGACGAGGTCCGGGCCCTGCGCCCCGACCTGAGGATCGAGACCGCGTTCCTCGACCTGTCCAAGCCGTCGCTGAACACGGCCGTGGACAAGCTGGCACGCGCGCGGTTCGAGGAGGTCGTGGTCGTCCCGCTGCTGCTGACCGAGGCGTTCCACGCCAGGGTCGACGTACCGGCCGCAGTGGCCGAGGCCGAGGCGCGCCACGAGCACGTGTCGGTACGCGCGACCTCGATCCTCGGGCTCGAGACCGGCTTCCTGGAGGTGCTCGACGTACGGATGCGCGAGGCGCTCAAGGCGTCTCGGGTCCGCGAGCTCGACGCGCTCGTGCTGGCCGCCGCCGGCTCGAGCGACCCGCTCGCCAACCAGTCCGTGGCCCGACTGGCGCGTCTGTGGGGTGCCCACCACAAGCTGCCGGTCACCGCGGCCTTCGCCTCGGCCGCTCCCCCCGCCACCGGCGAGGCGGTGCGCGCCTTCCGGAAGGACGGGCGCCGCCACATCGCGGTCGCGTCGCTGTTCCTGGCCCCGGGTTTCCTGCCCGACCGCGCCCGGGAGCTCGCACTGGAGGCGGGAGCCGTCGCGGTCGCCGAACCGCTCGGGGTCCACGAAGCCGTCGCCCGCACGGTCCTCGCGCGGTACGCCGTCGGCGCCGTCGAGCTCGTGCCGGTCTAACCGACGAAGCGCTCCAGCAGGTGCTCCAGCTGGCGCCCGGGGTCGGTGGTGACGCCGCCGTGCACGGGGCCCGGCTGGAGCACGGTGCTGCGCGGAGCCTTGAGGAAGCCGAACCGGACGCCGGCAGGCTCGCTCGCCACGGCACCGACCGACTCCTCGCCCGCGCACACCGCCCGCACGAAGTCGAGGCCCTCGCACACGGCGTCGAGGTCGAGGGCCGGGGCGAGCGCGGCCAGGCGCTCACGGTCGACGCTCCAGGCAGCCTCCAGGAACCCGGCCTCCTCGCAGTAGACGATCACGCCGACGTTGACGAACTCCTCCCGGTCGACGCGCGGGACGCAGCGCAGGACGGCGTACTGGTAGGGCATGGCCGTGGTCGCAGCGCTCATGCGGCGGGCTCCCGCGGCAGCCAGGCACGGGTGTGCAGGCGAGCGGACAGGAACGCGACGTACGCCGCCCGCAGGTCGTCGGGCGTCTCCGCGCCGGGGACCGGCTCGAGCCAGGCGTCCGGCACCTGTGCGACGCAGGCGGCCAGGTCGTCGTCGGACAGGTCGATCACGGCGTCGGTGGCGCCCAGCCGACCCACGGCGGCGCCGAAGACGTGGTCGCCGATGTCCCACGACTGGGCGGCGAACCGCGTCGGGTCGGTCACTCCCCCGGACCAGGCGTGGTGGAAGTAGAGGGCGGCACCGTGGTCGATCACCCACACGTCGCCGTGCCACAGCAGCAGGTTGGGGTTGCGCCAGGTGCGGTCGACGTTGGCGGTGAAAGCGTCCAGCCACAGGATCCGGGCCGCGACGTCGGGCGGCGTGCTCGCCTCGCCCTCGTAGCCGAAGGCGCCGGGGAGGAAGTCTATGCCGAGGTTGAGACCCGGGCTGGCGTTGAGCAGGTCCTGAACCTCCTCGTCGGCCTCGTAGCGCGCGATCTCGGGGTCGAGGTCGAGGGCGACCAGGCGTGGGGTCCGCAGCCCGAGCCGGGTCGCGAGCGAGCTCACGATCACCTCGGCGACCAGCACCCGGACGCCCTGCCCGGCACCCCGGAACTTGCAGACGTAGGTGCCGAGGTCGTCACCCTCCACGAGGCCCGGCAGGCTGCCGCCCTCGCGCAGTGGGGTGACGTAGCGGGTCACCGACACCGTGTCGATCACGAGGGTGCCGGCTCCTCGAGCAGCCGGCGTCGCTGCTCCTCGACGTCGAAGTCGGCAGCCGGCCAGCGCAGACCCATCCCCCGCAGCGTCTCGAGCAGGAGCTGTCCGATCACCAGGTTGCGATACCACTTCCGGTCCGCCGGCACGACGTACCACGGCGCGATCTCGGTGTTGGTGTGCTCCAGCGCGATCTCGTACGCCGTGCGGTAGTGACTCCAGAACGCGCGCTCGTCGATGTCAGCGGGGTTGAACTTCCAGTGCTTCTCCTCGTCGTCCAGCCGGGCGAGCAGGCGCTCACGCTGCTGCTCGGGTGAGATGTGGAGCATGCACTTGAGGATCACCACGCCGTCGGCGGCCAGCTCCGCCTCGAAGGCGTTGATCTGGTCGTAGCGCTGCTCGACGGTCTGCGCGTCCGCCAGCTGGTGGACCCGGACGATCAGCACGTCCTCGTAGTGGGAGCGGTCGAACACGCCGACGAACCCCGGCTCGGGCACCCCGCGGCGGATCCGCCACAGGAAGTCGTGCTGTCGCTCCTCTGCGCTAGGCGCCTTGAAGCTGGTGATCTTCACGCCCTGGGGGTCGACCAGGCCGACCGTGTGCCGGAGCACACCGCCCTTGCCCGAGGTGTCCATGCCTTGCAGCACGAGCAGGACGCGTCGCCGGGAGCCGGTCGTGCGCTCCGCCCAGAGTCGCTCCTGCAGGTCGCTCAGCTCGTCACCGAGCGCGGCCAGCGCGGCCGCACCCTTCTTCTTGCCGCCGACGAACCCCGGCGTGGCGTCGGTCGGGAGCGTGGCGAGGTCCACAGAGCCGGCCGGCAGCCGGTGGAGATGTGCCGTCACCCCTCCATCATGTCGGAACCGGCCTCGACACCACCCAGCTCCTCGCGAACCACCCGGAACGCCAGACCCGCGGGGTAGCCCTTGCGGGCGAGCAGCCCGGCCAGCCGCCGGGTGGCCGTGACCGGGTCGACGTCGCGCAGCGAGCGGAGCCTCTTGCGCACCAGGAGGCGCGCCGCCTGCTCCTCCTGGGAGGGATCGAGGTCGTCGAGTGCTGTGCGAGCGGTCTCATCGTCGACGCCCTTGCGCCGCAGCTCCTGGGCCAGCGCCCGTCTGGCGAGGCCCCGGCTGCGCTGTCGGCTCTCCACCCACGACCGGGCGAACGCCTCGTCGTCGACCAGGCCGACCTCGCCGAACCGGTCGAGCAACCGCTCGGCGAGGTCATCGGGCACGGCCCGCTTGGCCAGCCTGTCGCGCAGCTCCTGACGACTGCGCGCCTGGCCGGTCAGGGCCTCGAGCAGGATCTTGCGCGCCACCGACTCGGCATCCGCGTCCGGCCCCTCGGCGACCGGGTCCGGCACGACCCTAGAAGTCATCGACACCGATCGGCTCGTCGGACAGGTCGTCGCCCTCGGCGGGCGCGTCGACGGTCGGCCCGACGCCGAGCTTCTCCAGGATCCGCTTCTCCAGCTCGTTGGCGAGATCGGGGTTGTCGGTCAGGAACTGGCGGGAGTTCTCCTTGCCCTGGCCCAGCTGGTCGCCCTCGTAGGTGTACCAGGCGCCGGCCTTGCGGACCAGGCCCGCCTCGACCCCGACGTCGATCAGGCCGCCCTCGCGGCTGATGCCCTTGCCGTACATGATGTCGAACTCGGCCTGCTTGAACGGCGGTGCCACCTTGTTCTTCACGACCTTGACCCGGGTGCGGTTGCCGACCATGTCGGTGCCGT
>JAICHQ010000115.1 GCA_025924815.1 Nocardioides sp.
CGCGACCTCGCCGTACCTCCTCCAGCACGCCGACAACCCGGTCGACTGGTGGGAGTGGGGCGAGGACGCGTTCGCGGAGGCCCGCCGGCGCGGCGTACCGATCTTCCTCTCCGTCGGGTACGCCGCGTGCCACTGGTGCCATGTCATGGCGCACGAGTCCTTCGAGGACGAGGCGACGGCGGCTCAGCTGAACGCGGACTTCGTCTGCGTCAAGGTCGACCGCGAGGAGCGGCCGGACGTCGACGCCGTCTACATGGAGGCGACGGTCGCGATGACCGGCCAGGGCGGCTGGCCGATGACCGTGGTGCTCGATCACGACGGGAGCCCGTTCTTCGCCGGCACCTACTTCCCCGACCGATCGCGTGGTGGGCAGCCGGCCTTGCGGCAGGTACTGACCGCGCTGAGCGAGGCCTGGCGGGACCGGCCCGACGACGTACGCCGTGTCGCCGGGACCGTGCGTGACCACCTCGCCCGCGAGGTCTCGCTGACCGGTCAGGCGCTGACCGCGGCAGACCTCGACGCGGTGGTCGACTCGCTGGCCGGGGACTTCGACGAACGCCGTGGCGGGTTCGGTGACGCGCCCAAGTTCCCGCCCAGCATGGTGCTCGAGCTCCTCCGGCGTCGCCGTGACGACAGGTCGCGCCGGATGCTCGATCAAACGCTCGAGGCGATGGCGCGTGGCGGCATCCACGACCAGCTCGCCGGCGGGTTCGCGCGGTACAGCGTCGATGCCGGCTGGGTCGTGCCTCACTTCGAGAAGATGCTCTACGACAACGCCCAGCTGCTCGGTCGGTACGCCCAGTGGGGGACGCCACTCGGCGACCGGGTCGCGACCGGCACGGCCGACTGGCTGCTGACGGAGCTGCAGACGCCTGAGGGCGGGTTCGCCTCGGCCCTCGACGCCGACAGCGAGGGCGATGAGGGGCGCTTCTACGTGTGGACCCCCGACCAGGTCGTGGACGTGCTCGGAGTCGTTGACGGCCGGTGGGCGGTCGACCTCTTCTCGGTGACCGGGACCTTCGAGCACGGCACCTCGACCCTGCAGCTGCCGCGCGACCCGGACGACTGGGACCGCTTCGACGACGTACGCCGGCGTCTCCTCGCGGCGCGCGAGCAGCGGGTTCGGCCGGCCCGGGACGACAAGGTCGTCGCCGCCTGGAACGGGCTGGCGATCGCCTCACTGGTCGACGCCGGTCGGCTGCTCGGCCGTGAGGAGTACGTCGACGCCGCGATCGCCGCAGGTGAGCTGCTGCTGTCGGTCCACGTCGTCGACGGCCGCCTGCGCCGGGTGTCGCGCGATGGCCGCGTCGGGACGCCGATGGGCGTCCTCGAGGACCACGGGGCCGTGGCCGGGGGCTTCATCTCCCTGTGCGGCGCCACCGGTGACGATCGCTGGCTCGACCGTGCCACCGCACTGCTGGACGACGCGCTCGACCGCTTCCGGGCCGGCGACGGCGGGTTCTTCGACACCCCGCTCGACGGCGAGCGACTCGTCGCCCGGCCGCGCGACCCGGGCGACAACGCCAGTCCGTCAGGCACGTCGGCGATGATCCACGCCCTGCTGGCCGCGCACGCCCTGACGGGCGACGGGCGCTGGCGCGAGGCGGCGGACGAGGCACTCGCCGGCGTGGCCGAGCTGGCCCGGCGGGCTCCGCGGTTCGCCGGCTGGTCGCTGGCGGCGGCCCAGGCGCTGGTCGACGGGGCTCCCGAGATCGCGGTCGTCGGCCCCGCTGGGGCCGAGCGGGACGACCTCGAACGCCAGGCCCGGCTCTGGCCGGGGGCGGTCGTCGCGGTCGCGGACGGGCCACGCGGCGGTGTACCTCTCCTCGCGGAACGTGTCCCCGTCGCCGGAAGGCCTGCGGCGTACGTCTGTCGTGGCAACGTTTGTGACCGTCCGGTGCCATCGCCTGGCAAAATCTTTGAACCCACCAGCCCCTGACCTAGTCTTCTCACGACCGCGACCGGGGGGTAGCGGCAAACCGAAGGTGACGGCTTTGGGGGGACCAGCCGCGGGTGACGCGCGTCCATCGGGGGGCGGCGCCACGCAGCCCGCCGACGAGCAGCTCGTCGACGACATCGGGCGGATCGCAGGATCCGTGCGTGAGGTCGTGGGCGCGGTGGCCGCGATCGTCAGTCGCGTCGTCGACGACGAGTGGCTCGAGGTGATGGCCGTCTCCGGCGACCCGTCCGCCGGCATCGTCGAGGGGCTTCGCTGGCAACGGGACGACCTCGACAGCCTGCTCGGAGGCGCCGAGACCCGGGGCCGACTGCACGCCACCAAGCACCGCACCGTCTCCTACGTCGAGGTGCCGACCAACACCCCGGAGACGGAGCGGTACATCGCTCACCACCAGGGCCTGCTGCTCGCGCCCCTGTACGCCCCGGCCGGCGACCTCGTCGGCGTCCTCTCGACCGAGGGGCCCGTCGACCTCGCCCACCCACCTCCCGGCGCGTGCGAGCTGGTCGAGCTGTACGCCGACCAGGCGCGCCTCGTCCTGACGGCCCTGCGTCACCAGGACGTGCTCACCGAGCGGCTCCGGATGTCGTACGCCGCGCAGGCGGTGCTCCACGGAGCCGCCGCAGCCGACGGCGTCCCGAGCCTGCTGGACTCCGTCGCGGCCCGGCTGGGCGAGATGATGCGCGCCCGCGGGGCCTGGGCGTGCGCCGAGCTCGAGCCGGGCGTGCTCCGCGAGGCCGCGTCGTACCCGACGGAACTCGCCGACCGGCTGGGCGCCGAGGTGTGCACCCTGCTCGAGCCGATGATCGCCCGGTGTCTCGAGGACGGGACGACGCAGACGCACGAGAGCGACAGACTGCTCGGGCGTCTCGCGGCCGTGGCCGGCTACGAGCAGGCGTTGCTGGCAGCCCTGGGCGACGGCGTCGCGTCGCGGGGTGCGCTGCTGGTGTTCCGCGCCGCGGACGACGACCCGTGGTCGGAGGCCGATCGCGAGGCCTTCTTCATGCTCGGCCGTCGCCTCGGCACCCTGACCGCGCAGGCGAAGGGCCGACGCCGTGACCAGGTCGCCGCCGAGGAGCTGCTGCGCCTCGATGCCTACCGGCGCGACCTGGTCGCGTCGATCACGCACGACCTGAAGACCCCCCTGACGGCGATCGCGCTCAACACCGAGCTGCTGGAGTCGGACGGGCGTCTCGCGGAGGCTGGCTCACATCCGGTGACGGCGATCCGCCGGAGCGCCGACCGCTTGGCCAACCTCGTCGACGACCTCCTGGCGATGGCACGCGCCGAGGAGGGTGTCGACCCGGTGACCGAGGTCGACCTGGTCACGATGCTGCGCGACGCGTGTGGCCATGCCGAGACGGAGGCCCAGCTCCGGGGTGTCGTGTTCGACCTCCACGCCCCGGAGGAGCTGCGCGCGACCGTCGACCAGAACGCGCTGGCCCGGGTGTTCGCCAACCTGGTCGCGAACGCGGTGAAGTTCAGCCTGCCCCGCGGTCGCGTCGTGCTGCACCTGTCACGCACCGACGACGGGGTCGAGTTCCGGTGCACCGACGAGGGCGTCGGCATCCCACCAGAACGGCTCTCGTCGTTGTTCGACATCCCTCGTCGCCCGCCGGACTCGCGCAGCGAAGATTTTCCCGGCTCCGGGATCGGGCTGGCCATCTGCCAGCGCATCGTCACCCGCATGGGCGGCCGGATCTCCGCCGACTCGACCCAGGGTCAGGGCTCGACGTTCACCGTCATTCTCCCCGCCGACCCGGCAGAAGTGCACGCCGTACAGCGCTGACCCGGCAGAAGTGCACGCCGTACGGCCGCTGACCTGGCAGAAGTGCACGCCGTACGGCCGCTGACCCGGCAGAAGTGCACACTCAGCGCAGGCCGGTCTGGGCGATCAGGCGGCCGGCGAAGCTGTCCGCCGGGATGCCGCGGGTGACCAGGTCGAGCCCCGTGTGGAACGCGACCACGACGAGGGCGATCGCGAACACCCCCACCAGGAGGCGCTGGAACGGCAGCGGCTCACGGTCGCGGGTGGCGCCGTGCAGCCGGGCGATCCAGCCACCGAGCGCGTTGGTCACCACCGCACTGACGATGCTGGCCACGGCGGCGCCGAGGATCGTGCCGACGAGCCCGAGCTGGCTGGACAGGGCGGTTGCCGTCGCTGCGGCCACCGCCCCGGCGACCACGGTCGGGTAATTCAGGGTGTGGGAGTTCTCGGCCATCGCCAGGTGTGACGAGGCGCGGCCTCGCGTTGTTCCTTCGAACCGCCGGGAGTGAGCGGACTCACGCCGCCGCGCGACGCGTGGTGACGGTTCATCACGCTGACCGGTCGAGGCGGCGATGGGCCAGGTGAACTCCGCACGCCATGCTCGCGTTCACCTGCCCAGCGTGATGAACCGGCCACAGCCGGGGCCCTCAGCGCAAGGAGTACGTCGCGAGCGACACGCCGACGTAGTGGGTGACGAACGCCAGGATCGTGAAGGTGTGGAAGACCTCGTGGAAGCCGAACCAGCGCGGCCAGGGGTCCGGACGCTTGAACCCGTAGACGACCCCGCCGAGCGTGTACAGGGCGCCGCCGGTGGCGATCAGGACGAGCACCGCCACGCCGAGCCCGACGCCGAGCCGGTGGGCGCCGGCGGCGAACTGCGGCAGGAAGAACACTGCCGCCCAGCCCAGGCCGATGTAGATCGGGGTGTACAGCCATCGCGGAGCGCCGAGCCAGAGCACCCGGAAGCCCATCCCGGCCAGGGCCCCGCCCCAGATCACCGACAGCATCACGACGCGATCGGTGCCCCGCAGCAGGAGCACGCAGAACGGCGTGTAGGTGCCGGCGATCAGCAGGAAGATGCTGGCATGGTCGAAGCGCTGGAGCACCGCGTCGACGCGCGGTGACCACCGCCCCCGGTGGTAGACCGCCGAGACCGTGAACAGCAGGACCGAGCACACGGCGTACACCGCCGAGCCGAGACGGGTCGCGGCCGTGGGCGACAGCGCGACCAGGACGACGCCGGCGGCGAGGATCACCGGTGCCGTGGCCAGGTGCAGCCACCCACGCAGTCTCGGTTGGACAACGTCCTCGGCCACGTGGGCGAAGGAGTCGAGACCGGCTCGGATCGAGTCGTTCATACCCCGACGGTACCGACCGGCTGACCACGCGGGGTTGCTTCGAACAGGACCGTCCGCGGTTACCATCGAGAGGTGGCGGGGATCCCGGAGGTGAAGGAGCGGATCCGCCGTTTGTTCTACCCGGCGTACGAGTCGCGCATGGTCAAGGCGCTGCCGAAGGACCGCATCCCGCAGCACATCGGCGTGATGCTCGACGGCAACCGGCGATGGGCGAAGGGCGTCGGTGGCGACAGCACGCACGGCTACCGCGCCGGTGCGGCCAACATCGAGCCACTGCTCGAGTGGAGCGAGGAGGTCGGCGTCCGGGTCGTCACCCTGTGGCTGCTCTCGACCGACAACCTCAACCGCCCGCCCCAGCAGCTCGAGGGGCTGCTCGATGTCATCGGCGACGCCGTCGAACAGCTGGCCGACCGACGGCGCTGGCGGATCCACCCGGTCGGCGCGCTCGACCTGCTGCCGGCGGCTCTGTCGACCCGGCTGAAGGAGGCCGAGGAGGCCACCCGCGACATCGACGGGATCCTGGTCAACGTCGCCGTGCCGTACGGCGGCCGGCGCGAGATCGCGGACGCCGTGCGCTCGCTGCTGCAGGAGCATGCCGAGCGCGGCACCAGCCTCGAGGAGCTGGCCGAGGTGATCGACGTCGACCACATCGCCCAGCATCTCTACACGAAGGGCCAGCCCGACCCCGACCTGGTGATCCGGACGTCCGGCGAGCAGCGCCTCGGTGGCTTCCTTCTCTGGCAGAGCGCACAGAGCGAGTTCTACTTCTGCGAGGCCTACTGGCCCGACTTCCGCAAGGTCGACTTCCTGCGGGCCATCCGCGCCTACGCCCAGCGCGACCGCCGGTACGGTTCCTGAGGAGCCAGCGCCTCGAGGGATGGCGCCCGACTGTTCACCCTGCGTTCGGGCGTGTCTGCCTCACCGGTCCGACAGACCGGCGTACGTTCGCGACATCGGAGGGGTGGGGATCCCGCCGATATCGGGAGGCCCGTTTCGTGAGACATCACGACCAGACAGGACGGCGTACGACGTCGTGCCGAGGGGGCCGGCACTCCGGCCTTCGGGTTCCAGCCCGGTCCGCCACGTAGAGGGAGAACAGGACCGGGCGAGGAGTGTCCGCACGGTCTGGTGAGGGGTGTCTGGTGCCGCAGACCAATCAGGGGACCCGACGGACCACCCGCGCGACGGGGCCGAGGCCCGGCGTCCGCACGTTCGTCCTCGACACCAGCGTGCTCCTGGCCGACCCGGGCGCCATGCGCCGGTTCGACGAGCACGAGGTGGTCCTCCCCGTCGTCGTGATCACCGAGCTGGAGGCCAAGCGCCACCATCCCGAGCTCGGCTTCTTCGCGCGCACCGCCCTGCGTGCGCTCGACGAGCTGCGGGTCACCCACGGCAGACTCGACGAGGCCGTGCCCGTCGGCGACGAGGGCGGCTCGATCCGGGTGGAGCTCAACCACACCGACGCCGACTCCCTCCCGTCCGGCTTCCGGCTCGGCGACAACGACACCCGGATCCTGGCGGTCGCCCGCAACCTCGCCAATGAGAACCACGACGTCACCTTGGTCTCCAAGGACCTGCCGATGCGGATCAAGGCGTCGGCCGTGGGGCTGCGCGCCGAGGAGTACCACGGCGAGCGCACCAACGACTCCGACCCGGGCTACAGCGGCATGGCCGAGCTCGAGGTGCCGGCGTGCGTGCTCGACGAGCTGTACGACGAGGGCTGGACCGACATCGAGTCCGCCCGCGAACTGCCCTGCCACACCGGGCTCGTGCTCCTCTCCGAGCGGGGTACGGCGCTCGGTCGGGTCGGTGCCGACAAGCACGTCCATCTCGTCCGCGGTGACCGCGAGGCGTTCGGCATCCATGGCCGCTCGGCCGAGCAGCGGATCGCCCTGGAGATGCTGCTCGACCCCGAGGTCGGGATCGTCTCGCTCGGTGGTCGCGCCGGCACCGGCAAGTCCGCGATGGCGCTCTGCGCCGGCCTCGAGGCCGTGCTCGAGCGCCGCCAGCACCAGAAGGTCGTCGTGTTCCGGCCGCTGTTCGCCGTCGGCGGCCAGGAGCTCGGCTACCTGCCCGGCTCGGAGTCGGAGAAGATGTCGCCCTGGGCCCAGGCTGTCTTCGACACCCTCGGCGCCATCACGTCCCGGGAGGTGATCGACGAGATCCTCGACCGAGGGATGCTCGAGGTACTGCCGCTGACGCACATCCGCGGCCGGTCCCTGCACGACGCCTTCGTGGTCGTCGACGAGGCACAGTCCCTCGAGCGCAACGTCCTGCTCACGGTGCTCTCGCGGATCGGCGCCAACTCCAAGGTCGTGCTGACCCACGACATCGCCCAGCGCGACAACCTCCGGGTCGGCCGGCACGACGGCGTCGTCGCCGTGGTCGAGAAGCTGAAGGGGCATCCCCTCTTCGCCCACGTCACCCTGACCCGCTCCGAGCGCTCCCCGATCGCCGCCCTGGTCACCGAGATGCTGGAAGACGTCACCCTCTGAGGCCGGCTCCAGCCCGAAAGGGCACCGCCGGCTGCCCCTCCGAGCGGGCCAGGAGACCCGTACGGCGTGATCGTTCCGTGATCAAGAACGACTCAAGGATGTGACGATCGAGGCTGGTGTGACCAACGTGGCACATGAGTCGACATCTGATCCACTTTTCCACCACTTTCTGCCGCGTTCGGTTTGCACGCCCTGTCGAACTCATGCAAGGTGGCAGGCAGTCCTCCGCCGGGATGGGTGGATCTGGGGATCCCGTTCGGTGGTGGGCGCACCCGAGTCGTCTACCCCCGAATCCTCCTGTGCCCTCACCTCAGCAGTACGTACCCAAGCACCGCGCTGCAGCTCTGCCGACGCAGCCCGCGGCCCTGTCGGGGCCCCGTCACCTCGGTGACAAGCGCCGTTCGGCACGCAGGGCGCTACGTGGCACGGTCACCATGACCGGGCTCGCCGCCGCTGCCACCGGCGTCGCCGTCGCGACCGGGGTGATCCAGTCCCCGAACGCCGCGGTGAGCTTCGCCGACTCCCTGTCGCCGGTCGCCTCGACCGACCACTCGGACAGCCCGGCGACCGACGTGCAGAACCGCACCCCGGTGATCTCGCGCTCCGCGGCCCGTACAGCGCCGACCAACGACCGGCGTACCCAACGCGACCCGGCCAAGGCCGCAGCGCTCGGACTCACCTCCGGGCCGGCCGTCAGTGGTCAGGAGAACCTCTCCGCCCAGGACCC
>JAICHQ010000116.1 GCA_025924815.1 Nocardioides sp.
AGCCGGAAGGTCTTCTTGTAGCGGTGGTTGAAGCGCTGCGCGAGGTCGCGGGTGAGCTCCAGGTGCTGGCGCTGGTCCTCGCCGACCGGGACGTAGTGCGGCCGGTAGAGCAGGATGTCGGCCGCCTGCAGGATCGGGTAGGTGAAGAGCCCGACGCTCGCGGCTCCTTCGCCCCTCTTGGCGGACTTGTCCTTGAACTGCGTCATCCGGCGGGCCTCGCCGAAGCCCGTCAGGCACTGCAGCACCCAGCCCAGCTGGGCGTGCGCGGGCACCTGGCTCTGCACGAAGATCGCCGAACGGACCGGATCGATGCCCATCGCGATCAGCTGGGCGGCGGCTCGCAGCGTGCGCTCGCGGAGCACCAGCGGGTCGTGCTCGAGGGTGATCGCGTGCAGGTCGGCGATGAAGAAGAAGGGCTGGTACTCCCGCTGGAGGTCCACCCACTGCCGGGTCGCGCCCAGGTAGTTGCCGAAGTGGAAGGAGTCGGAGGTCGGCTGGATGCCCGACAGCACCCGCGGCTTGGCGCCGGACGGCGCGTCGGGGACGGTCAGCTCAGGTGACGTGGTCGCCCCGGTCGTGGCGGTGCTGGGCATGGGGCGCATTGTGTCAGGCCGGGCCCGGGGGCCCTGGCCGGGTCGGGGCGACCCGGGTCCCGGTCGATACCGGGTTGCCCGCTCCGGACCGGGGTTGGCAGGGTGCGGCCATGGACGCGGCCCCGACCCTCACCGACGGCATCGTGACCCTGCGCGCCCATCGCGCGGACGACGCCCCGGGCTGCTTCGAGCAGTGCCAGGACCCGCTCTCACAGCAGTGGACGTCGGTGCCGGTGCCGTACACCCGCGAGGACGCGCTCGCGTTCGTCACCCAGGTGATGCCGCAGGGGTGGGTGGACGGCTCCTCGTGGGGCTTCGCGGTCGAGGCCGAGGGCCGGTTCGCCGGAACCGTGGAGCTGCGCGACGAGGGCGAGGGCCGCCTCGAGGTCGCCTTCGGCTCGCACCCCTGGGTGCGCGGCACCGGCACGATGGAGCGTGCCGTGCGGCTGCTGGTCGAGTGGGGCTTCGCCGACCGCGGGGCCCGCGTCCTCGTCTGGCGGGCCAACGTCGGCAACTGGGCGTCGCGCAGGCTCGCCTGGCGCGTCGGGTTCACCCTCGAGGGCACCGTCCGGGGGCTGCTGGCCCAGCGCGGAGAGCTCCGCGACGGGTGGGTGGGCACGCTGCTCGCCACGGACCGCCGCGAGCCGGGGACACCGTGGCTCGCGGTGCCCCAGCTCGAGGCCGAAGGCCTGACGCTGCGCGCCTGGCGGCGCTCCGACGTGCCGCGGATCGTCGAGGCCTGCTCCGACGTCCGCACCCAGGCCTGGCTCGGCACGATGCCCGACCCCTACGACGAGGCCGCGGCGTACGCCTGGCTCGAGCACCAGCAGGAGAACCGGGCGACCGGGGACAGCGTCGCGTGGGCCGTGACCGACTCCGTCGACGACCCCGCCGGCGAGCGCGCGCTGGCGTCGGTGAGCTACTTCCACCACACCCCGGGGCTCGAGCTCGAGATCGGCTTCTGGGCCCACCCGGACGCCCGCGGGCGCGGCGTGACGACCCGCGCCATGGGCCGGATCGTCGAGCACGCGTTCGAGGATCTCGGCGTGCTCCGGGTGATGGCCGGGGCCGCCGTCGACAACACCGCGTCGCGGCACGTGATCGAGGCGAACGGCCTGACCGCCTGGGGCACCGAGCGGTTCGGCACCCGCGTCCGAAGCGGCCCCGCCGACGCGGTCTTCTACGACCTCGTCGTGGAGGACTGGCGAGCAGCGCGCCGACGGTGACCCCCACGGGTGGTGAGATTTCGGGAGTCCGACCCGGCTTGGCACAATGACATGAGAGCCGGGAGGAGCAGGGCCGTGAGCATGTCGCGCGCGATCTCGTCGATGCGCACCAGGCGCATGCTGACCTGGTTCGTGCCGGTCGTGGGGCTGGCCCTCTACCTGATCCTGGTGCCGCCGGTGCCCGACTTCGCAGCCCAGGCGACCCGGGCGGCCATCTTCGCCAAGGTCGGCAACGCGACCTGGTGGCCCGGCTGGTACGGCGGCCTCGAGCTCCCGACGTACTCAGTGATCGCCCCCGGCCTGATGGCCACCATCGGCGTGGCCACCACCGGCGCGCTCGCGTCCGCGATCTGCATGGGGGTCGCCCACCTGCTGCTGCGCGACTCCGCCCGTCCGCGTGCGGCCAGCGTCGTCTTCGCCGCCAGCGTGCTGCTCAACCTGTTCGGCGGCCGGATCACGTTCCTGGTGGGCCTGGCGGCGGCCATGCTGGCCGTGCTCGCGCTCGCCCGCCGCCACCCGTGGCTGGCCGGCGCGGCCACCGTGGTCAGCGTGCTCGGCAGCCCGCTGGCCGGTCTGTTCACCGGCATCGTCGCCGCGGCCGTTCTGATCTCCGACCCGACCCGGCGCCGCGAGGCACTGACGACCGGGGGCGCGACGGCGCTCTCCCTCGGGACGCTGGCTCTGCTGTTCCACAACCCGGGCGTCATGGGCTCGCCGCCCGGGCAGATGTTCCTGGCCCTGCTGGGGCTCGCGCTGGTGGTGGTCGCCTGCCGGGATCGCACGATCCGGGTCGGCGCGGTCATCGTCGCGGTCGGCCTGGTCATCTGCCTGGTGGTCCCCAACAGCGTCGGGCTCAACCTCACCCGCATCGTCTGGCTCTCGGCCGCGCCGCTGATCGTCGGCTACGGTCACCGGCCCGACAAGCACGTGGTCGCCTTCACCGCGCTGGCCCTGGTCTTCCCGACCGTCGACGTGACCTGGCAGCTCGCCGAGGCCGACTCGCCGTCCGCGTCCGCGGGCTACTACACGCCCCTCCTGGCCCAGCTCCACGAGCGGATGAACACCGACCACGCCATCGGCCAGCGGGTCGAGGTGGTCGAGCCCCAGACCAAGGGAGCCGCTCGCTACGTCGGGGAGTCGATGCCGGTGGCCCGTGGCTGGGAGCGGCAGGCCGACGTCACCGACAACCCGATCTTCTACACGAAGGGCGCGCTCAACCCCTCGTCGTACCGCCACTGGCTCGACGAGCTGGCGGTCGCGTACGTCGCCGTTCCCAGCGCCAAGCTCGACTTCGCGTCGGTCGACGAGGCGCGGCTGATCGCCGGCGGACTGCCCTACCTGCACGAGGTGTGGCACAACTCCGACTGGATGCTCTACGAGGTCCTCGACTCCACGCCCCTGGCCCGGCACGCCCAGGTGATCTCCGTCGAGGGCAACCAGCTGCGACTGTGGGTGCAGCAGCCCGGGCGGGTGCCGATCCAGATCCGCTGGTCCAGCCATCTGGCGGTGCTCGACGGCAGCCAGCCGGTGGCGGCCGACGTCCGCGCACGCGGCTGCCTGTCGCAGAACGGGGAGTGGACCGTGCTGCACGCCCGGCGGATGGGCACCTACGTGCTCACCTCGGACTTCGACGTCCTGCCCGGCACCTCGCAGCGTGGCGGCGTGTGCCAGACCTCCGGCCACTGACGGCCGGACGGAGCTGCGGGGTCGCGGCGGGGACCGCCGACCGGCGCGCCACCGTGGCCGAGAGGAGCAGCACGGCCAGGCCTGCCAGCGCGAGCCCGACGCCGACCAGGGCCGGCGCCCGGTAGCCCCAGCCCGCGGCGATGACGAGGCCGCCGATCCAGGCACCGAGGGCGTTGCCGATGTTGAGCGAGGAGTGGTTCATCGCGGCGCCCAGGGTCTGCGCGTCGCCGGCCACCGACATCAGCCGGAGCTGGAGGTTGACCACGAGCACCGACGAGGCGACCGCCACCAGGAACGCCGGGAACAGCGCCCACCAGCCGGCGCCGGCCAGCACTGCGTACACCAGGAGCAGCACGGCCATCGCCAGCGAGGACCCGAGCAGGGAGCGGAACACCGACCAGTCGGCCAGGGCGCCCGCGACGTAGGTGCCGGCGACCATGCCGAGACCGAACGCCAGCAGGAACACCGGCACGGCGCCGTCGGCGAGCCCGCCGACCTCGGTCACGACGGGAGCGATGTAGGAGTAGAGGGCGAACATGCCGCCGAAGCCGATCGCGCCGGCCAGCAGCGTGAGCCAGGCCTGCGGCTCGGCGAACAGCCGCAGCTCACGCCGGCCTGTCGCACCGGCATCGCCCGGGCAGGCGGGGACGAAGGTCGTCACGAGTGCGGCCGTCAGCACCGCCAGCGCGGCGGCGACCCAGAAGGCGGAGCGCCAGCCGAGGTGCTGGCCCATCCAGGTGGCGGCGGGGACACCGACGACGTTGGCGACCGAGAGCCCGATCATCACCATCGCGACCGCGCGGCCCTCCCGGCCGCGGGGCGCGAGGCTCGCCGCGACCAGCGAGGCCACGCCGAAGTAGGCGCCGTGGGGCACTCCACCGAGGAACCGCGCGAGCAGGAGCATCCCGTAGCTGCCGGCCACGGCGCTGAGCGCGTTGGCGCCGGCGTACGCCGCCATCAGGGCGACCAGCAGCCCTCGTCGCGGCAGGCGGGCACCGAGGAAGGCCAGCACCGGCGCACCAACGACGACCCCGAGGGCGTACGCCGAGATCAGGTGGCCGGCGGAGGGGATGGAGACGCCGACACCGTCGGCGACCTGCGGCAGCAGGCCCATCGCCATGAACTCGGTGGTCCCGATCGCGAACCCGCCCATGGCCAGCGCGAGCAGCGAGAGCGGGAAGCTCGCGGTGCGATCGGCCACGTCGGGCGTCCCGGTCAGAGCGAGGCCAGGGCTTCGTTGAAGGTCGGCGAGGGCCGCATGACCGCGGTGGCCTTGTCGGCATCGGGGCGGTAGTAGCCGCCGAGGTCGACCGGGTGTCCCTGCACGGCGATCAGCTCGTCGTTGATGGTCTGCTCGTTCCGGCTCAGCGCCTCGGCCAGGCTCCGGAAGGCCGCGGCCAGCTCCGGGTCGTCGTCCTGCTGCGCCAGCTCCTGGGCCCAGTACATCGCAAGGTAGAAGTGCGAGCCGCGGTTGTCGATCGAGCCGACCTTGCGGGCCGGCGACTTGTTCTCGTTCAGGAACGTGGCGGTCGCCCGGCCGAGGGTCGCGCCGAGGACCTTCGCGTGGGGGTTGTCGTTGGCCGCGGCGTACTTGGCCAGCGACTCGGCGAGGGCGAGGAACTCGCCCAGGCTGTCCCAGCGCAGGTAGTCCTGCTTGAGCAGCTGCTGCACGTGCTTGGGCGCCGATCCGCCGGCTCCGGTCTCGAACAGGCCGCCGCCGTCGATCAGCGGGACGATCGAGAGCATCTTCGCGCTGGTGCCGAGCTCGAGGATCGGAAACAGGTCGGTCAGGTAGTCGCGGAGCACGTTGCCGGTGACCGAGATGGTGTCCTCGCCGCGGCGGATCCGTTCCAGGGAGTACGCCGTGGCGAGCTCGGGCGTGAGGATGGAGATCTCCAGCCCGTCGGTGTCGTGCTCGGGCAGGTAGGCGCGCACCTTGGCGATGATCTGTGCGTCGTGGGCCCGGCTCTCGTCGAGCCAGAACACCGCCGGGGCGCCGGAGGCACGGGCACGGGTCACGGCGAGCTTGACCCAGTCGCGGACCGGGACGTCCTTGGTCTGACAGGCCCGCCAGATGTCGCCGGTCTCGACGTCGTGCTCGATGAGAGCCTCACCTGCGGTGTTCACCACACGCACGGTGCCGGTCGCGGGGATCTCGAAGGTCTTGTCGTGGGAGCCGTACTCCTCGGCCGCCTGGGCCATCAGCCCGACGTTCGGCACCGACCCCATCGTGGTGGGGTCGAAGGCGCCGTGGGCGCGACAGTCGTCGAGGACCGTCTGGTAGACACCGGCGTACGACGAGTCCGGGATCACCGCGAGTGTGTCGGCCTCCCGGCCGTCGGGGCCCCACATGTGACCGCTGGTCCGGATCATCGCCGGCATCGAGGCGTCCACGATGACGTCGGAGGGCACGTGGAGGTTGGTGATCCCGCGGTCGGAGTCGACCATCGCCAGCGCCGGTCCCGCCGCGAGGCCCTGCTCGATGGCGGCCCTGATCGCGGGTCCGTCCTCGAGCCGGTCGAGCCCGGCCAGGATGCCGCCGAGGCCGTTGCTCGGGCTCAGGCCCGCGGCGATCAGCTGCTCGCCGTACGTCGCGAAGACCTCGGGGAGGAACGCGGTGACGACGTGGCCGAAGATGATCGGGTCGGAGACCTTCATCATCGTCGCCTTGAGGTGGACCGAGAACAGCACGTCGTCGGCCTGGGCGCGGGCGATCGCGTCGGCGAGGAAGGCGTGCAGGTGGGCGACCTGCATGACGGTCGCGTCCACGATCTCGCCGGCCAGCACCGGCACGGACTCCTTGAGCACGGTCAGAGTCCCGTCGGCGGCCTCGTGCTCGATGCGGAGGGTGTCGTCCGCCTCGAGCACCACGGACTTCTCGTTGGCCTTGAAGTCGTGCCGGCCCATCGTCGCGACGTTGGTCCTCGAGTCGTGGCTCCACGCACCCATGGAGTGGGGGTGGTTTCGGGCGTAGCCCTTGACCGACTCGGGTGCGCGCCGATCGGAGTTGCCCTCGCGGAGCACCGGGTTGACCGCGCTGCCCTTGACCCGGTCGTAGCGGGCGCGCACGTCCTTCTGCTCGTCGGACGTCGGCGAGTCGGGATAGTCGGGCAGGTCGTAGCCCTGCTGCTGGAGCTCGGCGATCGCGGCCTTCAGCTGAGGGACGGAGGCGGAGATGTTGGGCAGCTTGATGATGTTGGCCTCGGGGTGCTTGGCCAGCTCACCGAGCTCGGCCAGCGCGTCGTCCACGCGCTGCCCGTCGCGCAGGCGGTCGGGGAACTGCGCGAGGATCCGCCCGGCCAGCGAGATGTCGCGCGACTCGACTGCCACCCCCGCCTGTTCGGCGTACGCCGAGATGATCGGCAGGAAGGAGTACGTCGCCAGGAGCGGCGCCTCGTCGGTGTGGGTGTAGATGATCGTGGGGGTCTCGGACACGCTCAGGACGCTAGTCAGCGGGCCGTGCGTCGGGCAAACCGGGGGTCAGCCGCGCCGGACCCGGATCAGGGAGAGGCTGGAGGACGTCGACGTCGTGTCCTGCTGGGCGACCAGGCCCAGCCCCGCGCCGTAGAAGCTCTGCACCCGATGCAGCGGGGCCAGGCTGCTCAGGTCGTCGATCACGACGGTGTCGTGGAAGGTGTGGCGGGCGGTGGAGACGGTGCCGGTGATCGTGGCCACGGTGGAGCGGCGCTCGACGACGCGGCGCTCACGCGCATTGAGGTAACCGTCGCCCACGCGCGGGGTCGCCGTCAGCACGAGGCCGGCCTCCGCGCCGCGCTCGCCGGCCTGCCACGAGCGGGGTGCGAGCCGGTCGAGCGGCGGAGTGTGCGGGACGACCCGCTGACCGAACCACCAGACGTTGCCGGCGCCGTCGACGGCGTACCACCGGACCATGGCGGTGTGCTCCGCCCCGCCGCTGCGGACCTCCCAGCGGACGGCGGTCGTCGAGACTCCGGCGATCGCGTGCGGGCGGTCCAGGACCGTGGCGACCACGCCGCGGTGGCCGGTGGGGGTGTCCTGGCGGTAGACCCAGCTCGTGCCTGGCTGAAGGGGGAACCAGCGGTTCCCCACGCCCACGGGGAAGTCTGCCGGGTCGGGGCTGGGCGTCGGGATGGTGAGCCCGTCGACCCCCGTCGGACCCAGCGGCAGGGGCGAGGCGCCGCAACCGGTCAGCGCCGCCGGGCCCGTCACCAGGACCAGCGCGACGACGGCTGCGCGGGACGCCCAGGCTGCCGCGCGCGTCATGCCAGCAGCATGCCAGCCCGACTGAAGCAGACCGTCCCTCCGCTGCTAGCGTCGCGAAGGTCGGCACCGGGAAGTCGCCCGTGCCGCCACGGATCCGTCGAGGAGATGTCTCGTGAGCCCTGCCCCGCTCAAGGTCGCCGTCACCGGCGCCGCCGGCCAGATCGGCTACAGCCTGCTGTTCCGTCTCGCGAGCGGGTCCCTGCTCGGCGACCGACCGATCGAGCTGCGGCTGCTGGAGATCGAGCCGGCGCTGAAGGCGCTCGAGGGCGTGGTGATGGAGCTCGACGACTGCGCGTTCCCCCACCTGGCCGGCGTCCAGATCGAGTCCGACGCGGAGCAGATCTTCGACGGCGTGAGCCTCGCGCTGCTGGTCGGCGCCCGGCCGCGCGGCCCCGGCATGGAGCGCAGCGATCTGCTCGAGGCCAACGGTGCGATCTTCACCGCCCAGGGCAAGGCCCTCAACGCGGTCGCGGCGGACGACGTACGGATCGGCGTCACCGGCAACCCGGCGAACACCAACGCCCTGATCGC
>JAICHQ010000117.1 GCA_025924815.1 Nocardioides sp.
CATGGCTGGAGCAGCGCTACCAGGGCGATCCGTGACCACCGACCTCGCCGATCTCGCGGGGCAGGCGACGCGGTGGACCACCTGCCGCGTCGACGAGGTCCAGCGGATCGCGGACCGCCTCGTGCGCCTGCGCCTCGAGCCGGCGTCCTGGGTGCCGGGGCTCGCCGGACAGCACTGCGTGATCCGCCTGCGCGACGGCGACGGCTGCACCGCCCAGCGCTCCTACTCCCTCGCCTCCGACCCGGCCGATCCGCTGGTCGAGGTGATGGTCGAGTGCCTGCCCGCCGGCGAGGTGTCGGGATTCCTGCACGACGAGGTGCGCGTGGACGACGTGCTCGAGCTCCGCGGCCCGATCGGCGGCTGGTTCACCTGGACCGGGGACGTGACCGCGGTCGCGATCGGCGGCGGCACCGGCGTCGTACCGCTCGTCGCGATGCTGCGGTACGCCGCCCGGCTGGGGCTGGTGGATCGGCTGCGCGTGGTGGCGGTCGCCCGCACCCTCGCCGAGCTCCCCTATGCCCAGGAGCTGCTGGCTGCCGGCGCCTTCGTGGCCCTGACCCGCGAGAACCTCGGGGCCCGCGTGGCGGCGCCGCCGTACCCGGCGGAGCTCGCCGCCCCGGCGCGCGACGTCGACCGGGGCTACGTCTGCGGCTCCGTCGGATTCGCGTCGTACGCCGCCCGGCTCCTCGGCGAGGTCGGCGTGCGCTCCGACGTCATCCGGGTCGAGCAGTTCGGGGCGACGGGATGACCGAGCCCTCAGCTGCCACCCAGGGCGTCGAGGGCTGACACGTCGTCGGCGGTCAGCTCGAAGTCGGCCACGTCGGCGTTGGACCGGATGCGGTCGGCGTTGACCGACTTCGGGATCACCACGAACCCGTGCTGGAGGTGCCAACGGATGATCACCTGAGCCGTGGTCCGCCCGAGCCGCTCGGCGATCCCGGCGATCACCGGGTGCTCGAGCGTGCCACCGCGCAGGGCGCTGTACCCCTCGAGGACCACGTCGCGCTCACGATGCGCCTCGACCGTCGCGGCGTCGTACAGCAGGGGGCTCCACTCGATCTGGTTCACCGCCGGGCGGACGCCGGTCGCCTCGGTGACCTCGTCGATCATGGCGGCATCGAAGTTGCTCACCCCGATCTCGCGGGCCAGGCCCTGCTTCTGCGCCTCGACGAACGCCCGCCAGAGGTCGACGTTCGCGCCGTCCTCGCTCGGCCAGTGCACCAGCCAGAGGTCGACATGGCCGGTGCGCAGTAGATCGAGGCTCTGGCGCAGGGTGTCCAGCTCCTCGCCGACGCGGTTGGCGCCGCACTTGGTGGTCAGGAAGACGTCGTCACGACGTACGCCGCTCTCGGCCAGCGCGCGGCCCACCTGACCCTCGTTGTGGTACACCGTCGCCGTGTCGAGGTGGCGGTAGCCGGCGTCGAGAGCCGCGCTGACGGCATCGACGGCGTCGTCACCCTTGATCTGCCAGGTGCCGAAGCCGAGCAGCGGCATGGACGAGCCCTGCCCGAGGGAAACCGTGTCGGCGGGGACCTGGGGAGCGTCTGTCATACCCCGACCCTAGCTTCGCGGGGCACCCCTCCTCGTACGGCGTACGCGCGGTCGGCGCGCTGCCGCGGTGGACTTCCACTCCAGTGGCACGATGCCGGTGCGGTCCACGGCCTGTGACCGCTTCGAGACCCGGCGGTCCTTGCACTCGCGGGATCGCCAAGGAAGAGTGAGCGCGGCCGTCACGGGGCGGCTCTCGACAGGGGGACAGATGACTCACCACCTCATGCGCGGGCGCCGCCGAGCCGGAGTCGCCGTCGCGGCCGTCGCGTCGATGGCGATGGCGGGATTCGCCACCGGCTCGTCGTATGCGACCGCGAGCCCGAGCGGAAGTCCCGGCGTCGCCACGCACGCCTCGCCGCGCGCCTCGCAGGGCGCCTCGCGGGAGTCGCACGACGCGTACGTCGACGTCACCGACCAGAGCAGCCGGGCTCAGGCGAAGGCGCTGCGCGTCGCGAGCAAGGTCTCCCGACGGCCGGCGAGCAAGGCCTTCCTCGCGAGCCGGCCGAAGGGGACGGTCCGCGACATCAGCGGTACCACGGGCACCGTCCGGTTCCTCGGCAACCTGAACGGGTACCTGACCGGGCGCAGCTCCAAGTCCGCCAAGAGCATCACGCTGGGTTACGTCCGCTCCCACAAGGCAGCCCTCGGGCTCGGCTCGGGCGACGTCAGCACGTTCCACCTGGCCCGGAGCTACCGCGACATCACCGGCACCCGGCATCTGTTCTTCACCCAGCGCATCGCCGGCCAGCCGGTCGCGCGCAACGGGCTGACGTCGTCGGTGAACAGGGCCGGCCATCTGCTGACCCTGGGCGGGATGCCGATCAGCCAGGCTGCCACACAGCTCAAGGCCGCCCCGGCACCGACCATCACCACGGCCGCGCAGGCCCTGGCGAGGACCCGCGGCCCGGAGACGGCCGGAGCCGACACCGGTGACGACACCGCCCAGCGTGTGGTCTTCGCCACCGGCCACGGGGTCCGCCCGGCGTGGGAGACGGTGGTGACGTCCTCCGAGACCCCAGCCACCACCATCATCGACGCGGTCACCGGTGAGGTCCTCCTGCGCACGCCGCTGACCCAGTACGAGCACAGCACCGGCCGCGCGTACCGCTTCTTCCCGGGCGCACGGCGCGGCGGACACCAGATCAAGGTCGACTTCACCAAGCGTCACTGGCTCTCGGGCAAGGCCCGCATCCTGAGCGGCAACAACTCCCACACCTACTCCGACGTCAACGACAACGACCGCCCGGGCAGGTCCGAGGAGGTGCGCGCGCTCAGGGGACACTCGTGGGGCTACCTCCTGAAGCCGTTCCACCCGGGGATGGGGGCCAAGCGTTTCTGCAGCAACCCGTGGCCGTGCTCCTGGAACCCGAACAAGGCCTTCTCCTGGAAGAAGAACCGGGCGCAGAACGCCACCCAGGTCTTCTACTTCGTCAACAACTGGCACGACCACCTCAAGAAGGCGCCGATCGGCTTCACCGAGGCGGCCGGCAACTTCCAGCTGAAGAACCACTCCAAGAAGGGAAGGGCCGGTGACCCCGTCGCCACCCAGACCGACGACGGTGCGAACACCGGCACCGGCCGGCTGCGCGGACTGCCGGACGGCAACCACATCGACAACGCCAACATGTCGACGCCGCCGGACGGACACCGACCGAGGATGCAGATGTATCTGCAGCACACCCCCTTCAGCAGGTACCCCTCCGAGGACCCGTTCTCGCCGACCAACGTCGGCGACGAGGCCGACACCGTCTACCACGAGTACACCCACGGGCTGTCGAACCGGCTGAACGTCGACGTGCGCGGCCGCAGCACCCTCGGCGGGGTCCAGGGCGGAGCCATGGGTGAGGCCTGGAGCGACTGGTACGCCATGGACTACCTGGTCGATCAGGGCCTCCAGCGCGACCGCCGGCACAAGGTCGACGTCCGGCTGTTCGTCTACGACGGCGAGGGCGTCAACTTCGACCGTACCGAGCCGCTCGACTGCCGGGTCGGCCAGAAGGCACGGCTCTGCAACGGCGGTGCGACCGGCCACCGCGGCGGCTACACCTACGCCGACTACGGCAAGGTTATAGGGGCACCCGAGGTCCACTCCGACGGCGAGATCTGGGCCCAGACCCTGTGGGACCTGCGCCGCAGCCTGGGCTCACACACGACCGAGTCGTTGGTGACCCGGGCGATGGAGCTGGCGCCGTACAACCCGTCGTTCCTCGACATGCGCAACGCGATCCTGATCGCCGACAACTCCACCTTCCACGGCAAGCACCGCACGGCGATCTGGCGGGTCTTCGCCCACCGCGGCATGGGCTACTTCGCCGGCTCGCTCGGCGGGAACGATGCCGCCCCGGGCGCCAGCTTCAAGATGCCGCCGTCGCAGTCCCAGGTCGGGAGCGTGGAGGGCTTCGTCACCGACAAGAACGCACCCCACGACCCGATCGTGAACGTGCCCGTCACCCTGGCCTTCCAGGGTGGCGGGATCGTCAACCCGACCGCGATCACCGACGGGTCAGGGCATTACCAGATCAAGAACGTCCCGGTCGGTCACTACGCCAAGCTCGCGGTCGTGGGCGCGGGCTACGAGGGAGCCACGGCTCGCGTGAACGTGACGGCGGGGGGCGCCACGGTCAACCTCCAGACGCGTCGTGACTGGGCGGCCAGCTCGGGCGGCGCCTCGATCGCGGCGTTCACCGGTCCGAACTACGAGGGCTGCGGTCCGTACGAGGCCATCGACCTGAACCAGAGCACCGGCTGGAGCACTGACACCTTCGGAAGCGGGAGCGCGTACCGGAGCCGGAACCTCGTGATCGACCTCGGACGCAAGGTCGACGTCAGCGGGTTCGCGATGGATCCCTCCGCGACCTGCGGCGACGGCGCCAGCGCGTCCACCGCCGGCTTCACGATCGAGATCTCGGACTCCGCGGGCGGGCCGTGGTCGCATCCGGTGAGCGACACGTTCGGCTCCGGGAACAACGGCGTGATGAACCCCATCGCGCCCGCGGCCGGGACGATCGGGCGGTACGTGCGGCTGACCGTGACCAGCAACCAGACGCCGAACTACGCCGCCAACTGCAGCGGCGGGAGCGGCGACTTCTCCGGCTGCACGTTCACCGACGTCAGCGAGCTCGAGGTCTTCGGCGCCGAAGCGCCGTAACGTGGCCGGTCAGGCGGCGCCGGGACTGCCGGCGCCGCCGTGCGACTCCCGGTAGGCGCTCATCACGCTGACCGGGTCTGCCAGCAGGGGCGCGAGGCCCACCTCCGCGGCCCCGAGCAGCGGGCCGTCGGAGCCGAGCGCGCCGGCGCGCACGGAGACGTTCTGGGCGAAGTCGACGCCGTCGCGCTCGTGCAGCGTCCCCAGGACCCGGGCGCCGCGAGACTCGAACACCCGCCCGAGGGTCCCGCCCAGCACGATGACCTCGGGGTTGAACAGGCGCACCAGGGCACGCAGCCCGAAGCCCAGCCAGTACGCGACGTCGTCCAGCGCCGCACCTGCCGCGTCGTCGCCCTCGACCGCGGCCTGCACGACCTCCTCGACCGCCGCCAGCCCCCCACCCGTCAGTCGACCGGCGGAGCTGAGCAGTCGGTTGGAGCCGATCTTGGTCTCCCAGCATCCTCGCGACCCGCAGCGGCACTCGGCGCCGTCGCTGTCGACGATCAGGTGACCGACCTCGCCGGCGTACCCCTCGGCGCCCCGGAGCGGAAGGCCGTGCACCAGGAAGCCACCACCGATGCCGACCGTGCCGCCCACGTAGGCGACCTGCGAGGAGCCCACCGCGGCGCCGTAGAGGTGCTCGGCGAGCACGCCGAGATCGGCGTCGTTGCCGACCATCACCGGCAGGGACAGCGCCTCGGACAGCAGGTCGACGAACTGCACGTCGGTCCAGCCGAGGTTGGGCGCGAAGTGCACCAGCCCGTCCGCCGAGCGCACCAGGCCCGGAACCGAGACCCCGACGGCGAGCACGGCCATGTCCGGCTCGGCGCGCAGCACGTCCCGGCACATCTGCGTCGCGGAGTCGACGACCTGCTGCACCTCGTGGACGCCGGGTTGGTGCAGACGCTCGCGCCGCTGCCGCAGGTCGCCACCCAGCCCCACCACCGCCGCCACGATGCGGTCGACGTCGAGCATCAGCGCCAGGACCCCCACATCGGCCCGTGGCGAGACCACGAGCGAGGGTCGCCCCGACCGTCGCACCTGGCCGGCCTCGAGGTCGACCCGGTCGGGACGTAGCTCCTCGACCAGCCCCGCCTCGGAGAGCAGCGCCGTGAGGTCGCCGATGGTGCTGCGGTTGAGGCCCAGCTCCTGGGTCAGGCGGGCGCGGGTCGTCGGACCGTTGTGGTGGACCCAGCCGAGGAGGGCGCTGGTGTTGACGCGCCGCAGCTCCTCGTGGCTGATCCCCGTCTTGTTCGGCATGAGCGGGCTCCCGGGACCCGGCTAGACCCGCCCCGAGGCCGCGGCCCGGCGCCGGCTGATCGCATCGACCGAGGCTGCCAGGAGGAGCACGACCCCGGTGATGATGTAGACCCGCCCCTGTGGCTGGTTGAGCAGGGTCATGCCGTTGTCGATCACGGTGACCACGCTCGCGCCCAGGATCGCGTCGAGCACCCGGCCGCGACCGCCGAAGAGGCTGGTGCCACCGATGACGGCCGCCCCCACGGCGTACAGCAGCGTCAGGGTTCCGCCGGTGTTGGGGTTCACGGAGTTCGTGCGGCTCGCGAGCAGGACCCCGCCGACCACGGCCAGGGTCGAGCACATCATGAAGCAGGAGATGCGCACCCAGGCGACGTTGATGCCGGCGCGGCGCGCGGCCTCGGCATTGCCGCCGACGGCGTACACGTGCCGTCCCCAGGCCGTGCGGGTGAGCAGGAAGGTGAGCCCCACCAGCAGCGCCCCCACGATGGGCACGACGATCGGCACGCCCTTCAGCGAGGCCAGGAACACGTTGCGGCTGCGCTCCTTGGACAGGTACGCCGTGGCGGCGAGCAGCACGACCGCGAACGCTGCGGACTTGACCGCCCACACCTGGATGGACGCGGCCGGCAGCCCGGCCCGCGTCCGACCGACCTGCCGCCACAGCCCGAGGCCGGCGAACGCCGCGACGACGAGGACGGCGAGCAGCCACCCGAGCCAGACCGGCATGTTCTTGTTCATGATCGCGAGGATGGCGTCGTTGCGGTAGGCGATCGTGCCGCCGGCGCCGGTCTCGAGCAGCAGGAGTCCCTGGAAGCCCATGAACGCCGCCAGGGTGACCACGAACGACGGGATCCCGAGGTTGGCGCAGAGCACGCCGATCAGCACGCCGATCAGGGTGCCGCAGAGCAGGGCCGTCACCAGGGCCGGCACCCAAGGCCAGCCGTGGTTGGTCATCAGGATGCCCAGGACACCGGCGGTGACGCCACCGGCGAAGCCGGCGGAGAGGTCGATCTCGCCGAGCAGGAGCACGAAGACCAGGCCCATCGCGAGCACGGTGATCCCGGCACCCTGCAGGATCAGGTTGGCGAAGTTGAAGGCGTTGGTGAACTTCGAGCCGGTCAGGATCGTGAACACGATCACCAGCACCAACAGGCCGGCAAGGCCCGGAAGCGCCCCGACCTCGCCGCCTCGCAGGCGGTTGACGTAATCGTCGAAGGCCGTCCTGAGGGGCTGCGCCCCCGTCGGCTGCTCCTGGGAGGTGGTGGTCATGCGTCGGTCCCCTTCGTGCTGCTCGGCTCCGAGCTCGTGGAACGGCCGGTCGTGATCAGCTCCACCACCTGGTTCTGGGTGACGTCTCGGGCGCTGACCTGGGCGACCATCGAGCCGAGGTAGAGCACGGCTATCTCGTCGGCCACCTGGAAGACGTCGTTGAGGTTGTGGCTGATCAGGAGGACCCCGAGGCCCCGGTCGGCGAGTCGGCGTACCAGCGCCAGCACCTGCTCGGTCTGGGCCACGCCGAGCGCCGCCGTCGGCTCGTCGAGGATCACGACCTTGGAGTTCCACAGGACGGCCCGCGCGATCGCCACCGTCTGCCGCTGCCCGCCCGAGAGCGAGGCGACCGGTGTCCGCACCGACTGCAGGGTGCGCACGGAGAGGCCGTCCAGGGTGGTGCGGGCGCGCTGCTCCATCGTCGCCTCGTCGAGGAGACCTGCCTTGAGCAGCTCGCGGCCGAGGAACATGTTGTGGACGACGTCGAGGTTGTCGCACAGCGCGAGGTCCTGATAGACCACCTCGATCCCCAGGGCGTTGGAGTCACGGGGGCTGTGCACCGTCACCGGCCTGCCCTCGAAGGCGTACTCCCCTGCATCGAAGGAGTGGATGCCGGCGATGCCCTTGATCAGGGTGCTCTTGCCGGCGCCGTTGTCGCCGACCAGGGCGGTGACCCGCCCGGGGAAGACGTCGAGGTCCACCCCGCGGAGGACGTCGACGGCTCCGAAGCTCTTCTCGATGCCGCGCAGGCTCAGCACCGGGGATCCGGTGTCGGCCACGGGGCGTTCGGTGTCGGTGGCGGTCATGCGGATACCTTCCGGATCAGCGACGCGGACGGACAGGGCAGGAAGGAAGCAGCGGGCACCTGCCGGAAACTACCGGGTCGGCACGGTGCGCGGAGGTGGGGGGGCCCGCGCGCGGGCCCCCCCGGCCCCCCCCCGCCCCACCCCCCAGGAGCCCCGCCCGGAGGCCACG
>JAICHQ010000118.1 GCA_025924815.1 Nocardioides sp.
CGACGTCGAGGCGCGCAACGCGCTTCAGGCGGGCGTGGACGCCGTCGCCAACGCGGTGAAGGTCACGCTCGGCCCGAAGGGGCGCTACGTCGTCCTCGACAAGAAGTTCGGCGCTCCCACCATCACGAACGACGGCGTCACGGTCGCCCGTGAGGTGGAGCTCGACGACCCGTTCGAGAACCTCGGGGCGCAGTTGACCAAGGAGGTCGCCACCAAGACCAACGACGTCGCCGGCGACGGCACCACGACCGCGACGGTCCTGGCCCAGGCGATGGTCCACGAGGGTCTTCAGGCGGTGACCGCCGGCGCCAACCCGATGGGTCTCAAGCGGGGCATGGACGCCGCCGCCGAGGCCGTCGGCGACGCGCTGCGCGAGGCCGCCCGCGAGGTGGACTCCAAGGAGGACATGGCGTCGGTCGCGACGATCTCCAGCCGCGACTCCCTGATCGGTGAGCTGCTCGCCGAGTCCTTCGACAAGGTCGGCAAGGACGGCGTGATCACCGTCGAGGAGTCCAACACCATGGGCACCGAGCTGGAGTTCACCGAGGGCATGCAGTTCGACAAGGGCTACATCTCGGCGTACTTCGTCTCCGACCCCGAGCGGATGGAGGCCGTCCTCGACGATCCCTACATCCTGCTGCACCAGGGGAAGATCTCGGCGATCGCCGACCTCCTCCCGCTGCTGGAGAAGGTGATCGCCGCCGGCAAGCCGCTGTTCATCCTCGCCGAGGACGTCGAGGGCGAGGCCCTGTCGACCCTGGTGGTCAACAAGATCCGCGGCACGTTCACCGCAGTCGCGGTCAAGAGCCCGGCGTTCGGTGACCGCCGCAAGGCGATGATGCAGGACATCGCGACCCTGACCGGCGGTCAGGTCGTGGCGCCCGAGGTCGGCCTGAAGCTCGACCAGGTCGGGCTCGACGTGCTCGGCACGGCCCGTCGCGTCGTGGTCACCAAGGACAACACGACGATCGTCGACGGCGGTGGCGAGGCGAGTGCGGTCGAGGGCAGGATCAACCAGATCAAGGCCGAGATCGAGAACACCGACTCCGACTGGGACCGCGAGAAGCTCCAGGAGCGCCTCGCCAAGCTGGCCGGCGGCGTGTGCGTGATCAAGGTCGGTGCCGCCACCGAGGTGGAGCTGAAGGAGAAGAAGCACCGCATCGAGGACGCCGTCTCCGCCACCCGCGCCGCGATCGAGGAGGGCATCGTGCCCGGTGGAGGCTCCGCGCTCATCCACGCGGTCTCGGTCCTCGACGGCGACCTGGGTCTCACCGGTGACGAGGCAACCGGCGTCCGCATCGTCCGCCTCGCGGCCGACGAGCCCCTGCGCTGGATCGCCGAGAACGGCGGCGACAACGGCTACGTCATCGTCAGCAAGGTCCGTGAGGGCAAGGTCGGCGAGGGCTACAACGCCGCCACCGGCGAGTACGGCGACCTGGTCGCCCAGGGCGTCCTCGACCCGGTGAAGGTCACCCGCTCCGCGCTGGTCAATGCCACCTCGATCGCCGGCATGCTGCTGACGACCGAGACCCTGGTGGTCGACAAGCCCGAGGACGAGGAGCCCGCCGCGGCCGGTCACGGTCACGGTCACGGCCACTGATCACCATCGACGCACGGCACTGATCCCAGCGGAGCACGGCCACCGCTAGGCTGTGGGAGTGGAGCCCGCCGACGACGTCCTGCCCGCCAAGTTCGCCACGATGGGTCTCACCTACGACGACGTCCTGCTCCTGCCCGGATACTCCGACCTGGCGCCGAGCGACATCGACACCACGTCGCGGCTGACCCGCGATATCAGTCTCAAGGCGCCGCTGGTCAGCGCCGCGATGGACACCGTGACCGAGAGCCGGATGGCGATCGCGATGGCCCGCGAGGGCGGCCTCGGCGTCCTCCACCGCAACCTGTCGATCGAGGACCAGGCGCTCCAGGTCGACCTGGTCAAGCGCACCCAGACCGGGATCATCTCCAACCCGGTCACGATCGGCCCCGACGCGACGTTGGAGGACCTCGACCGCATCTGTGGCGAGTACCGGGTCTCCGGCCTCCCGGTCGTCGACTCCGATGACCAGCTGCTCGGCATCATCACCAACCGCGACCTGCGGTTCACCCCGGTCGCGGAGTGGTCGACCACGAAGGTCGACGAGATCATGACCCCGATGCCGCTGGTCACCGGGCCGGTGGGCATCTCGCGCGAGGAGGCCACCACCCTCCTGCGCCGGCACAAGCGCGAACGGCTGCCCCTGGTCGACCCCGACGGCCGGCTGGGCGGGCTGATCACGGTCAAGGACTTCGTCAAGGGCGAGCAGTTCCCCGACGCGTCGTACGACGCCCACGGGCGGCTCATGGTCGGCGCCGCCATCGGCTACTTCGGCGACGCCTGGCAGCGCGCCACCACCCTGGTCGAGGCAGGTGTCGACGTGCTCGTGGCCGACACTGCGCACGGCCACGTCCGGCTTCTGATCGAGATGGTGCAGCGGCTCAAGAACGACCCCGCTACCCGCCACGTCCAGGTGATCGGCGGCAACGTCGCGACCCGGGCCGGCGCCCAGGCGTTCATCGACGCCGGCGCCGACGCGGTCAAGGTGGGCGTAGGCCCCGGCTCCATCTGTACGACGCGCGTGGTCACCGGCGTCGGCGTACCCCAGATCAGCGCGGTGCACGAGGCCGCCCTCGCGGCCGGCCCGGCCGGCGTCCCGGTGATCGCCGACGGCGGCCTGAAGCACTCCGGCGAGATCGCCAAGGCGATCGTGGCCGGCGCCGACGCGGTGATGGTGGGCTCCCTGCTCGCCGGCTGCGAGGAGTCGCCGGGAGACCTGGTCTTCGTCAACGGCAAGCAGTACAAGTCCTACCGTGGCATGGGGTCGCTGGCCGCCATGTCCAGCCGCGGCAAGAAGTCCTACTCCAAGGACCGCTACTTCCAGGCCGAGGTCAGCAGCGACGACAAGATCGTGCCGGAGGGCATCGAGGGCCAGGTCGCCTACCGCGGCCCGCTGTCCGCGGTCGCCCACCAGCTCCTCGGCGGCCTCAACCAGTCGATGTTCTACGTCGGCGCCCGCACCGTCCCCGAGCTGCAGCAGAAGGGCCGCTTCGTGCGGATCACCCAGGCGTCGCTGGCCGAGTCCCACCCCCACGACGTGCAGATGACCGTCGAGGCACCGAACTACACCGGCCGCTGACGACGTACCCCGGTCCGGGTCAGCCGCGCAGCAGGGCCAGCGCGGCCCGGGCGTACGCCGACTCCACGTCGACGTCGACGTAGCGCTGCTCGGAGTCGCCGAGCAGCATCGTCACGGCGTACCCCGGGGTCTCGCCGGCCAGGTACTCCAGGCCCATGAAGGCCTCCCCGAGCACGCTTCGGAGCTGGTCCTCGCGCGGCAGCCACAGTGCGTCGGAGGCGGCCAGCGTGTCCATCGCCCACTCGGTCGTGCCGTTGAACGCCAGCATCTGTCGCCCCCGTGCCATCCGCCGGGTCTCGATCACCATGTCGCTGACCACGAACTCGAGCTGGTCGAGCCCGTGGTCGGGGATCACGAACCAGTCGCCCTTGGCCGGCGACCACGGGAGGCCTGCATCGCGCAGGTCGGCGGCGAGCTGTCGGGAGATCACGCCACCAGTGTGCGCGACGCCGGCGATACGCGACACTGGGCGCATGGGGCGATGGACGTGCGACCGCTGCGGCGCGACCGGCGAGGTTCCGCCCGGCGAGAGCGCCGACACCGTGCTGTGCGACACGTGCGGCGAGCCGGTCCTGGGAGAGGATCGGCGCGCGCCTGCTCAGGTCCTCCGGGAGATACGCCGCTATCCCGTCAAGGCGATGGGGGGCGAGGCGGTGGCCTCCGTCGAGGTCGACCGCCGCGGCGTCGTCGGCGACCGGGCGTACGCCGTCGTCGACGGCGACGGCAAGCTCGCGAGCGGCAAGCACACCCGACGGTTCCGGCGGCGCGACGAGGTCTTCGAGTTCGCCTCCCGTACGACGCCCGCGGGCGTCGTGGTCACCGGTCGCGGCGGCGAGTGGCCGGCGCCGGGCGACGACGTCGACCAGGTCCTGAGCGAGGCGATGGCGACCCCGGTCCGGGTGCTGGCCGAGACCACGACGCCGTACTTCGACGACGGCCAGGTCTCCCTGGTCGGCACCGCGTCGCTGGCGTGGTGCCGCCGGCACCTCCAGGTCGACGCCGACCACCGGCGGATCCGGCCGAACCTCGTGGTGGAGACCGAGGAGCCGTTCGTCGAGGAGTCGTGGAGCGGGACGGTCGAGGTCGGCGGCGTCACGCTGCGCCCGGTCCTGCAGATCGAGCGCTGCCGGATGATCGACATCGCCCAGGAGGGACTGCCTCGCGAGGGCCGGTGGCTCAAGAGCCTGACCGAGGCACGCGACATGAAGCTCGGCATCTACCTCGACGTGGTCCACCCCGGCACGTTCGCGGTCGGTGACCCGGTGCGCGTGCTCGGCTGACCGCACGCGGCCGGGCTCACCGGGCGCGGCTCACCGGAAGCTGCTCACAGGTATCGGTTCACCGAGAATCCGCCACCGCGCGGCCCGTGCGCCGGCGGGAGGCCGCGCGGGCCCACCGGGAGGCGCCACACCGGGCGACCCTGCCCGTCGGTCGCGCCGACGAGCACGCCGTCCACGGTCGCGGCGAGCGTTGGGCTGCCGGTCAGCGAGGCGGGCACGCGCGGCAGGCCGCGGGATGAGTGCCAGTGGCCGGCGCCGTCGGCCCGCGAGCGCACGACCAGCTCGCCGTGGCGATCGACGACGGCCAGCCAGATGCGTCCGCTCCGGTCCAGGGTGATCGCGGGCGAGGAGTACGGCGACCACCTGCCGAGCAGCCACTCGGCGCGGTGCCAGCGGTCCGAGCCTGCGGTCGTGTGCCGGACGACGAGGTCGCCCCGCTGCCCGATGCTGACCAGCCAGACCCTCCCGTCGAGCCCGTCGGTGAGCGCCGGCGTCGAGGTCACCGACCAGACCTGGTGGCCGACCGCGCGGAACCCCGACCAGTGCCGCCCGTCGCGCGAGGTGTGCCGGGTGAGCAGATGTCCCTTGCGGGTCACGGCCGCGACCCAGAGCCGCCCGGACCCGTCCGTGGTGGTGGTCGGCGCCGCGTGCACCGACCAGGAGCCCGGCATCCCCAGGCGGTCGGCGTGGCTCCACCGGTCCGAGCGTGCGCCGGCGGTGTGCCGCTCCAGCAGCGTGCCGGACCCGGTGACGGACAGCAGCCGCACCCGCCCGACGGAGTCGAGGGCGAGCGCGGGGGACGACGTCGTGGAACCGCCGAGGGCCACGCGCGGACGTTTGAACGCCGCGGACCCCGGCGAGGTGTGCGCGGTCATGACCCGGCCGCCGGCGGTCACCGCGGCGAACCAGACCCGGCCCTGCCCGTCGGTGATCAGCGACGGGGCCGCGGTGGTCGACCAGCCGCCCGGTGCCCGGACGTGGACCGTCCGGCCCGAGGGACGGCGTACGACGAGCGCACCGGCGTCGGTGGTCCGGGCCGACCACAGCCCGCTGTGGGCGTCGGTGGTGGCGACCTCGGAGCGGGTCGAGCCGAGGTACGGCGCGGGGGCCAGGTCGGCGAGATGCAGGTAGCGGAACGACGACGTGGGCACCGTGCGCACGCCGTACCCGCCGGCGACGCCGTGGTTGTACTCCTCGACGGTCACGGTGCCGTCGCCCACGGCGGAGACCCAGGCCACGTGGCCGACGCGGCCGTCGTCGGTCTGGGCGACGGCCCCGATGGCCGGGATGCCGTCGACCAGGTAGCCGAGGCTCGCCGCCGCCTCGTCCCAGTGGTCGGCGTTGCCCCAGTGGATGCCGCCGAAGTGGTTCTGGAAGTCGGCCAGGCCGTTGGTCTCGCGCAGCCGCCAGGCGACGAAGCTGGTGCAGTTGCGCAGCGCGAAGCCCCAGGGGTCGCCGTAGCTGCCGTTGTAGAACCAGATGCGCTTGGCGCACACCCGCGGTGGCGGGGGCGTGTCCGGGGAGGACGGCGTGTTCTGCTGCCCCGGGCCCTGCGGCCGACCGGGGTGGCCCGGACGGCCGGGCTGGTGCGGGCCGCCGGGCTTGCCGGGGCCGTTGTTCGTCCGCGGAGGCTTGGGCGGCAGCGGCACGAGGGGGCACTTGCCCAGGCCGGCGTAGGGGTAGTCGTCGCCGGCGGCGTACGACGTGGCGGGCGCGAGACCCATGAGCGAGACGACAAGACCGATCAGGACCACTCCCGAGGCGGTCAGGCGGCCGCGCCGCCCTCCTCGGAGGAATGGCATTGACTGGCTCCTTCTGCGTGCGGGAAAACGGTGACACGGGCACGGCGTCCGCGTCCGGCGAACGCCGGAACTCGGGATCCGCCGGGACGTTGGTCCCCCCGACCCGGGATACGACGTCCCCGGGCCCTCGTCGATACGCTGAGCCGGTGACCGAGATCGAGATCGGGCGCGCCAAGCGCGGGCGCCGGGCCTACTCCTTCGACGACATCGCGATCGTCCCGAGCCGCAGGACCCGCGACCCCCAGGAGGTCAGCACGGCCTGGCAGATCGACGCCTACCGCTTCGAGCTGCCGATCGTCGCCGCCCCCATGGACTCGGTGATGTCACCGGACACCGCCATCGCCCTGGGCAAGTACGGCGGGCTCGGCGTGCTCAACCTCGAGGGGCTCTGGACCCGGTACGACGACCCGACCGACCTGCTCGCCGAGATCGCCGACCTCGACGGACCGGCCGCGGTCCGGCGCATGCAGGAGATGTACGCCGAGCCGATCAGGGCCGAGCTGATCTCGGACCGCCTGCGCCAGATGCGCGACGCGGGCGTGACCGTGGCCGGCTCCCTGAGCCCCCAGCGGACCAAGGAGTTCGCCAAGGTCGTGGTCGACGCCGGCGTCGACATGTTCGTCATCCGCGGCACGACCGTGAGCGCCGAGCACGTCAGTGGGCACGCCGAGCCGCTGAACCTCAAGGAGTTCATCTACGAGCTCGACGTCCCGGTGATCGTCGGTGGCTGCGCGACGTACCAGGCCGCGCTGCACCTGATGCGCACCGGCGCGGCCGGCGTGCTCGTCGGCTTCGGTGGCGGCGCCGCGCACACCACCCGCACCGTCCTCGGGGTCGCGGTCCCGATGGCCAGCGCCGTCGCCGATGTCGCCGGCGCGCGTCGCGACTACATGGACGAGTCCGGCGGCCGCTACGTCCACGTGATCGCCGACGGCTCGATCGGCCGCAGCGGTGACATCGCCAAGGCGATCGCCTGCGGCGCCGACGCGGTGATGATCGGCTCGCCGTTCGCGCGCGCCAGCGACGCGCCGGGGCAGGGCTTCCACTGGGGCGGCGAGGCCGTCCACGCCGCGCTGCCGCGCGGGGAGCGGGTGGAGATCGGCACCGTCGGCACCCTGGAGGAGATCCTGTTCGGCCCCTCGCGCGTCGCCGACGGCACGATGAACCTGGTGGGCGCCCTCAAGCGGGCCATGGCCACGACGGGCTACACCGAGCTCAAGGAGTTCCAGCGCATCGAGGTCGTCGTCTCCTGACCCTGCCCATGACCCCTGCCATGACCCCTGCCATGACTCCGGCCATGACCCAGCCCGCGAACCAGTCTGCGAATCAGTCGCGCGCCGAGTGTCCGTGGCCGGCCTTTCCACCCTCTTAGGGGTTGCGCGGCGCGGTGTCGCGCGCGCACGCTGCCAGGCCAGTGGGGTCGTCCGGGGGGACCACCGCGTGCGCAGAGTGTCCGTACAGGGGGAGTGGACCATGCCGATTGCTGCCGTGCCGGAGCCGGCCGCCGAGACCGAGCCGGGGCGTACCCCGCTCACGCTGCACCTCGACGACGTCGCCGTCGAGGGCCTGATGTCGGAGCTCATCCGACGTGCGGACGGCTCAGGTCCGCACGTCCTGCCCGACGAGCTCACCAGGCTCACCGGGCGCGAGCTCGAGGTGCTGCGCTTCGTCGCCACCGGCGCGACCAACGCCGAGATCGCCGCCGAGCTGTTCGTGTCCATCGCGACGGTGAAGACCCACGTGGCGCGCGTCCTGGCCAAGCTCGGACTGCGCGACCGGGTCCAGGCCGTCGTGTTCGCCTACGAGTCCCGCCTGGTGACCCCCGGCTAGCGACCTCGGCGTCTAG
>JAICHQ010000119.1 GCA_025924815.1 Nocardioides sp.
AGATCACACGGCGCCCCCGGAAGGATTCGAACCTTCGCTCCCGCCTCCGGAGGGCGGTGCTCTATCCCCTGAGCTACGGGGGCTCGTGGTGGGACGACCTTACAAGCGGATCCGGCGACGGGAGAAACCGAGGCCGGCATCGTCGGGTCTGCCCACACCGCGTCCTGAGATCGGAGAACCTCACCACCTGTGCAGCCCGATCCGCCCGACCGGTCTCTGGAAGTGGGTCGAGGGTGGAGCGGACCCCTCGATACGCTGATCGGGTGACGCCCGCTCAGCTCTCAGACCTCGTCGTCGCGTCCTTGGCTGGCCTCTCCGCCGAGGACGCGATCACGCTCGCCGGCGGCGTGCCCGAGACGGTCACCGTGGAGCGTCCGCGCCAGAAGGGCCACGGCGACTACGCGACCAACGTCGCCCTTCAGCTGGCCAAGCAGGTCGGCCTCCCATCCCGTGACCTCGCTTTCCTGGTCGCCGGGCGCCTGACGGGCTCCGACGGCATCGCCGGCGTCGAGGTCGCCGGCCCGGGCTTCCTCAACATCACCGTCGCTGTCGGGGCCCAGGGCGTCGTCGCCGGTGACGTCGTGGCGGCCGGAACGGCGTACGGCGGCTCGGAGGCGGGAGGCAAGCAACAGGTCAACGTCGAGTTCGTGTCGGCCAACCCGACCGGTCCGGTCACCCTGGCCGGCGCCCGGTGGGCCGCGGTCGGCGACACCCTCTCCCGGCTGCTGGAGGCCAGCGGCTACCAGGTCTCGCGCGAGTACTACTTCAACGACCACGGCGCTCAGATCGACCGCTTCAGCCGCTCACTGCTGGCCAGCGCCCGTCGGCAGCCCACCCCTGAGGACGGCTATCCGGGGGAGTACGTCGCCGAGGTCGCCGCCGCCGTGATGACCGAGCGCCCGGAAGCACTCGGGCTTCCCGATGCCGAGGCTCTCGAGGTCTTCCGGCGGCACGGCGTCGCGATCATGTTCGACGAGATCAAGCAGACCCTGGCCGACTTCCGGGTGCCCTTCGACACCTGGTTCCACGAGAACGACCTCTACGAGTCGGGCGCCACGGACCGCGCGATCGCCCGGCTGCGCGAGCTCGGCAACGTCTACGAGCGGGACGGCGCGACCTGGCTGGCCACCTCGAAGTACGGCGACGACAAGGACCGCGTGATCGTCAAGAGCGATGGCCATGGCGCCTACATCTCCGGCGACGCGGCGTACTACCTCGACAAGCGGGAGCGCGGCTTCGAGCGCTGCCTGATCCTGCTCGGGGCCGACCACCACGGCTACGTCGGCCGGATGATGGCGCTCTGCGCCGCCTTCGGCGACGAGCCGGGCGTCAACCTGGAGATCATCATCGGGCAGATGGTGAACCTGCTCAGCGACGGTGCCGTCGTCCGGATGGGCAAGCGCACCGGCACGATCATCACGCTGCTCGACCTGGTCGAGGCGATCGGACTGGATGCCGCCCGCTACGCGCTCGTGCGCAACCACCTCGAGACCAACCTCGACATCGACGTCGACCTGTGGGCGAGAGCGAGGAACGAGAACCCGGTCCACTACGTGCGGTACGCCCACGCCCGTCAGTCCGGGATCCTGCGCAACGGCGCCGACCTCGGTCTCGAGCCCGAGTCGCATCCCGAGCTGCTCACCCACGAGCAGGAGGGGGAGCTGCTGCGGGCGCTGGCCGACTTCCCCGCCGTCGTCGCGGCCGCCACCGATCTGCGCGAGCCCCACCGCGTGGCCCGCTACCTCGAGGACACGGCGGCGGCGTACCACCGCTTCTACGAGCAGTGCCGCGTCCTCCCGATGGGCGACGAGGAGCCGACCGACCTCCACCGCGCCCGGTTGCGACTGGTCGAGGCCACCCGCATCGTCTTCGCCAACGGGCTCGGTCTGCTCGGGGTCTCCGCACCGGACCGGATGTGAGCCCCACCCACGAGGCCGGCTGGGCGCACGCCGACGGTGCCCTGCGCGGGCCCGGCTGGCTGGAGCCGCCGGACGACGCCAACGCGCTGATGCCGTCGCTCTGGTCGGCCAACACCCACAAGGTCGACGGAGACCTGGTGGTCGGCGGTGTCTCGCTGCCCGAGCTGGTCGCCAACGTGAACACCCCGGCGTACGTCCTCGACGAGGCCGACCTGCGGGCCCGGGCGCGGGCCTTTCGAGACGCGTTCACGGGGTACGACGTCTACTACGCGGGCAAGGCGTTCCTGTGCACCAGCGTGGCGCGCTGGATCACCGAGGAGGGGCTGTCGCTCGACGTCTGCTCCGACGGTGAGCTGACGGTCGCCTTGCGCGCCGGGGTCGATCCCGCCCGCATCGGCTACCACGGCAACACCAAGACCGAGGTCGAGCTGAGGCGAGCGGTCGCCGAAGGCGTCGGACGCATCGTCGTCGACTCGTTCGAGGAGATCGCGCGGCTGGAGCGGGTCGCGGCGAGCCTCGACCGGACCCAACCGGTGATGGTGCGGGTCACCGCGGGCGTCGAGGCCCATACGCACGAGTACATCGCCACCGCCCACGAGGACCAGAAGTTCGGCTTCTCGATCACCTCCGGTGATGCGCTGGAGGCCGTACGCCGTGTGGTCGCCGCCCCGGGGCTGGAGATGCTCGGTCTGCACTCCCACATCGGCAGCCAGATCTTCGACACCTCGGGCTTCGAGGTGGCGGCCCGGCGTGTGCTCGCCCTCCATGCGAAGGTCGGCGTGGAGCTCGGCGTGAGGATGCCGGAGCTCGACCTCGGCGGCGGCTTCGGCATCGCCTACACCACCCAGGACGACCCCTCCGAGCCCGCGGAGCTGGCGGCCGCGATGTCCGAGATCGTCGAGCACGAGTGCCGGGCGCTCGGGATCGAACAACCTCACGTGTCCATCGAGCCCGGACGGGCGATCGTCGGCCCTGCCGTCTGCACGGTCTACACGGTCGGCACCGTCAAACGGGTCGAGCTGGACGGGGGCGCCGTGCGCACCTACGTGAGCGTCGACGGTGGGATGAGCGACAACATCCGCACCGCTCTCTACGACGCCGACTACTCCTGCACGCTCGCCTCGCGGCACTCGGACGCGCCACCGGCCCTGGCCCGGGTGGTCGGCAAGCACTGCGAAGCCGGCGACATCGTGGTCAAGGACGAGTTCCTGCCCGCCGACGTACGGCCCGGTGACCTGCTCGCCGTCCCCTCCACCGGGGCCTACTGTCGCTCGATGGCCTCGAACTACAACCACGCCCTCCGGCCACCGGTGGTCGCGGTGCGGGACGGCGTGGCGACGACGATCGTGCGTCGCGAGACTGTGGACGACCTGCTGGCCACCGACCTGGGAGCATCGGAGCTGTGAAGCCGCTGAACGTCGCCGTCCTGGGGTGCGGTGTGGTCGGGTCGCAGGTCGTGCGCCTGCTCACCGAGAGCGCCGTCGACCTCGAGGCCCGGGTCGGGGCGCCGGTGCGCCTGGTCGGGGTCGGCGTACGACGGATCGACGCGCCGCGCGACGTCGAGGTGCCGACCGGTCTCCTCACCACCGACGCCGCGGCCCTGGTCGCGCGCGACGACGTCGACGTCGTGGTGGAGGTGATCGGGGGCATCGAGCCGGCCCGCACGCTGATCCTGTCCGCGCTGGAGAACGGCGCCGGGGTCGTCACCGCCAACAAGGCGCTGCTCGCCGAGGACGGACCGACGCTCTTCGAGGCGGCCGAGAAGGCCGGGCGCGACCTCTACTACGAGGCGGCCGTCGCCGGAGCGATCCCGATCCTGCGTCCGCTCCGCGAGTCCCTGGCCGGCGATCGCGTCACCCGGGTGCTCGGGATCGTCAACGGCACCACCAACTTCATCCTCGACAAGATGGACTCCACGGGTGCCGGTTTCCAGGAGGCGCTGGAGGAGGCCCAGGAGCTCGGGTACGCCGAGGCCGACCCGACCGCCGACGTCGAGGGCTTCGACGCGGCCGCCAAGGCCGCGATCCTCGCCAGCCTGGCGTTCCACACCCGCGTCACGGCGGCGGACGTCCACCGCGAGGGCATCGCAGACGTCACCGCCGCCGACATCGCCTCGGCGGCGCAGATGGGGAGCGTCGTGAAGCTGTTGGCGATCGCCGAGCTCGTGCCGGCCGACGGTGGCGACGGGGTCTCGGTCCGCGTCCATCCGGCGATGATCCCGAGGTCCCATCCGCTGGCCGGCGTCCGCGAGGCGTACAACGCGGTCTTCGTCGAGTCGGACGCCGCAGGACAGCTGATGTTCTACGGCCCGGGTGCCGGCGGCGCCCCGACCGCGAGTGCCGTGCTCGGCGACCTGGTCACGGTGGGGCGCCACCGGCTGGGTGAGACCCGCGGGGCCGGGGAGTCGGCGTACGCCGACCGGGTGGTGCTGCCGATGGGGGAGACCCGCACCCGCTACCACCTCGCGATCGACGTCGACGACCGCGCGGGCGTGCTCGCGGAGATCGCGAGTGCGTTCGCCGAGGAGGACGTCTCGATCCAGACCCTGCGCCAGGAGGGCCGGGGCGCCGACGCCCAGCTGGTGGTGATGTCGCACGACGCGACCGACGCGCGGCTCTCCCGCACGGTGGAGAGGCTGCGGGGGCTGGCGTGCGTGCGCGAGGTGAGCTCGGTGATGCGGGTCGAGGGGGTGGCCGACTGATGGTGCAGGAGCCGGCGACGCGACAGTGGCGCGGTGTGATCGAGGAGTACCGGCCCTACCTCGACCTGATGCCCGACGGTCTTGAGGCGGTGACCCTGCGCGAGGGCGGCACCCCGCTGGTCCACTCCGACTGGCTGTCGGCGCGGGCCGAGGGGGATGTCTGGCTGAAGATCGAAGGCGACAATCCGACGGGCTCCTTCAAGGACCGCGGGATGACGGCGGCGATCTCGGTGGCCCGTCACGAGGGCGCCGAGGCGGTGGTCTGCGCCTCGACCGGGAACACGTCGGCATCGATGTCGGCGTACGCCGCGCGCGCCGGGCTGACCCCGATCGTGCTGCTGCCCGAGGGAAAGATCGCGGCCGGGAAGATGGCCCAGGCGGTCGTGCACGGCGCGTTGATCGTGATGGTGCGCGGCAACTTCGACCAGTGTCTCGAGCTGGCCCGCACGCTGTCGTGGAGATACCCGGTCGCCCTGGTGAACTCCGTCAACCCGGTCCGGCTCCAGGGCCAGAAGACCGCGGCGTTCGAGATCGTCGACTTCCTCGGCGACGCCCCGGATGTGCACCTGCTGCCTGTGGGCAACGCCGGCAACATCACCGCGTACTGGCTGGGCTACGAGCAGTACGCCGCCTGGGGGCGCACCACGCGCAAGCCACGGATGCACGGCTTCCAGGCCGAGGGCGCAGCCCCGCTGGTGACCGGGGAGCCGTTCCCCGACCCGGAGACGAAGGCGACCGCGATCCGCGTCGGCAACCCCGCCTCGTGGAAGCAGGCCGAGGCGGCGGCGGAGGAGTCCGGCGGCCGGTTCCGTGCGCTCAGCGACGCGCAGATCCTGGCCGCCCAGGCCGAGCTGGCCCGCCGCGACGGTGTCTTCGTCGAGCCGGCGTCCGCGGCCGGCGTCGCCGGGCTGCTGGCCGACCTGGCGGCGGGGGACTCCTACGCAGGCCTGACCGTCGTCATCACCGTGACCGGTCACGGGCTGAAGGACACCGCGACTGCGCTGGAGTCGGCCGGCGACTTCGTCGACGCGGTCATCGACCCGGACGTCGACCAGGCAGCGGCAGCCGCCGGTCTGCGGTGAGCGACCGATGACGTTCAACGCCGGGCCGGTGCTCGTGTCGGTCCCCGCGACCAGCGCCAACCTCGGACCGGGCTTCGACGCGCTCGGCCTCGCGCTCGACCTGCGGGACAGCCTGCAGGGTGCGGTGGTCTCGCACGGGCTCGTCGTCGAGGTCTCCGGTGAGGGCGCCGACGCCGTCGCCCGGGACGAACGCAACCTCGTCGTCGTGGCCATGCGCGCGGCGTTCGAGGCGCTGGGTGTCGACCCTCCTGGTCTGGAGGTCGGGTGCATCAACGCCATCCCGCACGGGCGTGGACTCGGATCCTCGGCCGCGGCCATCGTCGGCGGCATCCACCTGGCCCGGGCCCTGGTCGAGGACGGTCGGTCGCGGCTGAGCGACCTGGCCGCCTTCCAGCTCGCCGCACGGTTGGAGGGGCACCCGGACAACGTCGCCGCGGCCGGCTTCGGCGGCCTGACCATCGCCTGGCGCGAGGACGACGACTTCCATGTGGCGCCGACCCAGGTGGGGCCCGGCGTACGGACGGCCGCGTTCATCCCCCCGACGCCGTTGTCGACCGAGGTGGCGCGCGGGCTTCTGCCGGCGTCGGTCCCGCACGCCGACGCCGCAGCCGACGCCGGTCGCGCAGCGCTGCTGGTGGCTGCGCTGGCGACGGGATGGACCGGCAAGCTGCTGGCCGCCACCCGGGACTGGCTTCACCAGGACTACCGGCGCTCGGCCATGCCCGAGTCAATGCAGCTGCTCGACCGCCTCCGCGCGGACGGTCACGCAGCGGTCATCTCGGGAGCCGGGCCGACGGTGCTCGTGCTGACCGACGGGGCAGGCGTCGCCGCCGTGCCGTCGTACACGCCGGCGGGCTGGTCCTGCCGACCGCTCGAGATCGCGGCGGACGGCGTTCGCCTCGGTCCCCGCTGATCCAGGCGGGCCCGAGGTCGCCGCGGGCGAGGGTCTCGACCCGCCCTGAGAGTGTCGGCGCATCGCCGTGATCGGGTGCCGACGGTGACTCCCGCTGACCGCCGTCGTCGCAGGTGACAGGCCCGCGCCGGTGGTTCTCGGCAATGCCGTGCGACGGGCCGCCGGGTGCTATCGTGGCTGTGCCTCAGGGCGCGACGCGGTCTCGATCAGAGACTGCCTGCCCGAGCACCCTCCTCCCCCCGACGCAGCCGCGCGCCACGAGCGCACGAGCACACGCCCCGGTGAGGAACCACCGAACCCAGCGGCCTCCGGCACTCAGCCGGACGGCACTGATACGTGGGAAGGACTCACGTGACGGACACCATCGAACCCACCCCGGCCCCTTCTTCGGAGGCTGACTCCCGGGCCGGATCTTCTGGGGCGGGGGCGACAGGCGGGGACGCCGCGAGCACGACCGCGCCCAAGAAGAAGTCGGGTGGGCTCAACTCGCTGCTCCTGGCAGATCTCAAGGCGATGGCCGGCGGCCTCGGCATCCGCGGCGCCGGCTCCATGAAGAAGGCTCAGCTGGTCGACGCCATCAAGGCGGCCCAGGCGGGCGGCAACAGCCGCCCCGGACGCGCCGAGAAGGCCCGCACGTCTGCGCCCGACCCGAGTCGCGGTGACCGTGAGAGCACGGCCGCGGAGGCCCGCGAGGAGCGGGCGCAGCGCAGTGAGCGCCCGGACGACGACCGGCAGGGTCACCAGGACCAGGACCGCGCGGATCGGCACGACGACCAGGCCAAGGACCGCCAGCAGGGTGGCGGCCAGGGCAAGGACCGGCAGGACCGCGGCACCCAGCAGGGCCAGCCGCGCCAGCAGGGCCAGCAGGGCCAGCAGGGCCAGGACGACGACGGGCAGGGCGGCAGCCGCCGCAGCCGGCGGCGTCGGGGCCGGGAGCGCGGCAACCGGCCGCAGACGGCCGGGGGCAGCCAGCGCAACGAACCGGACACCTCGATCCTCGACGACGACGTCCTCACACCGGCGGCGGGCATCCTCGACGTGCTCGACAACTACGCGTTCGTGCGCACCAGCGGCTACCTGCCGGGCACCGACGACGTGTACGTCTCGTTGTCGATGGTGCGCAAGTACGGCCTGCGTCGTGGCGACGCGATCGTCGGCCAGGTGCGCCAGCCCCGTGAGGGCGAGCGCAAGGAGAAGTTCAACCCGATGGTGCGCATCGACTCGGTGAACGGCGCCGACCCCGAGGCCGCCAAGAACCGCGTCGAGTTCGCCAAGCTCACTCCGTTGTACCCGAGCGAGCGCCTGCGGCTCGAGACCGAGCCGACCAACCTGATCGGTCGCGTCATCGACATCGCCTCGCCGATCGGCAAGGGTCAGCGTGGCCTGATCGTGTCCCCCGCCAAGGCCGGCAA
>JAICHQ010000120.1 GCA_025924815.1 Nocardioides sp.
GCGGTGGGATACCAGCCGAACCTCGCCGACGAGATGGGCACGCTCCAGGAGCGGATCACCTCTACCCGAGGACACTCGATCACCTCGCTGCAGGCGATCTACGTGCCCGCCGACGACTACACCGACCCGGCGCCGGCCACCACGTTCGCGCACCTGGACGCGACCACCGAGCTGTCGCGCGAGATCGCCTCGCTCGGCATCTACCCCGCGGTGGACCCGCTGACGTCGACCTCGCGGATCCTCGACGCGCAGTACATCGGCAAGGACCACTACGACTGCGCGATCCGGATCAAGCAGATCCTCCAGCGCAACAAGGAGCTCCAGGACATCATCGCGATCCTCGGTGTCGACGAGCTGTCCGAGGAGGACAAGATCATCGTCAGCAGGGCCCGCCGCATCCAGCGCTTCCTGTCGCAGAACACCTACGTCGCCAAGCAGTTCACCGGCCTGGAGGGCTCGACCGTGCCGGTGGCCGAGACCGTCGAGGCGTTCAACAAGATCGCCGACGGCGAGTACGACCACGTGGCCGAGCAGGCGTTCTTCATGTGCGGCGGTCTCGACGACGTCGAGCGCAAGTGGGACGAGATCCAGAAGAGCCTGTGATCTAGATGGCGAAGACGATGCGGGTGTCCCTGGTCGCGGCCGACCGTGAGGTCTGGTCGGGCGAGGCGACCGTGGTCAACTGCCGGACGCTCGCGGGCGAGATCGGGATCATGGCCGACCACACACCGGTGATGTCGGTGCTGGCCGCGGGCCAGGTCGACGTCCGCACGGTCGACGACGGCCACTGGGTGGCCGCGGTCGACGGCGGGTTCATCTCGGTCGCCGACAACCACGTCCGACTGCTCTGCGAATACGCCGAGCTGTCCCACGAGAGCGACTTCGACGAGGCCAAGCGCCTGATGGAGGAGCGCAAGGCCGCCCTGGAGGGCGAGGACTGACCGCCCTCCGGCATTGACCGGGGGGCTGACGGGAGAGGGAGCGGTGCCGGTCTGGGAGTGGGTCCTGGAGTCAGCGGCGTTCGTGCTCCTGCTGGTCCTGGTCCTGGGCGTCACCCTCATCCTCCGCCGCCGCTGGCTGTCCCGCCACGGCGGCACCTTCGAGCTGAGCTACCGCGCCCGGGCCACCACGCCCGGGCGCGGCTGGCTTCTCGGCCTGGGCCGGTACGCCGGCGACCGGCTCGAGTGGTTCCGGATCTTCTCGCTCTCGCCACGGCCCAAGCGGGTCTGGCCGCGCCAGTCGCTGACCTATGTCGGGCGCCGCGAGCCCGAAGGCGTCGAGCAGCTCTCTCTCTATCCCGGCCACGTCGTGATCCGCTGTGACACCCCGGCCGGTGCGGTCGAGCTCGCCCTCGGCTCGTCGTCGCTGACGGGATTCCAGTCCTGGCTCGAGGCGGGCCCGCCCGGCGTTCAACACCTGTGACCACCACCTCCGGGCGAGTCTCGGCGATCTCGGCGCGCAACGCCGTGGCGTTGGTGTTCGCGCTCAACGGCTTCTGCTTCGCCACCCTCGCCTCGCGGGTCCCCGACCTGCGCGGGTCGCTCGACCTCTCGAACGGCGCGCTGGGGACGGTGCTGCTCTCGGTCGCGGTCGGGGCCATGGTCGGGATGCCCGCCTCAGGGCACCTGATCGAACGATGGGGCGCCGGCGCCGTGGTCCGGCTCGGCGCGGGGCTCGACCTCGGCGGACTCGTCGTGGCGGGGCTGCTCGCCACCGCCGGGTCGGCACCCGGCGCGGCCCTCGGCCTCTTCGCCTATGGCGTCGGCGCCGGCGTCTGGGACGTTGCCATGAACGTCGACGGGGCCGCCGTCGAGCGCGAGCTCGGCCGGAGCATCATGCCGCGATTCCACGCATGCTGGTCGCTGGGCACGTTCACCGGTGCCGGGGTCGGAGCCGTAGCCGCCGCGGTCGGCGTCCCCCTGGCCGTGCACTACGCCGTGGTGCCCGCGTGTGGCGTCGCGGTGGCGATGGTCGCGAGCCGGCGCCTGCTGCCGGCAGACACGCGCGGGGACGACGAGACCACACCGGTGTCCTCGGGAGGGTCCGCGTGGTTGGAGCCTCGAACGCTCGCCATCGGGTTCATGGTGCTCGCCTTCACCCTGGCCGAGGGCGGCGCCAACGACTGGCTGGCGCTGTCGCTCGTCGACGGGTACGACGCCCGGCACTGGGTCGGCGTGCTCGGCTTCGCGCTGTTCGTCGCCTCGATGACCCTCGGTCGGCTGGGCGGTCCGATCGCCCTCGACCGCTTCGGGCGCGCCCGGTCGCTGCTGGTCTCGGCGGTGGCGGCGACCACCGGCGTCCTGCTGGTGGTCTGGACCGGCGTGCCCGGAGTTGCCGTGATCGGCATCGTGCTCTGGGGCTTCGGCGCGGCCCTGGGGTTCCCGGTCGGGATGAGTGCCGCGGGCGACGACCCGGCCCGGGCCGCGCGCCGGGTCAGCGTCATCTCGACGATCGGGTACGGCGCCTTCCTGGCCGGCCCACCGCTCCTCGGCTTCGTCGGCAACCAGGTCGGCACCCTGCGGTCGCTGCTGGTGATCGCGATCGCCATGGTGCCGGCCGCGGTGCTGGTGCTGTCGGTCCGCAAACCTCAGCCTTCGGGGTCGTCGGCCTGACGCCGGGGCCCGGGTCCCGGTCACGCGGACGTCCCGGAGGACTGACACGATGCGGCCATGCCAGGGCAGCTCCACCCGTCGCTCGTCGATGCCTCGCTGATGCCGTACTGGCTCGACGACCCCGACCGTCCGGCGCCGCGCCCGGGGCTCGACGCCGACACCACCGCCGACCTGTGCGTGGTCGGAGGCGGGTACGCCGGACTCTGGACCGCGATCCTGGCCAAGGAGCGTGAGCCGGCCCGCGACGTCGTGCTGCTGGAGGGCAACCGGGTCGGCTGGGCCGCGTCCGGGCGCAACGGCGGGTTCTGCGCGGCCTCGATCACCCACGGGCACGCCAACGGCGCCGAGCGCTGGCCCGGGGAGATCGAGACCCTCGACCGGATCGGCCGCGACAACCTCGACCAGCTGGAGAGCTCCCTCACCCGGTACGGCATCGACTGCGACTTCGAGCGGACGGGCGCGATCACCGTCGCGACGGAGCCCCACCAGATCGCATGGCTGCGGGAGATGGTCGCGGAGCGCTCCGGCTCGTCGTACCTCGACCGTGACGCGATCCAGGCGGAGGTCGCCTCGCCGACGTTCCTGGCCGGGGTGTTCGAGCCCCAGGACACGGCACTGCTCCACCCCGGCCGTCTCGCGTGGGGGCTGGCGGCGGCGGCCGACTCGCTGGGCGTCCGCATCCACGAGGGGACCTACGCCTCCGGGCTCTCGTCGTCGGGTGCCGGGCTCGAGGTCCGCACCGGCGCCGGGCGCGTGGTGCGCGCCGGCCGGGTGGCGCTCGGGACCAACGCCTTCCCGTCGCTGGTGCGCCGGGTGCGGCTGCACACCGTGCCGGTCTACGACTACGCGTTGATGACCGAGCCGCTGACCGCCGACCAGCTGGCGTCGATCGGGTGGCGCAACCGGCAGGGTCTCGACGACATGACCAACCAGTTCCACTACTTCCGGATGACCCGGGACAACCGGATCCTCTGGGGTGGGTACGACGCCGTCTACCACTTCGGCCGCCACCTGCGCCCGTCGTACGACCAGCGCCCCGAGACCTTCGACCTGCTCGCCCGGCAGTTCTTCACGAGGTTCCCGCAGCTGGAGGGCCTGCGCTTCTCCCACCGCTGGGGTGGCGCGATCGACACCTGCACCCGGTTCTGCGCCTTCTTCGGTACGGCGTACGGCGGGCGGGCGGCGTACGCCCTCGGCTTCACCGGGCTCGGCGTCGGCGCCACCCGGTTCGGCGCCGACGTGATGCTCGACCTGCTCGACGGCGTCGACTCCGAGCGGACCCGCCTGGAGATGGTCCGGAGCAAGCCGCTGCCGTTCCCGCCGGAGCCGCTCGCGTGGGCCGGGATCGAGCTCACCCGCCGGTCCCTGGCCGCGGCCGATCGGCACCAGGGCCGGCGCAACCTGTGGCTGCGGACGCTCGACCGGTTCGGCCTCGGGTTCGACTCGTGACCCCCTGGTGGTAGCCCGTAGCTACGCGGTGACCGCCTTGATCGCGTTCTTCAGCGCCTTCAGCTGACTGGGCCGGGTCGGCGCCTGCTCGCGCTTGCGGATCAGCTCGGCGCCGATCTCCTGCAGGGGTTTGCGGCCCAGACCGGCCCGCACCTGCGGGAACCACTCCTGCTCCTCTTCGTCCATGTGGTGCTCGACGTTCTCGATGAGCACCGTGGTCTTGGCGTCGAAGCGCTCGTCGGTCGGCTTCATGGAGGCCAGCTCCATCACCAGGACGTCGGCCACGTGGTGCTCCTCGTAGGACTCGAGCACGTCGTCCTCGAGGTCGGGGAGCAGCTCACGGATGCGCGGGTACATCACCTCGTTCTCGATGTAGGTGTGCGCGGTGAGCAGCTCGATGATGCGGTCGACCAGCTGGCCCTTGCGGACGTGGGCGTTCTCGCCGGCCCTCTCGAAGGCACGGAAGGCCTTGCGGATCTCCTGGTGCTCTTCCTTCAGCAACACGATGGCGTCGGTGGACATGGCGCTCCCTCACATGACGGTGTACGGCGTCGTACCCACGGCACCGCGCCGCCATGCGGTTCAGGAGAGGCCGAGGATCGTCCCGTCGTCGGCCAGGTCGATGCGCTGCGCGGACGGCTCCTTGGGCAGCCCCGGCATCGTCATCATGTCGCCGCAGACCAGGACGACGAAGCCGGCGCCCGCCGACAGCCTGACCTCACGAACGTGCAGCTCGTGGCCGCTGGGCGCGCCGAGCTTCGTGGGGTCGGTCGAGAAGGAGTACTGCGTCTTCGCCACGCACACGGGGAGGTTGCTGTACCCCTCGCGCTCGATCCGCTCGAGCCGTCGCCGGGCCTTCGCCTCCCAGGTGACCTGCCCGGCGCCGTACAACCGGGTGGCGATGGCCTCCACCTTCTGGGTGAGCGACGCCTCGTCGGGGTAGGTGAAGCCGAACTCGTACGGCGTGGGCTCGTCCAGTGTCTGGAGCACCCCCTTGGCGAGGTCGACGGCACCGTCACCACCCTCGGCGAAGTGGGTCGCCGGGAACGCCTGCACGCCCTCGGCGTCGACGAGCTCGACCACCTTCGCGATCTCGGCGTCGGTGTCGGTCGGGAACCGGTTGATGGCGACGACGCAGGGGATGCCGTAGACGTGGCGGATGTTGCTCAGGTGCCGGCGCAGGTTCGCCATGCCGGCCTCGACCGCGGCGACGTCCTCGGTGCCGAGGTCCGCCAGAGCCACCCCTCCGTGGTACTTCAGTGCCCGGACCGTGGCCACCACCACCGCGATGTCGGGACGCAGGCCCGACTTGCGGCACTTGATGTCCACGAACTTCTCGGCGCCCAGGTCGGCGCCGAAGCCCGCCTCGGTGACCACGATGTCGGCCAGTCGCAGCCCCGACCGGGTCGCCATCACCGAGCTGCATCCGTGGGCGATGTTCGCGAACGGACCACCGTGCACGAACGCCGGCGCCCCCCCGAGCGTCTGCACCAGGTTGGGGGCGAGCGCGTCACGCAGGAGGGCCGCCATGGCTCCGTCCGCACCGAGGTCGCGCGCGGTGACGGGAGCCATCGAGCGGGACCAGCCGATCACGATGTCGCCGATCCGCCGCTTGAGGTCGGCCCACGACTCGGTCAGGCAGAAGATCGCCATCAGCTCGGAGGCGACGACGATGTCGAAACCGTCCTCGCGAGGGAAGCCGTTGGCGTGGCCGCCGAGGGCCACCGTGATCTGGCGGAGCGCCCGGTCGTTCATGTCGAGCACGCGCTTCCAGCTCACGCTGCGGACGTCGATGTCGAGGGCGTTGCCGTGGTGCACGTGGTTGTCGATCAGCGCCGCCAGCAGGTTGTTGGCGGCCGCGATCGCGGCGAAGTCGCCGGTGAAGTGGAGGTTGATGTCGGTCATCGGCACGACCTGGCTGTAGCCGCCGCCGGCCGCGCCGCCCTTCATCCCGAACACCGGGCCCATCGACGGCTCGCGGAGGCACGCGATCGTCCGGTGACCCAGCCCGTGCAGCGCGTCGGTGAGGCCGACGGTGGTCGTCGTCTTCCCCTCACCCGGGGGAGTGGGTGACAAGGCGGTCACCAGCACCAGCCGGCCGAGGGTCCGGTCGGCCAGCGAGGCCAGATAGCTGAGGTCGACCTTGGCCTTGTAGTGGCCGTACGGCACCAGGTGCTCGGCGTCGATCCCCAGTGTCTCGGCCGCCACCTCGGTGATCGGCCGCAAGGTCGCGGCATTGGCAATCTCGATGTCCGACAGCACGGTCGCCGGCTCCTCCCTCGTGAACCCCTGCGCACGCTAGCGGAGGAACCGTGAGTAAGGCACCAGGAAGCGTTCCCCGGCCTTGCGCGGAGCTCGTCGGAGGTCCACGGTGTGGGTCAGCTCTACCAGCGCATCGGTCACACGCGGACGGGGAACCTGCGATGGCGGTACCCGAGGGCCCGGGGATCCTCGAGATCCGCGTGCACGGCGTCCATGGCACGCCCCCCTCGGCGATGCTCGGCACGCAGGACATCGGCCAGGTCGCCGGCGACAAGATGACCGGCTTCTACCGCACGAGGTCCGGGAAGCTCACCGACCACGAGCTGCCGGCCAACGTCTCCGTCGAGGCGTACTCCTGGGGGACGCTCACCTCAGGAGTAGGCGGCTTCCTCGGCTGGCTGTCGCGCGTCGGATGGCTCGCGCTCCTGCCGTTCGCGATGGTCAACCTCGCGTACTGGGCCCGTACCACCCTGGGCGAGAACAGTCGTACGTCGCGCATGAGCGCCCGGGTTGTCCGGACTGCCGCCCTGCTGCTGACCCTGATGCTGGTCCTGACGCCGTGCCTGATCGGGATCGACCTGATCTCCTGGCAGTGCTACCGCGGTGGAGTCGCCGGTTGCCCGGCGCTGCCCGGAGTCCTCGACCTGATGGCGCGCGACCCGGTCCGAACGCTCCAACGCCGGATTGCTCTGGCCACGCTCCTGCCGCTCGGCGTCGTCGTCGTGCTCTGGTACCTCTCCGGCCGTTCGATGGCGCGTTGTGAAGAGATCGAGGTGCCATCGGGGCAGGCACAGGCCGTGACGACGCCGATCCTGGGTCGCGAGAACATGTGGGCGGGCGGAGCAGCGGTCGCCCGGCTGCGCACGCTGCATCTCGGGTTCGCCCTGCTCGTCATCGTGTTGTACTCCGGCGCGCCGGTGCTGCACAGCGCGGGCGCGTCGCTCTGGCCGCCGTGGCAAGGGTCCTGGACCCTGGCGGTGCTGTGGGTGGTCGTGATCCTGGCCTGCCTCCTCGGCATCACGATCATGCTCGCGGTCGGCACACTGGGGCCCAAGGACGTCGAGTACGTCGCGCCAGTGGCCACACGCTGGTGGACCGAGTGGCTCCGGGCACCCACGACCGCGAAGCTCCTCGGCCGTGCCAGCGCTGCGATCTTCGCGGTCCACGTCGCTCAGCTGTGGTTGCTGCCCTACCCCGATCACCTTGACCAGTCGGGGAACCTCTACCTCTACAACGCGTGGTTCGCAGCGACGTTCATCGCACTCACGATCGTCGGAACGGGCGCGTACTTCGTCGAACGCCAGCACACGGCGTCGGGGTTCTTGCGGGGCACCGTCTTGTTCCTGACGCCTCTGCTCTGCTTCGTGGCCGGTCTGGCTCTGCTGTGGCAGCTGCTCCCACAAGACGGCCTGCATGTCGGCGGCCGGGTCCTCACGCCCCTCAGCACCTCCTGGGCAGTCCGGATCTGGGTCGTCGTCCTCGCCATCTGGGCCGGGCTGGCATTCATCCACTACAAGCACGATCGCACCGCGCCGCAGAACAAGGCGGTGGCCTGGGGCGGGGCCGGGGTGTCGGTGCTGCTCAACGGCGCCGCTTGGGTCGCGCTCCTGTTCACCACCGCAGTCGTGGCCCTGGCTGCCGAC
>JAICHQ010000121.1 GCA_025924815.1 Nocardioides sp.
CTCGTCGATCCCGGTGGTGACGAACTCGACGAGGTGGTTCTCCTGGCCCACGACCCCCAGCGCTCCGTACCGCGCGTCGGTGAGCCTGGTCGCCGCCTCGATGATGCGGCTCAGGACACTGTGCAGGTCGAGATCCGACGAGATGGCCATGACCGCGTCGAGCAGCGCCTTGGCCGAACGGGACAGGTCACCGTCCACCGGCTCGGTCGCGGACTCCCCCTCGATGCTCACCGCTCGATTGTCGGGCATGCGGGCGTCTCAAGACCAACCCGGCCGAGCCGACGACGGAGCCGTCGCGGCGGAGAGCACGTCGCCCGTGGTGGTCACGTCGCGTGCCCCGGCGACACCCCGATCACGCCTGGAACCCGCGAGGCCAGGACCCGGGCGATGCGCAAGGACTCGGGCCCGTCGGCGTCCTGGAGCTCGACGACGCCCTCGTTCACTACGACCGTGCACTCGACACCCGCCTGCCGGAGCTCCTCGTCGATCTCCGCCTCGATCAGGGCATCATGACGGGCGAGCACCGCGATGACGTCTCGCCGACTGATCATCCCGACCACCCGGCCGGCGCTCACCACGGGCAGGCTCTTGACCTGCGTGCTCACCAGGAACTCGACCGCCTGCACGACGTCGTCCTCGGGCGAGACGCTGATGGGCAGATGAGTCATCACGTCGGTCGCCACGAGGTGCACGGCCGGGACGGTGACCTCGATCGGACGTTCGTGAGCGCGGCGATCTGCCGCAACGGTGTCGCGCAGGACGTCCGCCTCGCTGAGCACACCCACGAGCTGTCCGGCGTCGTCGACGACCGGCATGGCCGTGATGGAGTGCTCATGCAGCAGGCGGATGGACTCCTTCAAGGACGTCCCGGGGGTGACGGTCACGGCGGGCGTCGTCATGACCTCGCGCACGAACACGGCCCTCTCCTTCCACGTCAGACCACTCGTCGCACCGGCAGCTCGTCCACCGGGTTCCACCCCGGGCCGAGACGACGTCCGGTGAGCTCGGTCCAGCGGACCCGCAGGTAGAGGTTCCGGAGCCCCGCGGCCCAGGCGTTGGGCTCCCACACGCCCCGGATGTGCGACAGCTCCTCGGCGCTGGTGACCGCCTCGGCCCGACCCCGCGCCACCACGCTCCAGCCGCGCTGGCGGTCGTAGTCGAACTGGTCGAGCTCCAGCGCCAGGATCGTTCCGCGGGCGTGACTTCCCAGGATGCTGTACGGCGACGTACGGATCACGACGCAGTCGTCGACGACGGCGTAGTTCACCGGCACGATGTGCGGCCCGACCGGAGTGCACAGGGCGACCCGTGCGACCAGTCCTGAGCTCAAGAGCTCCCGGCACTCGTCGAGCGACAGGTCGAACGGCTCGTTCATCTTCTTCCTCCATCCAGAGTCCAGAACTGCGTGCTGTGCGGTGTCACGGGAGTCGAGCAGCGCCGGGTAGTCGACGCAGCCAGAGGGTGCTGGTCAGTGCACGACGGCGACCGGGCAGTGCGCCTGGTGGAGCACATCGCGGCTGACCGAGCCCATCAGGGCGCCGGCGACGGCGGAGCGCCCCCGCGATCCGACGACCACCAGCGATGCGTTCGACGATGCCTCGACCAGGGCGCGTTCGGCGGCGCCGGAGTAGACCTCGCCCTCGACGGTGACGTCGGGGTGTGCCGTCCGGACCTCCTCCACCTTCTGGCGCAGAGCCGCCTCCACCTCTTCGGCGCTGTTGCCCGTCGACATCGGCAGGTAGCCGTAGCGATCCGTCACCACGGTGGCCGGGTACCAGGCCCGCAGGGCCACGACCTTCTGTCCGGTCAGCCGGGCCGTCTCACAGGCGAACTCGATCGCACGAGCGCTGGACTCGGACCCGTCCGCTCCCACCACGATGCGATCCGCCTCCGGGTTGTGGGCGGGACGGACCACGACCACCGGGAGGGCGGCATGCCGAGCAGTGCTCTGGCTGACCGAACCGAGCAGGATCTCACCGACGAGGCCGTGGCCCTTGCTTCCGACCACGAGCATGGAGCCGCCCTGGGCAGCCTCCACGAGCGCCGGTACCAGGTGGCCGACATGACGCTCGAACCTGGCGTCCAGACCGGGCCACGGGGCCACCTCCTTGCGCGCCTTGTCCTCGGTCTCCTCCCACCAGGACTCGGGCCAGGCGACGCCGCGAGGCGTCTCCCGGGGGTCGATGATGGTGGTGGCCACGACGGTCGCCCCTCGCAGGGACGCCATCCGGGCGGCCCAGGCGAGAGCCGCGAGCGAGTCGGGTGTTCCGTCGTACCCGACGACGACCTGTGCGTCTGTGTTCATGCTCCGAGCGTCCCCGGCCGAGCGGTCGATGCGCAGTGGCGAAGGGCCCGGGACGCATGGACCCTGGTCAACCGGATCCGGAGGCGGCCAGTGCTGCGCGTTCGGCGACGTTGTGCCTTCCAGAAAAGGTCCACGGACCCGCGAGCTCGGGCCGTCCAGGGCGGAGGCTCGACTCGAGGAGGCAGAGTCATGGACGACGAGCAGAACCTGACGGCATGGGTGGTCTACGAGTCCTTCTTCGGCAACACCGAGAGCATCGCCGGGGCGATCGCGAGTGGCCTGCGTCTCGAGCATGTCGCGGCCACGGCCCTGGACGTCGCGGACGCGGGGGTCGGCGAGACCGACGGCTGCGACCTGCTCGTGGTCGGAGGTCCGACCCATGCCTTCGCGCTGAGCCGTCCGTCGACCCGTGACGACGCCATGGCGCGCGGAGGCGACGACCGGTATGCGGGAGGTGGGCTGCGCGAGTGGCTGTCCGCGCTTCCCGTGCAGGACGGCACTCGTCTCGCGGCCGTCTTCGACACCCGGGTGCGCATGGTCCGGCACCTGCCGGCGTCCGCGGCGCGCTCGGCGGCACACCTCATGCGCCAGCACCGGTTCACCCTGATCGCCCGCCCCACGGGCTTCCTCGTGCACGACGTCGAAGGCCCGCTCGACCAGCGTGAGATGGAGCGAGCGGTGGCCTGGGGACGCTCGCTGGCCCGCGAGGCACAGGAGCGCATCGCCGCAGGGCGCGAGCCGGCCTGACCAAGGGCCATGGGATGCTCACACCCATGTGCCATGGAGTCGGTGACCTAGGTCCCTGATCGATCCAGCGCACTGCCGTGAAGGTGGACGTCGTAGATCGACATCGAAACTGACAGAGGCAGGTGGACGTGACCACGATGGCAAAGCCGACCGAACCGACTCAGGCACGATCCCGGGAGGGCTCACCCGGGATCATGCTGGCCCTGGCCACGATCGGCTTCGCGGTGAACTTCTGGGCGTGGGCGCTGATCAGCCCGCTGGGCCCGCTGTTCCGACAGCAGGGCACGCTGGGCACCCTCAGTGAGTCCGACGTGGCCCTCATGGTGGCCGTCCCCGTGGTGGTGGGCTCGCTGGGCCGGATCGTGGTGGGAGCCCTGACCGACCGGTACGGCGGGCGCGTGATGTTCCCGCTGATCTCGGCGATCACGATCCTGCCGGTCCTGTTCCTGGCGTTCGTCGCGCTGGACTCCTACAGCCTGATCCTGGTCGGAGGGTTCTTCCTGGGTGTGGCCGGGACGTCGTTCGCGGTCGGGGTCCCCTTCGTCAACGCCTGGTTCCCACCGGAGAAGCGCGGCCTCGCGATCGGCATCTTCGGCGCCGGGATGGGCGGGACCGCGATCAGCGCCCTGACCACGGTCAAGCTCTACAGCAACCTCGGGGAGCGGGCGCCGTTCCTGATCACCGCCGCCGCCCTCGCGGTGTACGCCGTGGTCGCCTGGTCGATGCTGCGTGACGCGCCCGGCCGCGTGATTCCGCAGACCTCGCTGGTGACGCGGGTGGTGGCCAATGCCAAGCTGCCGATCACCTGGCAGGCCGGCATCCTGTACGCCGTCGCGTTCGGCGGGTACGTCGCGTTCTCGGTCTACCTCCCGGCCTACCTCAAGACCGAGTACGGCCTCTCCCCGGCCGGCGCGGCCAACCGGATGGCCGGCTTCGTCGTCGTGGCCGTGATCATGCGTCCCGTCGGCGGGTGGCTCTCCGACCGGTTCGGGCCCACGCGGGTGTTGGCCGTCGGGTTCGCCGTGGTGGTGGCCGGGGCCGCGGTCGCGGCGGGACACCCGCCGGTCGACAGCCTCGGCGCCGTCGCCTTCTTGTCGATGGCGGCCGCCCTCGGCTGCGGCAGCGGCGCCACGTTCGCGCTGATCGCCCAGGTCACCGACCCGGCGCGCGTGGGCGGAGTGACCGGTCTGGTCGGCGCGGCCGGCGGGTTCGGGGGATTCGTGCCACCCCTGCTCATGGGCTACATCTACGGTCGTACCGAGTCCTACGTCCTCGGGCTGGCGCTGCTCGCGATCACCGCCGGGCTCACGTTCGTGCTCACCCTGACCATCGTCCGCCGTACCGCCGCAGCAGGAAGGACCACCGCGTGACCGACACCCAGTCCCGGCTCGACGGACCTCTGGAGGACCTGCTGGTGGGGAGCCGCAGGTTCTTCACCAAGGCGGTGGTCAGCGACGACCTGCGCACGATGACGCGGAAGGGCGGGCGCGGCGCCGACGCTTTCTACCGGGACCGGTGGAGCCACGACAAGGTGGTGCGGTCGACCCACGGCGTGAACTGCACGGGCTCGTGCTCGTGGAAGGTCTACGTCAAGGACGGGATCATCACCTGGGAGACCCAGCAGACCGACTACCCGTCTCCGGGCCCGGACCGCCCGGACTACGAGCCCCGCGGGTGCCCGCGCGGCGCGGCGTTCTCCTGGTACACCTACTCCCCCACCCGCATCCGGTACCCCTACGTCCGCGGCGTCCTGCTGGAGATGTTCCGTGAGGGCAAGCGGCAGTACGACGGCGACCCGGTCAAGGCGTGGGCGCACGTCGTCGACCACCCACAGCGCTCGAAGGCGTACAAGGCGGCGCGCGGAAAGGGCGGGCTCGTCCGGGCCACGTGGGACGAGGCGCTCGAGATGGTCGCCGCCGCCTACGTGCACACGATCGAGAAGTGGGGCCCGGACCGGGTTGCCGGGTTCTCCCCGATCCCGGCCATGTCGATGGTCTCCCACGCCTCCGGCGCCCGGTTCACCCACCTGGTGGGCGGGTCGATGCTCTCGTTCTACGACTGGTACGCCGACCTGCCGGTGGCGTCGCCGCAGGTCTTCGGCGACCAGACCGACGTGCCCGAGAGCGGCGACTGGTGGGACGCGGGCTACCTCGTCATGTGGGGCTCCAACGTCCCGGTGACCCGCACCCCCGACGCCCACTGGATGACCGAGGCGCGCTACCGCGGCCAGAAGGTGATCGCGGTCTCACCCGACTACGCCGACAACGTCAAGTTCGCCGACGAGTGGCTGGCCGTGCGTCCGGGCACCGACGCCGCCCTCGCGCTGTCGATGGGCCACGTGATCCTCCGCGAGTTCTTCGTGGAGTCCCGGACGCCCTACTTCGAGCAGTACGCCGCGGCGTACACCGACCTGCCCCATCTGGTGCGACTCGACGCCTCCGGCGACTCCGCGGTGACCGGCAAGTTCCTGACCGCGGCCGACCTGCCGGAGTACGCCGATCTGGACAACGCCGACTTCAAGACAGTCGTGCTCGACGGCCGCACGGGCGAGGCCGTGGTGCCGAACGGCTCACTCGGCCACCGCTTCGGCGAGGCCGACGAAGGTCGGTGGAACCTCGACCTCGAGGGTGTCGAGCCCCAGCTGCGCTTAGGCGCAGCCGACGCCGAGACGATCGAGGTGCGGCTGCCGCTCTTCGACCAGCTCGACGGCACGGGCTCGGAGGTGACCCGTCGCGTGCCGGTTCGCCGCATCGGCGACCACCTCGTGACCACCGTCTTCGAGCTGATGCTGGCCCGCTACGGCGTCGGGGCGGACTACGACGACGCCGACGCGCCGTACACTCCGGCCTGGCAGGAGACCGTCACCGGGATCCCGGCGGAGCAGGCCGCCCGGATCGCCCGGGAGTTCGCCGAGAACGCGCGGGACTCGCACGGCCGGTCGATGATCCTGATGGGTGCGGGCACCAACCACTGGTTCCACTCCGACACCATCTACCGGTCCTTCCTGGCGCTGACCACGCTCACCGGCTGCCAGGGCGTCAACGGTGGCGGTTGGGCCCACTACGTCGGCCAGGAGAAGGTGCGGCCGTTGACCGGCTACACCCAGATGGCCAACGCGCTGGACTGGAGCCGCCCGCCGCGCAACATGATCCAGACCGCCTACTGGTACCTGCACTCCAACCAGTTCCGCTACGACCACTTCGGCGCGGACGTCCTCTCGTCGGCCACCGGACAGGGACGGTTCGCCGGGCTCAGCACCGCCGACCTGATCGCCAAGAGCGCCCGGATGGGGTGGATGCCGTCGTACCCGACGTTCGACCGGAACCCGCTGGACCTGTGCGACGAAGCCGCCGAGGCCGGTGTGCCGGTCGCCGACCACGTCGTGGCAAAGCTCAAGGACGCCTCGCTGCGGTTCGCCGGGGAGAACCCGGACGCTCCCGAGAACTTCCCCCGGGTCCTCGGGATCTGGCGGGCCAACCTGCTGGGCTCGTCGGGCAAGGGCAACGAGTACTTCCTCAAGCATCTGCTGGGCGCCGACTCGTCGCTCCGAGCCGTCGAGGCACCCGAGGGGCGCCGTCCCCACGACGTGGCCTGGGTCGACCAGGCACCCGAGGGGAAGCTGGACCTGCTCTACACGCTGGACTTCCGGCAGACCAGCACCACCCTCTTCTCCGACGTGGTCTTCCCGGCGGCGACCTGGTACGAGAAGCACGACCTCTCCAGCACCGACATGCACCCGTTCGTGCACTCCTTCAACCCGGCGATCGCGCCACCCTGGCAGTCCCGCACCGACTGGGACACGTTCCGGGACCTGGCGCACGTGTTCTCCGAGCTGGCCGGGCCGCGGTTGGGCGTGCGCCGGGACGTCGTCGCGGCCCCCTTGACCCACGACACCCCCGATGCCATGGCCAACCCGCACGGCACGGTCGCCGACTGGAAGCTCGGCGAGTGCGAGCCCGTCCCCGGGCACACCATGCCGCGGCTGGTCGAGGTCGAGCGCGACTACGGGGCCATCGGCCAGAAGTACGACGCGATCGGCCCGCTCCTCGAGACGCTGGGCGCCACCACGAAGGGCGTGACGTTCGACCTGTCCGACACCGTCGAACGCCTGGGCCAGGTCAACGGCCGCGTGCGCGGCGGGGTCGGGGACGGCCGGCCGTCACTGCGTGACGCCCGGCACGTGTGCGAGGCCATCCTGGCCATGAGCGGCACCACCAACGGTCACCTGGCCGTGCAGGGCTTCCGCACCCTGGAGCGCCGTACCGGCCAGGTCATGCACGACCTGGCCGCCGAGCACGAGGGCAAGCAGATCACCTTCGCCGACACCCAGGCCTCACCCCAGCCGGTGATCACCTCTCCGGAGTGGTCGGGCTCGGAGGCCGGTGGCCGGCGCTACTCGGCGTTCACCATCAACGTCGAGCGGCTCAAGCCGTGGCACACGCTGACCGGCCGGCAGAGCTTCTACCTCGACCACGACTGGATGACCGAGGTGGGCGAGAGCCTGCCGGTTTACCGGCCCCCTCTCAACATGGCCGCGCTTTTCAGCGAGCCCGACGTCGGCGACGTGGGCGAGCTCGGGGTCACCGTGCGCTACCTGACCCCGCACAACAAGTGGTCCATCCACTCGGAGTACCAGGACAACCTGTTCATGCTCTCGCTGTCGCGGGGCGGGCAGAACATCTGGATGAGCGAGGCGGACGCCGCCAAGGTGGGCGTCGCCGACAACGACTGGATCGAGGCGGTCAACCGGAACGGCGTCGTCGTGGCGCGGGCGATCGTCTCGCACCGGATGCCCGAGGGGACGGTGTACATGTACCACGCCCAGGACCGGCTGATCGACGTACCGCTCGCGGAGACCAGCGGGAAGC
>JAICHQ010000122.1 GCA_025924815.1 Nocardioides sp.
CGTACGGCCGGTAGGCCCGACCGCCCTGCCAGTAGGGCACTCGCTGGGTGCCGACCATCACCTGGCGCGCGTCGGGCTCGGCGCCCGCCCGCACCCGCTCGGCGTCCAGGGCGCACGCCGGGACCTGGCGCTCGGCGCCCCGGACGGAGCGAACGGCACGTCCTCGACCGACAGTCCGTGACGCGGGTCGAAGAAGCACGCCGGGCGCCGCTGCGGGAGCGGGTCTCCGGCGACGCGGGCCCGCACGCACGCGACGGCGTACCGCCCGTCGTCGAGGATCTGGGTGACGTCCCGCACCTGCTCCGGCCGCGTGATCGCATCGGCCGAGGTCTTCGCCGCCTCGTAGGTGTCGAGCGCGCGCTGATAGTCCGCGGTGGCGCCGGTGTCGAGCTGCCGCCCGGCCAGCTCCAGGTCGAGGTCCTGCAGCTCCACCCCCAGCGCTGTCACGTCCTCGAAGGCCATCTTCGTGACCGGCGCGAGCTCCGCGGCAGCCCGTTGTGCAGCGGCCTCACGGCTGCGGTGGCGTACGACGAGCAGGGCCGCCACGACGAGCAGCACCAGCACGACCAGGACGATCAGGCCTCCCATGGAGGGAGCCTACGTGGCGGTCACTCACGGGGTGCGGCGCCGGCCGCTCGGAGCGCGCGACCACCGAGCGCGGCCAGGGCGTCGCGCAGCTCCGCCGGCTCCTCGACGTCGAACTCCCAGGCGAGCAGCGAGAGGTGGAAGGCCAGGCCGTACAACGTCTCACCGCCGGCCTCGAGCAACGTGGTGGAGTCGTCGACAGGCGTCAGCACCACCGAGCGCACGCTGGTGCGCTCGGCCACCTCCTTCAGCGGAGCGTGCACGACGACCCTGGCCGGGAAGCGGTACGCCGCGCTGGCCACGGCCCGCTGGACGTACGCCGCCGGGTCCTCGTGCACACGCTGGGCGAACCGCCACGTGGTGGCCTGCACCCGGGTCATCCGGTCGAGCCGGAAGGTACGCCAGTCGTCCCGATCGACGTCGTAGGCCATCAGGTACCAGCGGCGCCCGGTGGCGACCAGACCGACCGGCTCGACCGTCCGCGCGCTCGGCGTACCGTCGCGTGCCTCGTAGTCGAAGCGCACCCGCACGGTGTCGCGCACGGTCCGCGCCAGCTGCAGCAGCACGTCACCGTCGACGGCGGGCTGGCCGGAGTCGAGCGTCTGAGTCGCCTCGTGGATCGCGCGCACCTCGCTGCGCAGCCGAGGCGGCATCACCTGGTCGAGCTTGGCCAGCGTCCGCAGCGCCGCCTCGCTGGCGCCCGACACCGTCCCGCCCGCCGCCATGCGCAGCGAGACGGCGACGGCCACCGCCTCCGCGTCGTCCAGCAGGAGCGGCGGCAGGCCGCGACCGCGACCGAGCTGGTAGCCGCCACCGACGCCCTGGGCGGCCTGCACGGGATAGCCCAGTGCGCGCAGCCGCTCGACGTCGCGGCGGATGCTTCGAGTCGTGACGCCCAGCCGCTCGGCCAGCTCGGGGCCGGTCCAGACCGGGCGCTGCTGCAACAGCCCCAGTAGGTGGAGCACGCGCTCGGTGGTCCGGGCCATGCCGGGAGTCTGACAGAAATAGCGGACAGATTCTGTCCTGTTGGTGGGAGAGCCTGGGATCACCGACCGAAAGGAACCCCGATGGCCCTCCACGTCTCCCCCGTCACCTCCGAGACCGATGCGATCTCCGCCTTCCTGGCCCAGGCCCAGGACGCGTTCCGGATGCTGCTCCACGGGCTCACGGCACGTCAGGCCACTCTCTCCCCCAGCGCCTCCTCGCTCTCGATCGGCGGCCTGGTCAAGCACGTCACCGCGACGCAGCGCACCTGGCTCGACATGGTGGAGGCGGCGCCCGGACGGCCGGCGGCCACGGGCGAGGCCGCGGACTATCTCGAGGGGTTCACCTTTCGCGAGACCGACTCCCTCGAGGACCTGCTGACGAAGTACGACGAGGTGAGCGTGGCCGTGCTGGACGCCGTACGCGGGACGGATCTGGATCTCGCCGTTCCGGTGCCGGACGCCCCCTGGTTCCCCGACGACGTCGGGGCCTGGAACGTCCGGTGGGTGTGGTGGCACCTGATGGAGGAGCTGAGCCGGCACGCCGGGCACGGCGACATCGTCCGCGAGACCATCGACGGCGCCACGATGTACGCGCTGGTCGCCGCGCGGGAGGGGCTGCCCGGCCTGCCCTGGCTCCCCGCCTGGAAGCCGGTCGCGCCGCCGTTCACCCGCGGCGTCTCCACCGTGCGGCTGCACGCTGCGGACCTGGCCGCCGCCCGTGCGTGGTACGCCGAGCTGCTCGGCGTCGAGCCGTACTTCGTCCGCGACGAGTACGTCGAGTGGCGGGTCGGCCCACACGACCACGAGCTCGGGATCCTCGATCTCAGGTATGCCCCGGGGCACGCGCAGGATGGGTCGGTGACGTACTGGCAGGTCGACGACGTCGACGCCGCGCTGACCGATCTACTCGCTCGCGGTGCCACCGTGCACGAGGAGCTCCGGGAGTTCGGCGGTGGCTACCGTGGCACCGTGGTGATCGACCCCTTCGGCAATGCGCTCGGCATCATGCAGCGCCCGACGAGCCCGACGACCGGTGCCCCCGACGTGGCGGGTGAGGCCGCATGAGCGTCGCCCTCGTCCGAGGCTGGAACGAGACGTTGCGCGACCAGCTGGACTTCCACTTCCGGCACCACCTGCGGCCCCGCCTGGAGGGACTCACCGATGACGAGTACTTCTGGGAGCCGGTACCCGGCAGCTGGAGCGTGCGGCCGCGGGAGCAGGCGACGAGCAGCCACGCCGCCGGCGGCGGCGACCTCGTCGTGGACTACGCCTGGCCGGAGCCCGACCCTGCGCCGCCGACCACCATCGCCTGGCGCCTCGGTCACGTCATTGCCGGCTGCTTCGCGATGCGTACCGCCATCCACTTCGGCGGGTCCCCGAGGGACTACACGAGCTGGACCTACGCCGCGACGGCCGACGAGGCGCTTGCGCAGCTCGACGCGACGTACGACGCATGGTCGGCCGGTGTCGAGAGCCTCGGCGAGGAAGGCCTGGCCCGACCGGTCGGACCGGCCGAGGGTCATTTCGCCGAGGCGCCGTACGCGGAACTGGTGCTCCACATCAACCGTGAGCTGATCCACCACGCAGCCGAGATCTGCCTCCTTCGTGATCTCTACCTTCGACGCGAGGAGCTGTCATGAGCCGCACCGTGCAGGTCACCTTCGACGCCGCCGACCCGGCCGGGCTGAGTGCCTTCTGGGCCCAGGCGCTGGGCTACGCCTTCCCGTCGCCGCCCGGCCACCGGCTCGGACCCGACGACGACCCGCGGGAGGCGTGGCAGCAGTTCCTCACCGAGGCCGGCGTACCCGAGGACCGACGCAACGACGCCTCGGCGGTCGAGGACCCCGACGGCACCGGGGCGCGACTGTTCTTCCAACGCGTGCCCGAGGGCAAGGTCGCCAAGAACCGGTTGCACCTCGACGTCCGCGCCGCTCCCGGCCTCACCGGCGAGGAGCGGATGGCCGCGTTGGAGTCGGAGTGCGAGCGACTGGTCGGGCTCGGGGCGACCCGGGTGCGTCGCTACGAACCGGACCCGCCCCTCGGCGCGGGCCACATCGTCCTGCAGGACCCGGAAGGAAATGAGTTCTGCCTCGATTGAGGCGACTCTTGGCCATTCACGTCGTGGGCGATATCTGATCCATTTCCATGCTGGTCCGGGTTCGGGTGGTGGGAGGAATTCTGGTTTCCCGTGGTCGGGATCGAGGCTCACCTTCCAGGGTGAGTGGTGGATGGCGCGGTGGTGGTCGCCGCACAGCAACTCCAGGTTCGACAGTTTCGTCTTCCCACCGAGGATCCAGGGGCGGATGTGGTGGGCGTGGCACATCACCGGAGTCGTTCGCAGCCGGGGAACGCGCAGTGTCGGTAGCGGACGACCAGGGCGGCCCAGATCGCGAGGGTGACCGGGCGGCGGGTTCGGCCGACGTCCAGGGGCTCGCGGTGGGTGCCGAGGACGACGGGGACGATCTCGGCGTCGCAGGCCCGCCGGCGGATGGTGGCCGCCGAGAGCTCGGCACCGTCGCCGGTCAGACCCACCCCGACGGCCCCGGTGATCGCCTGCTCGGCGAGGGTGTCGGTGAGGGTATGGAGGTCGACGGTGACCAGGAGCCGCGCCGGTGCACCGTGGGAGTCCGGCGGCAGGTCGGTAGCCACACAGAGCTGGGCGGTCTGCACCAGGGCGTCCCACATCCGGGCTCCGGCATCTCGGGGGTCGTGGACCAGCTCCCCGTGGTGGTCGTCGACCGCGGGTGCGGGGGCCGTGAGCGGCAGAAGGGCGGCCTTCAGCAGGGCGCCGTCCTCCGCCGACCCGCGGCCCTTGAGGCGGACCCCGCCGGCGCCGTCGGAGGCGATGGACAAGATGCCGCCCAGGTGTGCGCTGCGCTCCTCACGGTCCAGCTGGGCCTCGAGCTTCCGGTCGGTGGCGTCGGGGTCGACCACGTGGACCAGGTGACGGCCGGTGCGGGCCAGGTCGGAGGCATCCAGGCACCCGGTCTGCTCGAGCAGGACCCGTTCGCCACGGACCCGCAGCGCCTCGCCCATGCGCAGCTGGTCGATCGCCTGCACGATGACGTCGGCCTGCTCGGGCGAGACCCGCCCGGCGGCCATGGCGTCCCGCGTCGTCGCGAAAGGTCCGGTCACGGCGTGGGCCCGGGCCACGATCCGGCGGCCCTGACCCTTGCGGAGCCCGCCCACATGGGTCAGCCAGTCCGGTCGACCCGTAGTTGAGTGTGTCCTTGGCCAGCGCGCGGTGGTCGGCCTCGGCGACCGCAGCCGCCTCGACCGCTGCGGTCACCGACCGGAGCTCGGCGCCGAGCTCGACGGCGGCCACCACCTGGTCGTCGGGCTGGTGGGTCCACCAGGCAGAGCCCATATCCCGGAGCAGCGCGACGGCCTCGGCCAGCACCGCGGCCGGGGTCTGTCGGGGGTGGAGGTCCGAGATCGACATGGGAATATCGACTCACCGACCACCGACACTCAGACCGGTTATCCACAGGATATCGCCACCTTTTCAGAAATTCCTCGAAAGAATCTTCGGATACCCCTTCCGAGCAATCGTGAACGTGGTTTCGAGACGGTCGCAGAGCGACCTCCTCGACCACCGAGCGGCGAGGAGTCAGTCGGCGAGCTCCTGGTGTGCGGCGAGGTAGCGTTCCACGCGGCGGTCGGGGATCAGCCAGAGCGCGGCCACGATGACGAACGGGATCAGTGCCAGCCAGGGTTCGACGAAGGCCACCAGGATGCCCGAGAGATAGATGACCGGAGACAGCTTGCCCTTGAGGTCGTCGCCGACGACGTCGCGCAGTCGCGGCCCGGTCACCGGAACCCGCATCATCCGCAGCTGCAGCACGTAGTAGGCGATCGCTGCGGCCAGCAGGTTCACGCCGTAGACGACCGTGGGGGTCAGGGAGACCTTCGAGACGTCCAACCAGGCCGTGGTGAACGGGTAGAGCGAGAGCCAGAACAGCAGGTGCAGGTTGGCCCAGAGCACCGACCCGTCGACGTAGTCGACGATCTGGAACATGTGGTGGTGGTTGTTCCAGTAGATGCCGATGTAGACGAAGCTCAACACGTAGGTGAGCAGCCCGACCCCGGTGGCGTTCCACAGGTCGGACAGCCGATTCCCCTCCGGCTCGTGCAGCTCCAGGACCATCACCGTGATGATGATCGCGAGCACGCCGTCGCTGAAGGCTTCGAGCCGGCCGGTAGGCATGGCTGGATCCTAGGAGGGCCGCGCCGCGCGCGGACCGGGACGACCCAGCGGGCGACCCGTCACGGCGAGTAGTCGCGGAACCCCCGCTTGGTCTTGCGGCCGAGGTAACCCGCCGTCACCAGGTGCTCCAGCAGCGGCGCCGGCGCGAAGCCGGGCTCGCGGAACTCCAGGTAGAGCTCCCGCTGGATCGCCAGCGACACGTCGTTGCCCACGACGTCGAGCAGCTCGAACGGCCCCATGGGCAGCGCGCAGCCCAGCTTCATCGCGGTGTCGATGTCGTCGGCCGTGGCGTAGTGGGCCTCGAGCATCTTCACCGCGTCGTTGAGGTAGGGGAACAGCAGGGCGTTGACGATGAAGCCGGCCCGGTCACCGCACGACACCGCGACCTTGTCCAGGCTCGCGCACAGTGCTTGCACGGTCTCGTGCACGTCGTCGGCGGTGGTCACCGTCGAGACCACCTCGACCAGCTTCATCTGCGGCGCCGGATTGAAGAAGTGCATCCCGATGACGTCCTGCGGCCGCGTGGTCGCGGTGGCCAGCGAGATCACCGGGAGACTGCTGGTCGTGGTGGCCAGGATCGCCCCCGGCTTGCAGATCTCGTCGAGGTTCTCCAGCAGCGTGGTCTTCACGCCGAGGTCCTCCGCGATCGCCTCGACGACGAGGTCGACGGTGGCCAGGTCGTCCAGGCTCGTGGTGCCGGTCAGGTGGTCGAGCGTGTCGCCCTTGGCCGCCTCCTCGAGCTTGCCGCGCCCGACCGCCTTGTCGAGCGAGCGCACGATCGCGGCGCGGACGGCGTCGACCTTGGCGTCCGACCGGCCGACGTACGTCACGGCGTACCCGGCCTTGGCGAAGACCTCGGCGATGCCGGTGGCCATGGCGCCCGTGCCGACCACACCGACGGTGCGGACGGGGCGCCGCACCTGCGGCTGGTGACGGGCGTCCGGCGAGTGCGCGTCGGTGACGACGATCGGGCTGTCGGGACCCTCATAGGTGTAGAAGCCGCGGCCGGTCTTGCGGCCGAGGAAGCCGGCGGTCACCAGCTGCTTCAGGATCGGCGCCGGCGCGTGCAGGCGGTCGCGGCCCTGCTTGTACATCGTGTCGAGGATCTCGTACGCCGTGTCCAGGCCGATCAGGTCCAGCAGCGCGAGCGGACCCATCGGGTAGCCGCAGCCGAGGCGCATGGCGGCGTCGATGTCCTCGCGGGTGGCGAACCGCTGCTCGTACATGGACGCAGCATGGTTGAGGTAGCCGAACAGCAGGGTGTTGGCGATGAAGCCGGCCCGGTCGCCGCAGATCACCGGGCTCTTGCCGAGCCGGGCGACCATGGCCTTGACGTCCTCGAGGACCTCCTCCTCGGTGACGACCGTGCGGATGATCTCGACGAACTGCTGCACGGGAGCGGGGTTGAAGAAGTGGACCCCGATCACCCGGCCCGGATGCAGGTTGGCCGTGGAGATCTCGGTGACGCTGAGGCTGGAGGTGTTGGTCGCCAGGATCGCGTCGGGCTTCACCACGCTCTCCAGCTCGCGGAAGATCGACTTCTTGATCTCGATCGACTCCACGACCGCCTCGACCACGAGGTCGGCGTCGGCCAGGTCCTGCAGCGTCGTCGTGAACGACACCCGCCCGACCAGCTCGGCCTGGTCCTTCTCGCTCAGCTTGCCCCGCTTCACCGCGCGCGACGTGGAGTGCTCGAGGTGCTGGCGGCCGCGTTCGACGGCCTCGTCGTTCACCTCGACCCCGATCACCGAGAAGCCGTTGCGGGCGAACACCTCGGCGATCCCGGCGCCCATCGTGCCCAGGCCGACGACCCCGATCGTGGTGAAGGTCCGGCTGTGGTCCCGGGCGTCGGACGCGGCGGCATCGGTGGGCGTGCTCGTCATGGGCCGATCCTCCCATGCAGCGTGAAGGACGCACCGCGAGGTGGCTCACACCGCCGGGTCAGTGACGCCTCTACTCTCCGGCGGCAGGCGACGCCGTGTTCGCGAGCGCGACGACCTCGTCGGCGCAGCCCCACGAGAGCGTGACTCCGGCGCCCCCGTGGCCGTAGCA
>JAICHQ010000123.1 GCA_025924815.1 Nocardioides sp.
ACACCGCCGCGCGCCCAGCCCGCGCGACCCCACCCGCGGCGGTGAGCCAGGACCGGTTCGTGGCGCCCGGACCGCTCCCAGCTCACCGCCGGGCGTTCAGACCGCGCGCCCAGACCAGCGGCGGTGAGACAGGATCGGTTCCGGGGCCCCGGACCGGTCCCAGCTCACCGCCGGGCGTTGAGACCGCGCGTCCGGACCAGCGGCGGTGAAACAGGACCGGTTCGGGGCGCCAGGACCGATCCCAGCTCACCGCCGCGTGTTCAGCCCAGGCCCGACAGCTGTCGTTCAGACCGGCAGCTGGAGTGCGGCGAAGATCTCGCGCGTCGCCTTCGACCGGTTGAGGGTGTAGAAGTGCAGGCCGGGCGCCCCGGCGTCGAGCAGCTCGAGGCACAGCTCGGTGGCGATGCGGATGCCCTCGGCACGTAACGCGGGCGGGTCGTCCTCCAGGGGGAGGATCCGGGTCAGGGTCTCCGCCGGCATCTCCCGGCCGGAGAGCCGCACCATGGTCCGCATCGAGCTGAGGTTCAGGATCGGCATGATCCCCGGGACGATCGGGAGGTCGGCGCCGACGTCGGCGGCGCGTCGTACCAGCGCGGTGTAGTCGGCGGCCCGCAGCACCATCTCGGTGATCGCGAACTCCGCACCCGCGTCGTGCTTGGCCTTGAGCACCTGCGCGTCGTGCTCGAGGCTCACGGCATCGCGATGTCCCTCGGGGAACGCCGCTACGCCGACCGAGAACCCGCGTCCCTGCAGGAACGTCACCAGCTCGGATGCGTACTCGAGGCCGCCGGGCGTCGACTCCCACGGCGTCCCGGGCCCGCCCGGCGGGTCCCCGCGGAGGGCGAGGACGTTGTGGATGCCGGCTCGGTGGAGGTCGTCGACGATCCGGGTCAGCTCGTCGCGGCTGTGACCGACACAGGTCAGGTGCGCCATCGGCAGCATCGAGGTCTCCTCGGCGATGCGCCGGGTGATCGCCACGGTCCGCTCGCGCGTGCTGCCGCCAGCGCCGTACGTCACCGAGACGAAGGTGGGCCGCAACGGCTCCAGCTCGCTGATCGAGCGCCACAGCACTTCCTCGCCCTCGGCGTCCTTGGGCGGGAAGAACTCGAACGAGAACGAGTGCTCCCCGCTGCGCAGGAGCTGTCCGATGGCCGAGGGTTCGGGCATGGCAGCGAGTGTAGGGAGCCAACCGGTGTGACCGGGGTCGCGTCCAGGGGCGCCGGTCCGGCTCCCTAGGCTCGGGCCGTGAGTGCGACCGCATCCGGGTGGGACCAGGCCGGGTTCCGCGACCGGGTACGACGTGCCCTCGACGACTTCCTGGACGTGCAGGCCGAGCGTCTCGCTCCGCTGGGAGCCGATGCCGCGCGTCTGCTGGTCGAGGCGCGGGCGTCGCTGTCGGGCGGCAAGAGGTTCCGGGCCGCGTTCTGCTACTGGGGGTTCCACGCGGTCGCGGGATCGTCGTACGACGAGGATGCAGAGGATGCGCTGGTGCGCGCGTGCGCTGCACTCGAGCTGCTCCACGCCAGTGCGCTCGTGCACGACGACTACATGGACGCCTCCGACACTCGGCGCGGCCGTCCCGCGACGCACCGTGGCCTCGCCGACGAGCATCGGCAGGCCGGGTGGCGTGGCGACCCGGAGCAGTACGGTGCGTCCGCGGCGATCCTGCTCGGCGACCTGCTGCTGAGCTGGTCCGATGAGCTGCTGCGCCGGTGTGGCCTGCCGCTCGAGCGGGTGGTGGCGGCGCTGGACGTCTTCGACCGCTGCCGCTCCGAGGTGATCACCGGGCAGTTCCTCGACGTCTCCGTCCAGGCACGCGGACGAGCAGACGTCGACGCGGCGATGACGGTGCTGCGGTACAAGTCGGCGAAGTACTCCATCGAGCGACCCCTCCACATCGGCGCCACGCTGGCGGGGGGTACGGCGGAACAGCTCCGGCAGTTGAGCGGCTTCGGGCTCCCCCTCGGCGAGGCGTTCCAGCTGCGCGACGACCTGCTCGGTGTCTTCGGCGACCCGTCGACCACCGGGAAGCCGGCGGGTGACGATCTTGTCGAAGGCAAGCGAACAGTGCTGGTGGCCCTGGCGCTCGACGCCGCCCCCGCGGCCGACGCCGCCCGGCTCGACGCGTCCCTGGGCGCTCCGCTGTCGGCGGACGAGGTGACGGAGCTGCGCCGGATCATCGACGACTCCGGGGCGCATCGCCAGGTCGAGCAGGTGATCGGCGAGCTGGCCGAGAAGGCCACGTCGGCCCTCACCGTGGCCGACCTCGACGACCGGGCACGCGACGTACTGACCGACCTGGCCACCGCCGCAACCGTTCGCGCTGTCTGAGCCCTCTCCACAACCCCGATTGGTCAAGAACTGCACGTCCTCTGTGCACTTGCTTGCGGATTGCTGCCAAACCGCAACCTGTTGACCGGGCCGATCAGTCCAAGGACGGGATCCCGGGTACGTCGGGACCGTCGCCGCGGAGCAGTACCGCGAACCGGCCGCCCTTGTCGGCGTTGACCCGGCCACCGAGCACCGAGAGGGCGACCGAGAAGGCGCGATGGTCCTCGCGGGCGAGGGGGCCCCAGCCGTCCCAGAGCAGCACCCAGCCCTCGCTGTCGCCCGCGGTGACGTCGCCCAGGCAGTCGGCGAGCGCGTCGAAGTTCTGCCCGTAGTAGTCGGGGAACGACAACGCCTCACCCACCGCGGCCAGGAACTCCGCCTTCGTCGTGTGGTGCCAGCCGTCGACGACCGCGAAGTGCCAGCCGGCATGCTCGACGGTGCGCCGCACGTCGCGGGCCGGAAAATGACTGTGCCACCGGTAGATCCCCGGCTCGACGTGGTGGGCCAGGAGTCCGGCCAGTCCGCTCATGGGGAGATCCTCTCGAACGTTCGGTAGTGGTCGTCGGTCCAGTACAGCTCTCCCCCGGATCCCTCGATGATCCGCCGGGCCCCGCGGTCACCCGCACCCGGGGTGGGCACGGTGTACTCGTGGTAATAGCCGGAGGACTCCGACGGGAGCAAGCCCTCGCGGTTCTCGAAGACGACGCCGTCGCGGTCGTAGGGGAAAGGCCCACCCGCTCGGATCAGGGCGACGGTGTGCGCGGCCTCGGGTGGCAGGTCCGTCAGGGAGACGCGTGCCAGGTCGGTGGGGTCGGCCTGGCCGTGGCGACCGCCACCGGAGAACCCGCCCCCCTGGTTGAGCGCCCAGGTCAGGACGGCAAGGGCCAGGACCGCGACCAGAGCGAGCCACAACCGCCCGCGGGCCGGGGTGGGTTCAGAAGCCCATGGCCTGCGCACGCCGTTTGACCTCGGAGCCGCGGTTCTCGCGGAGCGCGTCGATCGGCCGACCCGGCAGGTCGGCGTCGCTGAACAGCCAGGCGATGCACTCGCGGTCGTCGTACCCGCCGTCGTGCAGCACCGTGAGCAGCCCGGACAGGCCCTTGACCACCAGCCCGTCCTCGTCGAGGAACGCCGCGGGGACGCGCGGCCGGTCCCCCGGGGAGGGTACGGCGCCGGCGAGCTCGTGGTCCTTGATCATCGTCCGGACCTTCGCCTCGGTCACACCGAGCCGGCTCGCCACCTCGCGCCAGTCGAGCCACTCGTCGACGAGCAGTGACAGATCCGCATCGGCCAGCGACGTCATGAGGCCACTCTGGCACGCGACCTGCGGGTACGGCGCGCCGGTACGGCGGTGAATGGGGTCAGCGCGCGCCGATCCGTAGGATGGGCGGACCGGGTCACTTCCCCGACCGGGTGTACGGAGGGTCGACGTGGAGGCAGACACGCGCGCGTATGCGGGCGCCATGGTCGTCGACCCCCTGACCGGTCACCTGCTCGACGGTCGCTACCGGATCGGCCCTCGGATCGCGCGCGGCGGGATGGCCAGCGTCTACGAGGCCCTCGACACCCGGCTCGACCGCACCTGCGCGGTCAAGATCATGCACCACGGCCTCGGTGACGACGCGTCGTTCGCCGACCGGTTCAAGCGCGAGGCCCGCGCGGCGGCCCGGCTCAGTCATCCCCACGTCGTCGGCGTCTTCGACCAGGGCGAGGACCCGACGGTCGAAGGCGGCACGGTCTACCTCGTCATGGAGCTCGTCCGCGGACACACCCTGCGCGACGTGATCCGCGACGAGGCACCGATGCAGCCGGCGAAGGCGGTCGCGATGATGGAGCCGATCGTCTCGGCCCTGGCCGCGGCCCATCGCTCGGGGCTGATCCACCGCGACATCAAGCCCGAGAACGTGCTGATCGCCGACGAGCCGTCAGGGGCCCGGATCAAGGTCGCCGACTTCGGACTGGCCAAGGCGATCAGCGCCGACACCCAGCACACCGCCACCGGCGGCGTCATCATCGGCACGGTCTCCTACCTCGCCCCCGAGCTGGTCGTCGACGGCACGAGCGACGCCCGCGCCGACGTGTACGCCGCCGGCGTGGTGCTGTACGAGCTGCTGACCGGCACCAAGCCGCACGCCGGCGAGTCCCCGATCGCGGTCGCCTACAAGCACGTGCACGAGGACGTCCCGCCGCCGTCCCACCTGGCGCCCGGCGTCCCGGCGTACGTCGACGCGCTGGTGGCGCGAGCCACGGCCCGCGACCGCGCCCAGCGCCCCGCGGACGCCGGCGTCCTGCTCCACCAGCTCCATCGGGTCTCGCAGGCCCTCGCCGGCGGCATCTGGGACGACGAGGAGCTGACGGCCGACCTCGCCCCGCCGGTGACCAAGCGGGACCCCGAGCCGGTCACCGACGAGACCGACGCTTTCGAGATCCTGCCGATCGCGGCGCCCGGCGAGGCGCCGGCCGCCTCGGCGCACCGGCTGTCGTTCGAGCCACAGGCCGTGGCGGGCCCGCCCGACGAGCCGTCGGTGGCGATCGTGCCGGCTCGCTCGCGGCGTTCACGTCGCGGTCCGGTGCTGCTGGCCGTCGCGCTGGCGATCGCGCTGGCCGCCGGCATCGGCGCCTACTGGTTCGGCTGGGCCCGCTACACCGCCACGCCGGGCGTGATCGGGCTGACCCAGCAGGCCGCGACCGCCAAGCTCGACCACGCCGGGCTCGACGTGAAGATCGGTCCGCCGGCGTACTCCGAGGACGTCGCCAAGGGCCTGGTCGTCAGCACCGACCCGGCCGCCGGCTCGCGGGTGCTCGACCACGGCACCGTCACCCTGACCATGTCCATGGGCAAGGAGCGGTACGCCGTGCCGAAGATGGCGCGGATGACCGTCGACCAGGCCCAGGACGCACTGCTCGCCCACCATCTGACCTACGGCCGGTCGATCCTGAGGTACGACGACTCCGCACCGAAGGGCATGGTCCTCGGCAGCAACCCGGCCGCCGGCCGGCGCGAGCCGCGAGACTTCCAGGTCGACCTGATCGTCAGCCGCGGGCCGCACCCCATCCACGTCCGCGACTGGACCGGCCGCAGTGCCGACGTCGCGGTCCGCGTCATGGGCGCGCAGGGACTCAACGTCGACACCAGCCACCAGATCTACTCCGACACGGTGCCCGAGGGCCATGTGATCAGCCAGAGCCCCGTCGGCAAGATCCTCCACCGGGGCGACACCGTCTCGCTGACCGTGTCGAAAGGCCCCGAGCTCGTCCGGATCCCGGGCGACCTGCGAGCCGAGGGCGTCCAGGCCGCGACGGACGAGCTCACCGCCCTGGGCTTCAAGGTGAAGGTCGTGCACTCCGACATCTACCTCGGCCTCGGCTACGTCGCCGGCTCCAACCCCAACCCGGGCTCGATGGCCCGCAAGGGCAGCACCGTCATCCTGCAGATCGTCTGACGGCTAGCGTGAGCGGGTGCCCTCAGACCGTCGCGCGACCCTGCTCGCGACGGCCGCACTCCTGGCGGTCACGGCCTGCTGGGGCTCGACGTTCTTCCTGATCCACGACCTGCTCCGGCGCGTCCCGACGCTCGACTTCCTGGCGGTCCGGTTCGCGATCGCGAGCGTCACCCTCGTGCTGCTGGCGCCGAAGGCGCTCGGTCGGCTCACCCGCGAGTCGCGACGCCAGGCGGTCGTCCTCGGCTGCCTGTACGGCGTCGCCCAGATCCTGCAGACGTCGGGCCTCGCCCGGACCCCGGCGAGCGTCTCCGGCTTCATCACCGGCATGTACGTCGTCGCCACGCCGGTGTTCGCCGCGCTGATCCTGCGCACCCGGATCGGCGTCCTCACCTGGGTGGCGGTCGCCCTGGCGATGGCCGGCCTCGGCGTGCTGACCCTGAGCGGCCTCTCGATCGGCTACGGCGAGGCCCTGATCTTCGTCTCCGCGATGCTCTACGCCCTCCACATCGTCGGTCTGGGCGCCTGGTCGGACGCCCGGCAGACGCTCGGGATGGCGATCGTCCAGCTGATCGTGATCGCGGTGATCTGCCTGGTCTGCACCGCCCCCGACGGTCTCGTGCTTCCCGATCGGGTCGGCGACTGGGTGAGCGTGGTGTACATGGCCGTTTTCGCCGGAGCCGGCGCGATGATCGGCCAGACCTGGGCCCAGGCTCACCTGCCCGCCACCCGGGCCGCGATCATCATGAGCACCGAACCGGTCTTCGCGGCGCTGTTCGCCGTGCTTCTCGGCGGTGAGAGCGCCACGGTACGGATGGTGTTCGGCGGGCTGCTCGTGCTCGCGGCGATGCTGCTCGCCGAGCTCGCCCCGCGCCACAGGATCGAGGCCGAAGTGACCCATCTGACCGTCTGAGGGGCGACCAGGACTGGGGTCGCCCGGGCGATCCGACTTAGATTGACCGTCATGGACGCCGACACGGAGACGTGCGCCCACTGCGGCACCCCGTCGACGGACGGTGGTCGCTTCTGCATCAACTGCGGGGCCGAGCTGGGCACCGAGCCCACCAACCCGCGCGTCTTCCCGTCGGCCACGGACACCGCCGAGCGGGTGTACGACGTCCCGTCACCGGCGTACGCCGCCTCGGGCGGCCGGCCGCCGGCACCGCCGATCTCCCACCGCGCCCCGGAGCCGGCGTACCTCGCACCGGAGCCCGGCGGGCGCCGCCAGGGACCGGGTCCGGGAATGTGGGTCGGCGTCGCGGCCGCGATGGTCGTGGTGCTGCTGCTCGGGGGGTTCCTGCTTCTCCACGGTGGAGGTGGCGAGGCGGCGACGACCTCGCACAGGACCCCGCTGGTGCCGAGGCCGACGCACTCCGACAGCTCGCCGGCTGCCTCCGCGTCCTCACCCACGGCCTCGTCGTCGTCGCCGTCCATCCGGGTGACCGGACCGCCGACCAACGTGGCCGGGTTCGCCCAGGCCTCCGCGCCGAGCCACGCCCCGGCAGGTGTCGACTTCAGCGGCCGTCCGGTCACCTACGTCGCGCAGAACATGGTCGACGGCCGCAACGACACCTGTTGGCGGACACCCGGGGACGCGACCGGCACCGAGCTGACGTTCCGGCTCGACCAGCCGACGCGGATCAGCCGGGTCGGGCTCGTCAACGGCTACTCCAAGATCGCCTACTCCGGCGGCCGCGCCTACGACTGGTACCACGGCAACCGCCGGGTGCTTTCGGTCGAGTGGATCTTCGACGACGGCAGCAGCGTGAGCCAGAGCTTCGGCGACAACCGCGGGATGCAGCAGATCGCCATCCACCCGGTGACGACCTCCACGGTGACGCTACGGATCACCGCGGTCTCCCCGCCGGGCAAGGGGCGGGCCGCCCGCGACGACACCGCGATCAGCGAGGTGCTCCTCCTCGGCCGGACCGGGTGAAGGGCGTCGGGCCCCGGCCCGCCGGTGTCAGAGGCGGGACAGCACCGCCGCGGCGGCCTCGGCGTCCTCACGGCTCACGCCGAGGTGGGTGACGATCCGCACCGCCTTCGGACCCAC
>JAICHQ010000124.1 GCA_025924815.1 Nocardioides sp.
ATCGCACGTCACCACCAACGCGTCCAGGACCTCGCCTACGACGACGTGGAGCTGGAGATCGGCGGCTCGGAGTAGCCGGACCCTAGACTCCTGCCCGGCGACGGCTGCTGCCCACGAGCAGGGCCGCGCTCGGAGGGGTGCCGGAGTGGCCGATCGGAACCGCCTTGAAAGCGGTCGCTGGCAGAGATGTCAGCCGCGGGTTCGAATCCCGCCCCCTCTGCTGTCGAGCTCGACGAGGATGTCGCCCTCCTGGACGACGTCGCCGGGGGTGACCCGGATCGCCGAGACCACGCCGCCGTACTCGGCCAGCACCGGGATCTCCATCTTCATCGACTCCATCAGGCAGACCGGGTCGCCGACGGCCACCTCGTCGCCGACGGCCACCTCGACCATGATCACGTTGGCCACCATCTCGGCCAGGATCCGGACCGTCTGCTCGCGAGCCACGCTCCGAACCTAGTGGATCACCACAGGGCGTGCGTCCGGCCCGGCTCGGGGCGCACCGCGGCCGCCTCCTCGAGCCGCGCCTGCCGCCGTCCGCGCCTGCCGCGGGCCGAGGTGAGGCGCAGGTCGAGCCGGATCAGCACGAATCCGATCAGCAGGCCGATCACGACGCCGTACGCCGCAGCCAGCGAGACCTCCTGCACGCTGCGGCCGGGGTCGACCAGCGCGTAGGCGACCGGGGCGCTCAACCCCACCCCGAACGCGCAGATCCACCAGCCCTGGCGGCGGCGGGCGCGCATGTGGGTGCCCCAGGTCAGCGCGGGAACGCCAAGCAGGGCCACGATCGGCCGCGGGAAGGCGCCCAGGTGGTGGTGGCTCCAGCGCACCGCGTCGTCGATGGTGGCGACCAGGTCGTGGGTGCCGTAGCGCTGCAGGAGCTCGGCGTACCAGACGGTGAGCGCGAGCACGACGCTGCCCGCCAGCACGGTGACCACCCCGCGCGAGCCGAGGCCGTGGAACCCCGCGCCGAGGCGGTAGACCGTCACGAACGACGCGACCAGCGACAGGCCTAGCACGGTGTACTCGAAGCGGTGCAGGTCCACCTCGGGCGACCACGCGAGGGTCGCCATCGAGCCGACCACGGAGACCATCAGCGCGACGAGAGTCTCGCGCACGGCTCCCACGTAGCGCACGGCCGGCACCGTCACCATCACCGCGAAGACGGCCGTCAGGACGGCGGTGACCACGGCGGCACCGCTGCGCAGCGCATTCTGGTCGAGGGCGACCACGGCCCCGCCCAGGACCAGCGCGAGGAGCGAGAAGACGACCGGCCGACCGCCGGTGCGGGCCGCCAGCCCCCAGGCGTACGCCGTGCCGGTGGCCACCGCGCCGACGTCGGCGAGCCGGTCGTCGACGTACCCGAGCAGCGCGGCCACGAGGGCCGCCGCCGCGGCCAGCACGACCAGCAGCCAGGTCGTGAACCCGAGCCCGTGGGCCGCGCGGCGGCGCAGCGAACGGCGTGGAGCAGCCCTGGACACGGTGGGGAAGGCTACAGGCGTCGGTTGGCGAGCGAGGGGTTGGTGCGGCGGGCCTGCGCCACGACGGCCGGGTCCAGGTCGGCGGTCAAGACCTCGTCGTCGCCGCCGCCCTCGACGAGTACGTCACCGAGCGGTCCGATGACCGTCGAGTGGCCGGAGTAGCGCGGACCCGGCTGGCCGACCCCCACGACGTACACGGTGTTCTCGATCGCCCGCGCCCGCAGCAGCGTCGTCCAGTGCTCGACCTTGCGCGGGCCGGCGACCCAGGCCGCGGGCACCACGACCACCTCGGCGCCGCCCTCGACCAGCCGCCGGGCCAGCTCCGGGAAGCGCAGGTCGTAGCAGGTCATCAGGCCCACGGTCGTGTCGCCGAGCGGGAAGACCGCCGGCTCGATCGGACCGGCCGCGAGCACCCGGGACTCCCGGTAGCCGAAGGAGTCGTAGAGGTGGATCTTGCGGTAGTCCAGGCTCGTCGCGCCCCGCACCACCACGGTGTTGTACGGCGCGCCCTCCGTCTGCTCGAACATGCCGGCGACGACGGTGGTGTGCCGCCGGGCCGCGACCCGCTCCACCTCGGCGACGAACGGCCCGTCCAGCGGCTCGGCGTGCGGGGTCAGGTCGGAGCCGGGCTCGCCGAAGTCACGGGCGAAGGCTTCGGGCAGCACCACCAGGTCGGCCCCCTCGGGGACCAGCCGTTCCAGTCGGGCCCGGTTGTCCTCGGGATCGAGGGACGAGGCCTCCTGCACCAACACCACCTGCATGGGCCCAGCCTGCCACCATGCCCCACCATGGTGCGGTGACCTGGGCGGCGGTGGTCCTGACCGGCGGCACGGGCGTGCGGCTGGGCGGTCGCGACAAGGCCACCCTGGAGCTCGCCGGCCGTTCGCTGCTCGACCACGCCCTCACGGCGGTCGCCGCCGCCGACGAGGTGGTCGTCGTGGGGCCGCAGGTGCCGGCGGTCGACGCACGCTTCGTCCGCGAGGACCCGCCGGGTGGCGGGCCGCTGGCGGGGGGGGCCGCGGGCGTGGCCGCCCTGGCGGCCGGACACGACCGGGTCGTCGTGCTGGCCGTGGACATGCCGGGGGTCACCGCCGCCACCGTGGCTCGCCTCCTGGCGGCCTCGGCGAACGGCGACGCCGCGTGGCTCGTCGACGGGAGCGGTCGCCGGCAGCTGGCCGGCGCGGTCCGGCCCTCGCTCGTGCCCCGGGCGGCGGACGCCCGAGGCAGCGCGATGAGGCTGCTGATGACCGCCGGCGACACGCGCGACGTCGCCGGGCTCGAAGGCGAGGCGGCCGACGTGGACACCTGGGACGACCTGGTCCGGCTGCGGGCCGGGGATGGCCCGGAGACGACACCTGGCGGACGGACTTGAAGGTCCCGCGCGGTTTCGCAAGATTGGGACCGTGAACCTTCACGACTGGATCGACGAGCTGTGTGACGCGCTCGACATCGAGACCGAGGTCGACGAGGCGCTGGTCCTCGACCTCGCCAAGGTGGCTGCCGACAACGTGATCCGGAAGGCGGCCCCCATCACGACGTACCTCGTCGGGTACGCCGTCGGAAGCAGCGGCGCCGACGTCGAGGGGATCGAGCGACTGGCCGCGCGGGCACAATCGCTCGCCGAGAACTGGGACCACCCGTCGGGAGCCACCGACGACGACGTGCCCGACGACGTGCCCGACGACAGCACGGTGGACCACACCGGCGACGAGTTCGACGCGTGAAGGCGATCGTCCCGCGGGCGCCGGGCGGTCCCGAGGTCCTCGAGTACGTCGACGTGCCCGACCCGGAGCTCGGAGAGGGCGAGGTGCTGGTCGAGGTCGCTGCCACGGCGATCAACCGGGCCGATCTGCTGCAGCGGCAGGGGCACTACCCGCCCCCGCCGGGAGCCTCGGCGATCATCGGCCTCGAGTGCAGCGGCACCGTCGCGGCGCTCGGGCCCGGGGTCGAGGGCCTCGAGGCCGGACAGGAGGTCTGCGCCCTGCTGGCCGGTGGCGGCTACGCGACACGCGTCGCGGTCCCCGCCGGCCAGGTGATGCCCGCCCCCGAGGGCGTCGACCTGGTCACTGCCGCCGCGCTGCCGGAGGTCGCGGCGACCGTGTGGTCCAACCTGATGATGATCGCCGGGCTGCGCTCCGGCGACACGCTGCTCGTGCACGGCGGCGCCGGCGGCATCGGCACGTTCGCGATCCAGCTCGGCGCCGCGCTCGGGGCCCGGGTGCTCGCGACCGCCGGGTCGGCCGAGAAGCTCGAGACGTGCACCCGGCTCGGTGCCCACGTGGCGATCAACTACCGCGAGGAGGACTTCGTCGAGGTGGCCCGGGGCGCCACGGGCGGAGCGGGCGTCGACGTGATCCTCGACAACATGGGCGGGTCGTACCTCTCCCGCAACGTCGCGGCCCTGGCCAGCGAGGGCAGGCTCGTGGTGATCGGGCTGCAGGGAGGCACCACCGCCGAGATCGATCTCAACGCGCTGATGCGCAAGCGGGCCGCCGTGATCGGGACGACGCTGCGGTCGCGCCCGGTCGCGGAGAAGACGACGATCTGCGCCGCGGTCGTCGAGCACGTCTGGCCGCTGGTCACCGAGGGCACGATCCGGCCGGTGGTCGGCAGCACGTTCCCGTTGGCCGAGGCGGCCGAGGCCCATCGGCTCGTCGAGAGCGGCCGGAGCAGCGGCAAGGTCCTGCTGGTCGTCTGACCGGCGGCGGCCGTGCGTAGGGTGGCGACATGAGCGAGGACCAGACGGGACAGCAGCACGTGATCGTGGTCGGCCCGGACGGCCAACCGGTCGCCGTCCCCGCGGAGGCCGTGAGCCGGGCCGAGGGTGACGACGGCGAGGGCAACGACCTCGGCGATCTCGCCGACCTGGTGGAGCAGCCGGCGAAGGTGATGCGGATCGGCAGCATGATCCGCCAGCTGCTGGAGGAGGTGAAGTCGGCGCCGCTCGACGACGCCAGCCGCAACCGCCTCAAGGAGATCCACCGCTCGTCGATCAAGGAGCTCGAGAGCGGGCTCGCCCCCGAGCTGGTGGAGGAGCTGGAGCGACTCTCGCTGCCGTTCACCGAGGACGCCACCCCCTCGGACGCCGAGCTGCGGATCGCCCAGGCCCAGCTGGTCGGCTGGCTCGAGGGCCTCTTCCACGGCATCCAGACCGCGATCTACGCCCAGCAGGTCTCCGCTCGCGCGCAGTTCGAGCAGATGCGACGCGCGCTGCCGCCGGGCGCGCGCGGGCCGGGGTCCCCCCAGGGCCAGGGCGGTCAGCATCCCGGAGTGCCCGGACAGCAGGCTCCCGACGAGCCCGGGGCCCAGGGCGGGATGTACCTCTGACCCGACCCGAGCTCAGCCGGTACGACGATCGAGCCGGCCGACGACCAGCAGTCCGAGCATGCTGACGATGAGCAGGGCCGCTCCCGGCGCGAGCAGCCGCAGGAGCTGCGGGGGAGCGGCATCGGCCACCCGGGAGAACTCGGCGGTCGCCGGCGGGGCCGGGTGGGGCTGCACGCCGTCGCCGAGCCTGGCCACCACCCGGTCGGTCAGCTTCTGGGTGGCGCGAGCGGTCGCGGAGGTCGAGACCAGGCGTGAGCCGTCCTCGGTGACGAAGAAGATGTAGCGCTTTCCCCGGGCCAGCGTGGGCGGCGGGCAGGCGGCGGCGACCTCGGCGGTGACGATCACCGAGTCGGTGACCAGCGAGGACTGGTAGACCCGGTCGGCCTGCACCTTGTAGGTGCGTACGCGCTGGTCGCCCTTCCCCTTCACCGGGCGCACCTTGTCGACCACTCCGCGGAAGACGACGTCGGCCTGCTTGACCTGCTTGGCCAGGCTCTGCTGCGGGCAGCGACCGGGAGCCGGTGCGGCCTGGGCGGGCGCGACCGTCAGGAGCGCGCCGGCGACCAGCACGGTGGTGGCCACCGCGCCGAGTGCGCGTCGTACCGGGCGAGTCACCGCACCATCACATCACAGGCCGTACACGGCGGCGAGCGTCGCCGCGACGCCGTCCTCGCCGTTGGCCGGTGCCAGGTGACCCGCGGCGGCGCGCACGGACTCGTGGGCGTTGGACACGGCGTACGACGTGCCGGCCCAGGTCAGCATCGGGATGTCGTTGGGCATGTCGCCGAACGCCACGACCTGGTCGGCCGTCACGCCCAGTCGGTCGCAGAGCGCGGCCAGCGCGCCCCCCTTGGTGACGCCCACGGCGCTGATCTCCATCAGCCGCTCGGTGGTCCAGGTCGGGGTCGCCCGATCGCCGACCGCGTCGATCACGCGCCCGCGGAAGTCGGCGGGGTCGAGGGTCAGGTGCTGGGCGAGCACCTTGACGGCCGGCTCGTCCCACAGGCCGTCGAGGTCGCCCACCTGCATGTCGGGCGGCGTCGGATGCAGGTCGACGTAGGCCGGCTCGTGGCGGTAGCCGCCCAGGCACTCCAGGGCGAACGCCGAGCCGGGAGCGGCCTCGCGGATCGCCTCGACCATCGAGAGCCCGACCTCCGCCGGGATGCCGACGCAGTCCAGGACGCGGCCGCTGCCGATGTCGTAGGTGATCGCGCCGTTGGAGACGATGCCGACCCCCTCGCCGCCACCCACCTGCGCCCACAGCGCATCCATCCAGCGCAGCGGCCGGGCCGTCACGATCACCACGCGGACGCCCCGATCCTGCACCCTTCTCAGGACGTCCAGGGTGCGGTCCGAGAGCCGCCCCTCGTCGTCCAGGAGCGTCCCGTCGAGGTCGGTGGCGACCAGCCGCGGGAGGCTCCCGCTCACATCGGCGGCCACCACAGGTCGAGCTCCTGCGCCGCGCCCTCGTCGTACACCGTGCCGGTCACCGCGTCGGCGGCCTCCTTGACCTCGTCGATCGCCTGCCCCATCGCCACCCCGCGCCCGGCCCAGCGCAGCATCTCGAGGTCGTTGCGGCCGTCCCCGATGGCCAGGACGTCGCTCGCGTCGAGGCCGAGCTCCCGGGTGACGTATGCCAGACCGGAGGCCTTGCTGACGCCGACCGGCGCGAGGTCGAGCCAGGCCGTCCAGCCGACCACGTAGTCGGTGCCCTGCAGGCCGAGCCGCTGCGCGAGCGCGACGAAGTCCTCGGCCGTCGCGTCGGGGTCGCGGATGATGACGCGGCTGACGGGCACGGAGACCAGGTCGGCGACGTCCGCGATCGTCGACTCGCCCTGGAGCTCGCCGTCCGGGAAGGGGCGGTTGACCCGGTAGCCGACCCCTCGCTCCTCGACCGCGACCAGCGCATGGGGGCGATGCTCGAGGATCGCCGCCACCGCCGGCGCGGCATCGAACGTCTCCTCGTGCACCACCTCGAGGGGCGGGTAGCGGAATACGACGGCACCGTTGCTGGCGACCACCCACAGCGGCTCACCGACACCGGGATGGAGGTCGAGCAGGTCGGCGACGCGGTTCATGCCGTACGGCGAGCGGCCGCTGGCGAGCACGACGTACGCCCCGTCGTCGAGGGCGCGGTGCACTGCGGCGTACACCGCGGGACTGACCTGCATCGCGGTCGTGCCCACGTTCTCGACCCACTTCAGCAGGGTGCCGTCGATGTCGAGCGCGAGCAGCCTCGGCCGCCACGCTCCGTCGGTCGCGCCGCCTCCGGCGGTCGAGCTCGTCGAGACCACGGGCTAGGCGACGACCGGCTTGAGGACCTCGAGCCCGCCGAGGTAGGGCCGCAGCGCCTCGGGGACCCGGACGGAGCCGTCGGCCTGCTGGTGGGTCTCGAGCAGCGCGATGATCGGCCGGTTGGTGGAGCACAGCGTGCCGTTGAGGGTGGCGACCGGCCCGATCTCACCGCCGGCGAAGCGTCCTCGGGTGTCGAGTCGCCGGGTCTGGAAGTCGGTGCAGTTGGAGGTCGAGGTGAGCTCGCGGTAGCGGCCCTGGCTGGCGATCCAAGCCTCGCAGTCGAACTTGCGCGCGGCGCTGGACCCGAGGTCGCCCGCGGCGATGTCGAGAACCTGGAACGGCAGCTCGAGCAGCCCGAGGAACTCCTTCTCCCACGCCAGCAGCCGCCGGTGCTCGTCGCGCGCCTCGTCCGGCGGGCAGAACGAGAACATCTCCACCTTGTCGAACCAGTGCACGCGCACGATCCCCTTGGTGTCCTGGCCGTACGACCCGGCCTCGCGGCGAAAGCACGAGGAGAACCCTGCATACCGCCGGGGCAGGCTGCTCGCGTCGAGGATCTCCTCGCCGTGCATCGCGGCGAGGGCGACCTCGCTCG
>JAICHQ010000125.1 GCA_025924815.1 Nocardioides sp.
CGTACATCGCGTAGAGCACGCGTCGGTGGACCGGCTTCAGGCCGTCGCGCACCTCGGGCAGAGCGCGGCCGACGATGACCGCCATGGCGTAGTCGATGTAACTGCGCTGCATCGACTCCTGCAGGTCGATCGGCTCGATCCGCCCGCCGCCGTCGCCCCCGCCGCCGATCAGGTTGCCCGTGGTCTCGGTCATTCTCTGGCTCTCTACCTTTGTCTAGTCTCTGTTCTAGATTCCGCTAGCGTGGCCTCGACACGCTCGACGACGGCACCGGCTAGATGTCGAGGAAGCGGACGTCCTTGGCGTTGCGCTGGATGAAGCTGCGTCGCTGGTCGACGTCCTCGCCCATCAGGATCGAGAAGATCTCGTCGGCCCGGGCCGCGTCCTCGAGCGTGACCTGGAGCAGGATCCGCGCCGACGGGTCCATGGTCGTCTCCCAGAGCTCGTCGGCGTTCATCTCGCCGAGACCCTTGTAGCGCTGGACCGGGTTCTCCTTGGGCAGCTTCTTGCCCTGCGCGAGCCCGTCCTTCATCAGCGCGTCGCGCTCGGCGTCGGAGTAGACGAACTCGTGCTCGGCCGGCTTGTTCCAGCGCAGGCGGTAGAGCGGCGGCTGGGCCATGTAGACGAACCCGTGCTCGATCAGCGGCTTCATGAACCGGAACAGCAGCGTCAGCAGCAGGGTGTTGATGTGGTGGCCGTCGACGTCGGCGTCGGCCATCAGCACGATCTTGTGGTAGCGCAGCTTGTCGAGGTCGAACTCCTCGTGGATGCCGGTGCCCAGTGCGGAGATGATCGACTGCACCTCGGTGTTGGCCAGGACCTTGTCGATGCGGGCCTTCTCGACGTTGAGGATCTTGCCGCGGATCGGCAGGATCGCCTGCACCCGCGGGTCGCGGCCCTGTCGGGCGGAGCCGCCGGCCGAGTCACCCTCGACGATGAAGACCTCGCACTCCTCGGGGTTGGTCGACTGGCAGTCGGACAGCTTGCCGGGCAGGCCGCCGCCGCCGAGCAGGCCCTTGCGGCTACGGGCCAGGTCGCGCGCCTTGCGCGCGGCGATCCGGGCGCTGGCCGCCGCCTGGGCGCGGCGGACGATGTCCTTGCCCTCGGTGGGGTTCTGCTCGAGCCAGGCGCCGAGCTGGTCGTTGACGACCCGCTGGACGAAGCCCTTGGCCTCGGTGTTGCCGAGCTTGGCCTTGGTCTGGCCCTCGAACTGGGCGTCGGTCAGCTTGATCGACACGATCGCGGTCAGGCCCTCGCGCACGTCGTCGCCCGAGACGCGGTCCTCGCGCTTCTTGATCAGGCCCCACTCCTCGCCCCAGTGGTTGACCTGGGTGGTGAGCGCGGAGCGGAAGCCCTCCTCGTGGGTGCCGCCCTCCGGGGTGTTGATGGTGTTGGCGAAGGTGTGCACCGACTCGTTGAACGAGACGTTCCACTGCATGGCGATCTCGAGGCTGAGGTCCTGGGTGCCGCCGTTGGTGCCTTCGCTCTGCTCGGCCTCGAAGGAGATCACGGTGGGGTTGGCCAGCGTCTTGCGGCGGTTGAGGTACTCGACGAAGTCGACCAGGCCCCGGTCGTAGCGGAACGTCTGCTCGATGCCCCCGCGCCGGCCCTCGTGGATGGCGTCGGGCGTCGCCTGGTCGACCTCGGCCGACACGGTGTCGTCCTGCACCGCCTCGAGCACGTCGGCCGCCGCCGGGCGCTCGTCGCGGACCACGATCTCCAGACCCTTGTTGAGGAAGGCGTACTCGCGCATCCGGGAGGCGATGGTCTCCAGGGAGTACGTCGTGGTCTCGAAGACGTCCGGTGAGGCCCAGTAGGTGACCGTCGTGCCGGTGCGCTCGCCGGGCTCCAGCGTCCGCAGGTCCTCCAGCCCACCATCGGGGACGCCCATCGAGAACGACTGGCGCCACTCGTGGCCCCGGTTGCGGACCTCGACGACCAGGCGGCTCGACAGGGCGTTGACCACCGAGACGCCGACGCCGTGCAGACCGCCGGAGACCTTGTAGCCGCCGCCGCCGAACTTGCCGCCGGCGTGGAGGACGGTGAGCACCGTCGTCACCGCCGGCAGGTCCTGCCCTGGCGCGGTGTCGGTCGGGATGCCGCGGCCGTTGTCCTTGACCCGGACGCCGCCGTCGGCCAGCAGGGTCACCACGACCCGGTCGCAGTAGCCGGCCAGCGCCTCGTCGACGGCGTTGTTGACGATCTCCCAGATCAGGTGGTGCAGGCCCCGCTCACCGGTGGAGCCGATGTACATGCCGGGGCGCTTGCGGACCGCCTCGAGCCCCTCGAGCACCTGGATCGCCGACGCGTCGTACTTCACGCCGTTGGGAGGTGCGGGCATCGGGGCCGGCGGTGGAGAGGTGGTGACGGTCGCGCCCGCGGTGGACTCGGTCGGGGACTGCTCGGGAGTCTCGTCGCTCACACGCACCTCTTCGCCCTCTGACATGGATCAGGCCGCGTGCGATGAGCTCGCGGCCTCGTTTCACTCACGCTCCATTCTAGCCGTCCTGGGGCCGCATCCCACGCCGCCATCCCCAGGACCGGGGCGTCGGGGGCCAGAAATCGGCCTCAGGAGGCTCAGAAACCCACCTCCGAGCGCCGAGCGGGGGGGCGGACGGGTCCCCATACCGTCGAAGGCCCCTGACAAGGGCCTATCCGTAGGTGTCGCGGGGCCCCCGACCGTCGCGGACCGACCGGGGTCCGTGCTTCCACGACGGTGCGTGGGGCCCGAGCACCTCGATCACCACGACGGTGCCGTGGCCGAGGTCGTCGTTGAGCCGGCGTACGACGGTGGGCGCCAGGAGCCGGAGCTGGGTCGCCCAGGCGCTGGAGTCGGTGCGGACGACCAGCTTGCCGTCGGCGAACGACTCGGCCCGGCTGTGCGCGCCGATCTCCGTCCCGACCAGGTCGGCCCAGCGCGCGAACATCGAGGCGACCTTCAGGTCGACCTGCCAGCCGTGGTCGTCGACGACCCGGGTCAGCGCCGCGTCGAGGGTCTGCGGGTCCCGGTCGTCGGGATGGGCGCCGGAGACCCGGCCGCTGCGCGGTGAGCGCGCGCTCTTGCGCCGTACGGCGCTCTTGCGCCCCGGCGTCGACCGGGCCGTCACCCGGGCCAGGGTCCGCGCCAGGTCGAGCCCGTCGGGCGCGTGCTCCGCCTCGGGCTCGGGCTGCTCGGGAGGCATCTCGTCAGGACTCACGTCTCACCTCGCCGTCGGCGACCACGAACCGGGTGCCGGCCAGCTTCTCCGGGACGTCGTCGGCGACCGCGGCTGTGACCAGCACCTGCTCGGCGCCCGCGACGAGCTCGGCCAGCTGGGCCCGGCGCTCGACGTCGAGCTCGGCGAAGACGTCGTCGAGGATCAGGATCGGGTCGTCGCCGTCGGCGCGCAGCAGGTCGTACGACGCCAGCCGCAGCGCGAGCGCGAACGACCAGGACTCACCGTGGGAGGCGTAGCCCCGCACCGGCAGCGGTGCGGCCGCCCGATCGCCGTTGCCGAGGGTCAGCGCGAGCTCGTCGCGGTGGGGGCCGACCAGGGAGACGCCGCGGTCGAGCTCGTCGGCACGCCGGCGCTCCAGCTCGTCCAACAGCCGCTCGGTCAGATCGGCGCGGTCGGTCAGATCGCCGATCTCCAGGCTGGGCTGGTACTCCAGACCGGCGTCGTCCGCGGTCGCCCCGCGGGCGACCGTGGCGTAGGCGTTGCCGACGAAGGGTCTCAGCTCGGCGACGAGGCGCAGCCGCTCGGCCAGGATCTCCGCTCCGGTGCGCGCGAGGTGGGCGTCCCACACGCCGAGCGTCGCCAGGGGATCCCCGCTGCTCGAGGAGCCGGTGCCCGAGGAGCCGCGCCGCGAGTGACCGGCGGTCTTGAGCAGGGAGTTGCGCTGGCGCAGCACCCGCTCGTAGTCCTGGCGTACGCCGGCCAGTCGCGGCGCGCGCAGCACGAGCAGGTCGTCGAGGAAGGCCCGCCGCCCGGACGGGTCGCCCTTGACCAGGGCAAGGTCGTCGGGGGCGAAGATCACGGTGCGCACCAGGCCCACCAGCTCACGGGCCCGGGCGAGATCGGCGCGGTTGACCCGTGCCCGGTTGGAGCGGCCGGGGTTGATCTCGACCTCGAGCACGGCCTCGCGCCCGTCGCGCACGACGGCGGCGCGCACCAGCGCCCGGTCGGCCCCGGCCCGCACCAGCGGGCCGTCGCCGGCGACCCGGTGCGAGCTGAGCCGGGACAGGTAGTCGACCGCCTCGACGAGGTTGGTCTTGCCCTGGCCGTTGCGACCGACGAACGCCGTGGCGCCGGGCTCGAGGGGGACCTCCGCGGTCGCATAGGAGCGGAAGTCGACCAGGGTCAGGTGCGCGACGTACAAACCGGCGGCCTTCGGTGGGTCAGCCGGTGGTCGACGCGTCGCCGCCCGGGGGCGCCTCGGTCTTCACCGCGTGGCCGCCGAACTGGTTGCGCATCGCCGCGACCGCCTTCATCGCGGGGCTGTCGTCCTGCTGGGAGACGAACCGGGCGAACAGCGCCGCCGCGATCGCCGGCATCGCGACGCCGTTGTCGATCCCGGCCTCCACGGTCCAGCGGCCCTCGCCCGAGTCGGCGGCGTAGCCGGCGATCTTGTCCAGATGGGCGTCCTCCTGCAGGGCGGCGACCAGGAGGTCGAGCAGCCAGGACCGGATCACGGTGCCCTGGCGCCAGGAGTTGAAGACCTCGGTGACGTTCTCGACCATGTCGATCTTGTCCAGCAGCTCCCAGCCCTCGGCGTAGGCCTGCATCACGGCGTACTCGATGCCGTTGTGGACCATCTTCGAGAAGTGCCCGGCCCCCGGCGTCTTGCCGGCGTGGACGAAGCCGGAGTCTCCCTCGGGCTTGAGGGCGTCCAGGGCCGGCTGCACCTTCGCGACGTCCTCGTCGGAGCCGCCGCACATCAGGGCGTAGCCGTTCTTCAGGCCCCAGACCCCGCCGGAGACGCCGCAGTCGACGAAGCCGATGTCCTGCTCGGCGAGGAGGTCGGCGTTGGCCCGGTCGTCGGTCCACTTGGAGTTGCCGCCGTCGACCACCAGGTCGCCGGCGCCGAGGCGGCCGGCCAGCTCGCGGACGGTCTCGCGGGTCGGGTCGCCTGCCGGCACCATCACCCAGACCACCTTGGGGCTGGGCAACTGCTCCACCATGTCGGCCAGGCTGCTCGCGTCGGAGACGTCGGGGTTGCGGTCGAAGCCGACCACGGTGTGGCCGGCGTCGCGGAGCCGCTGGCGCATGTTGCCACCCATCTTGCCCAGGCCGACGAGTCCGAGTTCCATGCACACGCTCCTTGCGGGATTCGGTTCAGGAGAGCAGGCGGCGAGGCATCAGGAGGTAGCGGAATCCGGTGCCGTCGCCTGTGGGGTCACTGTCTCCCATCGAACCACTGATGACAACGGGCTTGGTCGACACCGTGAACGCCAGCTCGACGACGGCCTCGTCGATGACCTGCAGCCCGTCGAGCAGGAACTGCGGGTTGAAGCCGGTGGTGATGTCGTCGCCCTGGATCGTGGCCTCGATCGACTCGCTGGCCTGGGCCTCGTCGCCCGACCCCGCGTCGAGGGTCAGCGTGCCGTCGGAGAACGCCAGCTGCACCGCGGTGTTGCGCTCAGCCACGAGCGCGACGCGCTTGAGCGACTCGATCAAGGCGGTCTTGTCGACCGTCGCGGTGGTCAGGTGCTCGCTGGGGAACAGGCTCCGGACCTTGGGGAACTCCCCGTCGAGCAGTCGGGTCGTCGTACGCCGGGTGCCGCCGGGGCCCGAGCCCTCGAACCCGATGATCCCCTCGCCGCTGCCGCCGGCGGCCAGCGCGATCGTGACCTCGCTGCCTGCGGTCAGGGACCGGGCGGTGTCACCGAGCACGCGGGCGGGGACCAGCGCGGCCAGCGACTCGTCGGGGCTGATCGGCTGCCAGTCCAGCTCGCGGTGGGAGAGACGGAAGCGGTCGGTGGCGAGCATGGAGATCGACGAGCCGGAGATCTCGATGCGCACGCCGGTCAGGACCGGGAGCATGTCGTCGCGGCCGGCCGCGGTGACGGCCTGCTGGACGGCGTGGGCGAACACGTCGCTGGAGACCGTCCCGCTCGCGGCCGGCATGTCGGGCAGTGCGGGGTAGTCCTCGACCGGCATCGTCTGCAGGCTGAAGCGCGCGGAGCCGCAGGTCAGGCTGACCCGGGTGCCGTCGAGCACCATCTCCACGGGCTTGGCCGGCAGGCTCCGGCAGATGTCGGAGAGCAGGCGCCCGCTGACCAGCGCCCGGCCCTCGTCGGAGACCTCGGCGTTGAGCGTGGCGCGGGCCGAGGTCTCGTAGTCGAACGTCGACAGCACCAGGCCGTCGTCGCTGGCCTCGACGAGCAGCCCGGACAGGACCGGGACGCTGGGGCGGACCGGAAGGCTGCGTGCCGCCCAGGCGACGGCATCCGCGAGTACGTCGCGGTCGACGCGGAACTTCACGTGGCTGTTCCTTCGCAAGACAGAGGAGCGGCGGGCTCGACGGAGCCGCACCGGGGGAATCGTGGACTGCGCATCCTGCCACGCGGCACCCTCAGGCGGGAGTGCCGCCCGGTTCGTCCCCAGGAAGGCCGGATCACAGAGGTTGCGGAGGTCCCGGTCGATGAGGGTAGGTGAGTGGGAGTCGTAGCAACGGTGGAAACTGTGGAAGAACCGGGTCGGCCCAGGTCAGGGCCGGATTCGCCGTCCACACGGGCTGTGGACCCGGAGGTGCGGAACTCGCGGCTCCTGTGGTCGCCCGCGACCGCCCGGAGTCGCGACGTACGCGCGTGCACAGCGGCTGTGGACGACGCGCCGGGCTCGCTCACACCACGCCCCACATCTTCCAGGCGTGTAGTTCGGCGGCACGCCCGCGGCGGCCGCGGCTCACGCCGACCGGGCCTGCAGCTTGACCCGGTTGGTGAGCTCGCTGACCTGGTTGAACACGGCGCGGCGCTCGGCCAGGAGCTGGTTGATCTTCCGGTCGGCGTACATCACGGTCGTGTGGTCGCGGTTGCCGAACTGGGCGCCGATCTTGGGCAGCGAGAGGTCGGTGAGCTCGCGGCACAGGTACATCGCGATCTGGCGGGCCATCACCAGGTGGCGGCCGCGGCTCGGGCCGGTCAGCTCCTCGATGGACAGGCCGAAGTACGCCGCGGTCTGGGCGATGATCAGCGCGGCGGTGATCTCCGGCTCGCCGCCCTCGGGGATCAGGTCCTTCAAGACGATCTCGGCCAGGGTCATGTCGACCTCCTGGCGGTTGAGGTTCGCGAACGCGGTGACCCGGATCAGCGCGCCCTCGAGCTCGCGGATGTTGGTCTGGATCTTGCTGGCGATGAACTCGAGCACGTCGGCCGGCGCGGAGAGCCGGTCCATCGCGGCCTTCTTGCGCAGGATCGCGATCCGGGTCTCGAGGTCGGGCGGCTGGACGTCGGTGATCAGGCCCCACTCGAACCGGTTGCGCAGCCGGTCCTCGAGCGCCTCGAGGCGC
>JAICHQ010000126.1 GCA_025924815.1 Nocardioides sp.
ATCGGGGAGCACCACCTCGCCCACCAGCTGTTCGCGAAGCTGCTGTCCTTCGCAGGGCCGCTGGAGCTCTACGGCGAGGAGAACGACCCCCACAGCGGCCACCACCTCGGCAACTTCCCGCAGGCGTTCACCCACCTGGCGCTGATCAACGCCGTCCTCCACGTCATCGCGTGGGAGACCCAGAACGGCGACACCGACGGCCCGGGCTGACCCGACGCCCTACACTGACGCCGCACGCCGACGAGGGGAGGTCAGGTGGCCGGCGCCATCGGGAACGACGACACGCCGCGCCTGCGCGCCACCCTGTCGGCCATCGCCCCCGGCACGGCTCTGCGCGACGGCCTGGAGCGGATCCTGCGGGGGCGCACCGGCGCCCTGATCGTCCTCGGCCATGACCGCACGGTGGAGTCGATCTGCACCGGCGGCTTCACCCTCGACGTACCGTTCAGCGCGACCGGGCTGCGCGAGCTGGCGAAGATGGACGGCGCGATCATCGTCGACCGCGACCTGACCCGGATCACCCGCGCGGCCGTCCACCTGATGCCCGACCCGTCGATCCACTCCGACGAGACCGGCACCCGGCACCGCACCGCCGACCGGGTCGCGCGCCAGACCGGCTTCCCGGTGGTCTCGGTGTCGCAGTCGATGCAGATCATCGCGGCGTACGTCGGTGAGATGCGGCACGTGATCGAAGGCTCGGCCGCGATCCTGTCGCGCGCCAACCAGGCCCTGGCCACCCTCGAGCGCTACAAGCTCCGTCTCGACGAGGTCTCCGCGACCCTGTCGGCCCTCGAGATCGAGGACCTGGTCACCGTGCGCGACGTCGCCGTCGTCGCCCAGCGCCTGGAGATGGTCATCCGGATCGCTCGCGAGATCGAGGACTACGTGCTCGAGCTCGGCACCGACGGTCGCCTGCTGTCGCTGCAGCTGGAGGAGCTGGTGACGGGCGTCGACCAGGAGCGCGAGCTCGTGGTCCGCGACTACCTGCCTTCGGGCCGGCGGGCGAAGGGGCCGGAGGCGGCGCTGGCCCGGCTCGAGGGGCTCTCCTCGATCGAGCTGGTCGACCCGGCGTCCGCGGCCCGGGCCCTCGGGCTCGGCGAGCACCTCGACGGGGCGGTCGCCCCTCGGGGCTATCGGCTGCTGGCGAAGGTCCCCCGCCTGCCCTCGAGCGTGGTCGAGCGCCTCGTCGACCACTTCGACACCCTGCAGAAGCTGCTCTCGGCCGGGGTAGACGACCTCCAGGCGGTCGACGGTGTCGGCGAGCTGCGGGCGCGCAGTGTGCGCGAGGGCCTCTCCAGGCTGGCCGAGTCGTCGATCCTGGAGCGCTACGTCTGACCGCCGGACTTCAGCCCTGCTGACCCTTCTGCCCATTCTTGCCCTGTCCGTGGTGCTGCCGCGGGTGGGCGGTCGTGGTGGTCTCGGGCGCGGTGGGCACGGTCAGCAGGAAGGTGACGTCCTGCGGGCGTCCGGCCAGGGCGGCCACATGGAGGTGGTAGGTGCCGGGCAGGGCCCACTCGGTCTGCACCGGGCAGCCGGGCTCCGAGCGCCGCGCGTCCCAAGTCAGTCGGACCCGCGTCGGGTCCGACTGCCGCAGCACGAGGTCCTGGGCCGGGATCGTCTTGGCGCACTCGGTCGTGGTCCAGATCAGGTCGGGCCCCGAGGTGATCTTCAAGGCCAGCGTCTTGCCCGACAGGGTCCAGGTGCAGGCGGGGGTGTTCAGGCTGGAGATGTCCAGGACCAGCGAGACGTCGCTGCCGGCCACCGGGTCCGGCACCGAGGGGGTGATCGCGACGTCGTCGGCCGCACAGGGGCCGGACGGCATGGCGACGCGCGGCACCGGGTCGTCGGCGGTGTCCCTCTTCTGGGCGTGGCCCTTCGGTGACGCGTCGGCGAAGGGGCCGTACGACGACGGGGCGGCCGAGGCCGGCGCGCCGGCGACCGGCGACGTGTCGGCGACGGGGGCCGCCGTGTCGTTGCCCGACGCGTCGCTCGACCCTCCGAGCGTCTTCGCGATGCCCACGACGAGGAGCGCCGCGATGCCCAGCAGCATCAGGCGGCGGACCCAGTAGACACGTGCCGGCAGCCGGCCGCGCGTCAGTCCACCCATGCAGCCACGCTAACCAGCGGGCCGGCGCCGGCGAGCGAGGACACGCACGCCTTCTACGATCGCTCCGTGTCCACCCTCCACGCCCCGCTGCTGGCGTGGTACGACGAGCACGCCCGCGACCTGCCCTGGCGGCGTACGAGCGCGACGCCCTGGGGCGTGCTGGTCTCGGAGTTCATGCTCCAGCAGACGCCGGTGGCGCGGGTGCTCCCGGTGTACGACGCGTGGCTGGCACGCTGGCCGCATCCGCGCGACCTCGCCGCGGAGTCGTCGGGCGAGGCGATCCGCGCCTGGGGGCGGCTGGGCTACCCGCGGCGGGCGATCCGGCTGCACGCCGCAGCGAGGGCGATCGTCGAGCACCACGACGGCCGGGTGCCCGACGACGTCGACGCCCTGCGGGGCCTGCCCGGCGTCGGCGACTACACGACCTCCGCCGTGCTCGCCTTCGCGTTCGGGCGCCGGCGGGCGGTGCTCGACACGAACGTCCGGAGGGTCCTGGCCAGGGTCGTGACCGGGGTCGAGTTCCCGGCCACCACCATGTCCGCCGCCGAGAAGGACCTCGCGAACGGTCTCCTCCCCGACGACGAACCGACGGCCGCGACCTGGTCGGTGGCCCTGATGGAGCTCGGGGCACTGGTCTGCACGGCCGTTACGCCGAGCTGTGAGGACTGCCCGGTGCGTCGAGAGTGCGCGTGGCGCGCGGCCGGCTACCCGGCGTACGACGGACCCCCGCGCCGGGGTCAGGCCTGGTCGGGCACCGACCGGCAGTGTCGCGGCCGGCTGATGGCGCTGGCCCGTGACGCGCACACCGCCGTGAGCGCGGCCGGCATCGCCGACGCCTGGCCGGACGACGCCCAGCGCGACCGCTGCCTGGTCTCGCTGCTGGCCGACGGTCTGCTCGTTCGGCGGGAAGACTCCTACGCGCTTCCGGACTGATCCGACGCCCCGCCCCAGCGCGCGACGACGGCGTCGGCGAGGTCGTTGACGGTGCGGCGCAGCTGGGTGGCCGAGTCGAGGGGCTCGTCGAGCTGCAGACCCATGAACGTGGCGTCCACCAGGACCGTGGCCTGGCGGGCAGCCGCCTTCGGCAGGCCGACGCGACAGAAGTGCGCCGCCACGGCCGACACCCACTGGGCATTCGTCGCCCGCACCGCCGTCGCGTACGGCTCGCGCCCGAAGAGCCCGAGAGCGGCGGCCTCGACGTACAGCCGCTGGCACCGCTCCTGCGATCCCGTGGTCACGGCCTGCCACAGATCGAGGACGGCGGTCCGGAGGTCCCGCGAGGGAGGCAGCTCGCGCAGGGTGCCCACGGAGCGCGCGCTGGTGGTCCGCAGGATGGTGGCGACCAGGTCGTCCTTGTCGGCGAAGTGGTACAGCAGCATCCGGTCGCTCGTGCCGAGCGCCTCGGCCAGCGGCCGCAGGCTCAGCCCGATCAGCCCGTGCTCCAGCGCATAGTCGGTGGCTGCCTCGGCGAGCTCCTCGCGACGTGTGGCCACGCCGACACCTTAGCGGTGGAAATCGATTTGAACCCGTCGTGTAGCAAGCGCTACAGTAGGAATGTAGCGCCCGCTACACCTTCAGGGAGAGTGCACCATGTTCAGCCCGTTCGTCGTCCTGCTTGCCGCCATCGGCATCGAGGTCGGCGCCACCGCGGTCCTGCCCCGCACGCGCGGATTCTCCGACCTCCCCTGGTCGTTGCTCGTGCTGGGCGGCTACGCCGTGTCCATCTGGCTCCTGGCAGTCGTCACCCGGCAGATGTCGGTGTCGGTGGCGTACGCCGTGTGGTCCGGGCTGGGGACGGCCGCCATCGCTGCGGTGGGCGCGGTCGCGCTCGGCGAACGTCTCGACCTGGTCAAGGTCTCCGCGCTCGCGCTGATCATCCTCGGCGTCCTGGTGCTGAACCTGCACACGGCCCACTGAGCTCAGCGCCCGCGGGCGTCCACCGTCAGCGGACGCCCTGCTGGAGCCGCGCGATCACCCTCGGGGTCCGTGGGTTCTGCGAGCGCGGTCGGAAGACCCGCTTGGGCGCGGCGTACGCGCGGTCCAACAGCTCCCGCAGCTGTTGGATCTCCGCCTCCGGAGGGCGTGGGCGGCGCTGACCCGCGTCGGGGTCGATCTCGACCAGGAGCTTGAGGCGTGCGAGGGTCGCGATGTCGTCGAGCGCGACCCGCTCGTACAGCGCCTCGAGGAATGCGGCCGTCTCGTCCTCGGGGAGGCCGAGGGCCAGCAGGGCCGTGATCGACCGCGCCAGGGGTGCGCGCTTCTTGTGCTGCCGCACGTCGACCCCCGACGACAGCAGCGCCATCCACTTGCGGACGAACTCGTCGCCGTTGTGCGACTCGTAGTGCAGCAGCATCAGGCCCGGATCGGTGACGCCCCGGACCCGCTCACGGGTGCCGGTGTGGACGACGTGGTGCACTCCCAGTGCGTGGTCGGGGCTGGGGCGGACGCCCGGCTTGCCCGACATGTGCCCGCGGAAGTACGACCGCAGCTTGGGCTCCTTGATGACACCGAGCACGTGCAGCAGGTGCAGCTCGTCGTCGTCGAGCCGGCGCTTGAACAGGGTCGGGTCGGAGTCGGGGTGCAGCCGGCTCGCAGCCTCCATCGGCAGGAGCCGCACCGCCCGGATCGACGGGTCGAGCCGGGCGAGGACGTCGAGATCGAGACGGGCGACCTCGTCGCCGTCGAGCATGAACATCCAGTCGGCCCAGGGCATGCCGGCGACCAGCTGGGAGGCCAGGGAGGCGTTGTTGATCTGCCGCGAGTTCAGCCCACCGGGGGCCATGTCGCCCCACCACTCGCCGTACGCGCGTACGAACGTGACGTCGGGATGTCCCTCGAGGAGGTCCTCGACGTCGGGGAGCGGCGCGTCCAGGAACAGGACCAGGTGGTCGATCCCACCGAGCAGGTTGCGACGGACGAACTTCTCGACGTTCTCCCGGGAGTCCTTCACGGTCGTGGCCGAGATGATCACGCAGCCTCCTCCGGCGTACCGACGTGAACGCACCAGCGGCTGAACCCTCTCACGCCGTGCCCACGCCGCCCAAGAGGGGCCGGGCGCCCCCACGGACTCTCACAACCCCACCTGCAGCCGCCGCACGACGGCGTCGACGTCTCGGCCGACCTGCTTGGGCCGGAAGCCGAGCTTCGCGACGCCGCGGGCACGATCCAGCAGGACCCGGAGCTGCCGGACCCCCTCCGGATCCGAGGTCACGGAGCGATCTCGGGCATCGGGGTCGGTCTCGACGAGGAGGCCGAGCCGGTGCAGCAGCCCGACGTCGTCGAGCCCGAGACGCTCGTAGAGCCGGTAGAGGAAGGCCCTGGTGTCGGCCTCGTCGAGGTCGAGGGCGAGCAGGGTGCGGATCGAGTCGGCCACGGTGGCGCGGTGGCCGCGTTGCCCGACGTGCCCCCCGGAGCCGAGCAATGCCATCCACTTGCGGACGAACTCGTCCCCGCTCGGCGACTCGTAGTGCAGCAGGCGCAGCCCCGGCGCCTCGACCAGCCGCTCCCGGTTGGCCTCGCGGTCGATCACGTGGTGGACGCCGATGGCGAGGTCGAGGGTCGGGCGCAGCCCGGGCTTGCCCAAGGTGTGACCGCGGAAGTACGCCGCGTTGTCGGGCTCGTTCAGTGCGCCGAGGACCGTCAGCAGCTGGAGCTCGCCCGGGGTCAACCTTCGCTTGAACAGCGTCGGGTCGCGGTCAGGATGCAGCAGCCCCACGGCCTCGACCGCGCGCAGCCGCACGGCACGGGTCTCGGGAGCGAGCCCGTACAGGTCGGCGCGGTCGATCTGGGCGACCTCGTCGCCGTCGAGGTGGAAGAGCCAGTCGGCCCAGGGCATCCCGGCCAGGAGCCTCGAGGTCAGCGCCGCGTTGACGATCTGCCGGTCGTTGAGCAGCTCCCACGGAGCGTCGGCATACCACGCGGCGTCGGCCGTCAGCGACGTGACGTGCGGGTGGGCCCCGAGCAGGGCCTCCACCTCCGGCTGCGGACCGTCGACGAAGACGACCATGTGGTCGATCCCGCCCGCGAGGTTGCGACGGACCCACTTCTCGACGTTCGAGGCGGAGTCCTTGAGCGTGGTCACCGACAAGATCACCGACCACGCACCTCCTGGCGCCGGCGTCCGCGCGCCGGTCCCGATGCGTCATCCTCCCCGATGCCACCGCAGCACGGCAGTCGGGGACCCCGGCCGGAGGTCAGTCCGTGCCGGCCGACTTCTCGACGTCGGCCGGGCCCGGCGTCTCGTCGGGACCTTCACCGCGGCCCGCCGGGCCCGCCGAGGGCTCGACCGCGACGGTCTCGAGCGGAGGCAGGTCGGGCAGCTCGGCCATCTTCTGGCCCTTGAACGTGAACTCCCCCGTCGGGCCCTCGCCCTGGACGTCGACGAGCACGATCTGACCCGGCCCGACCTCGCCGTACAGCATCTTCTCGGCGAGGGTGTCCTCGATCTCGCGCTGGATGGTGCGGCGCAGCGGCCGGGCACCGAGCACGGGGTCGAAGCCACGGGTGGCAAGGAGGTCCTTGGCCTTCTGGGTCAGCTCGAGCGTCATGTCGCGGTCCTTCAGCCGGAGCTCGACCCCCGCGATCATGTTGTCGACCATGTGGATGATCTGCTCCTGCGACAGCGGCGGGAACACGATGATCTCGTCGACCCGGTTGAGGAACTCCGGACGGAAGTGCTGCTTGAGCTCCTCCTGCACCTTGTTCTTCATCCGCTCGTAAGAGCCGGCGGCGTCGCCGGTCTGCGCGAAGCCGAGGTTGACGCCCTTGGCGATGTCCTTGGTGCCGAGGTTCGTGGTCATGATGATCACGGTGTTCTTGAAGTCGACCACGCGCCCCTGGGAGTCGGTGAGCCGACCCTCCTCCAGGATCTGCAACAGGCTGTTGAAGATGTCGGGGTGGGCCTTCTCGACCTCGTCGAACAGGACGACGGAGAACGGCTTGCGGCGCACCTTCTCGGTGAGCTGACCGCCCTCCTCGTAGCCGACGTAGCCGGGAGGGGACCCGAACAGCCGCGAGACCGTGTGCTTCTCGCTGAACTCGCTCATGTCGAGCTGGATCAGGCTGTCCTCGTCACCGAAGAGGAACTCGGCGAGGGTCTTGGCCAGCTCGGTCTTGCCGACGCCGGTGGGGCCGGCGAAGATGAACGA
>JAICHQ010000127.1 GCA_025924815.1 Nocardioides sp.
CCACCCGCGAGCGGTCCAGCCGGTCGATCAGGGTGCCGGCGACCGGTGCGGCGAAGAGCGCCGGCACGAGCCGGGCCACCGCGACGACGCCGACCGCCCCTGCCCCGGAGTGGTTGTACGCCGCCACCCCGGCGGCGACCATGAACATCCATTGGGCGGAGGAGAACAGGGACCAGCTGCCGAGGACACGCCACAGCGACTTGCTCATGCTCTCCCCGTCCCTCAGCCTGAGAGAGGAGACTAGCCACCACACCCGGACCAGGGACCGCGCGGAGACGACAGGTTGGCGTTGCATCCGGATCACCTGGGCCGAACTCCACAAGCCCGAAGCCACGGTCGCGCGGATCCTCGCCTTCCTGCGTGTCGCACCCACCCTCCCTGCTTTCACATAGGGAACGGGTTCCTGTCACTTCGTGGCCATTGCAACGCCTCCTAAGTGCAGGTTTCCCCGGACGTCCGGGGAAACCTGCAGCCCCCGCCCCTGAGACACCGGGGCGCGCGATGTGGCGTCGCTCAGACCCAGGCGGAGGCGAGCCGGCGGACGATCTCGGCGAGCCGGGCGGAGCTGGTCGCCAGGTTGAGCCGCACATGGCCGCCCAGTCCCGGGGCGTACTCGTGACCCGGTCCGAGCTTGACCCTGCCCCGCTCCAGCGCGACCGCCGCGGGGTCGTCGTGGCCGTAGGCGCGAGCGTCGAGCCAGACCAGGTACGTCGCCTCCAGCGGACGCATCCGTGCCGCGGGCAGGTGCTCGGCGAGCAGCCCGCCCAGCTGCGTCCGGAGCTGGTCGAGCCGCTCGACCAGCGAGGCCAGCCACGGATCGCCGTCGGCGTACGCCGCCACTGCGGCCACGACACCGAGCGGCGACCACGAGTCGTTGCGTGCCATCGGCGCCGCGGCCAGCCTGGCCCGGTCGGAAGCCGACGGAACCACCAGCTGGGCGCAGCGCAGGCCGGCGGTGTTGAACGCCTTCGACGCCGCCACGACCGCGACGGCGTGGTCGTGGGTCCCGTCGAGGTCGAGGTAGGACGTGTGGCTCGCGCCGGGGAGAACCAGCGGCGCATGGATCTCGTCGCAGACCACGCGGGCGCCGTGTCGCACCACCACGTCGCGGATGCGCTCGAGCTCGGTCCGGCTGAAGACCCGGCCCCAGGGGTTGTGCGGCTGGGTCAGCAGCAGGGTCCGGGCCCCGCCGGCGAGCAGCGACTCGAGCTGGTCGAGGTCCACCTCGGCCCGCTCCGCGTCGGGATCGACGGCGACGTCGACCCGACGGCGACCGGTCACCTCGGCCACGTCCAGCTGGGGCGAGTAGCCCGGCACCAGGAACGCCACCGGAGCGGGCTCCGAGAGGGTGTCGAGGACCACCCGCACCCCGCTGGTCACGTCCACGACCGGATGGACCCACTCGGGCTCGACACGGGAGCCGTAGTGCCGCGCGGCGAACCCGGCGTAGGCCTCGGCGAGCTCGGGCGTGTACCCGAAGACGGGGTAGCCGGTGACGCCGTCCCGCACGGCGCGGAGCAGCGCCTCGTGGACCACCGGATCGAGCGCGTAGTCCATCTCCGCCACCCAGGCGGGGATGACGTCCTTCGGGACCGTCCCCCACTTGAGGACGAGCGCGCGGCGCGCCTGCTCGTCGGTGAGGTCGACGATCGGTCGCCGCTCGGTCATGCCGCCTCCTGGAGGAGCTCGCGGGCGCGGCGTACGTCGTCGTGCATGGTCTCGACCAGCGCCCCGACACCGTCGAACCGCACCATCCCGCGGATCCGGTCCACGAATGCCACCTCCACCTCCACGTCGTAGAGCTCCAGGTCGTCACGGTCGAGCACGTAGGACTCGACGCGCCGCTCACGCTCGCCGTCGAACGTCGGATTGGTGCCGACGCTGATCGCCGCCGGGAGCCGCTCGCCGCTGTCGAGCCGCGTCAGCCACCCGGCGTACACCCCGTCGGCGGGAGCCGCTGTCATCACGCGGGTCGGCACGTTGGCCGTCGGGAACCCGAGCTCGCGCCCTCGCCGGTCGCCGCGCACGACCACGCCGCGCACCGTGAACGGCCGTCCCAGCGCCTGGGCGGCACCGGCCACGTCTCCGGCGGCCAGGCAGGTGCGGACGTAGGTCGAGGACCAGACCTGCGGGCCGCCGTCGAGGGGCACGCCGACCGCCCGGAACCCCAGCGCCTCCCCGCTGGCGGTCAGGGTGGCGACGTCGCCGGAGGCCCGGGCGCCGTAGCGGAAGTTGGCCCCGACGACCACGACGGCGGCGTGCAGCGCGTCGCAGAGGACGCGCCGGGCGAACTCCTCCGGGGTCCACGACGCCACCTCACGGTCGAAGGGAAGGGCCAGGACGTCGTCGACTCCGGCGTCGCGGAGCAGCCCGGCCCGGGTCACGATGTCGGTGATCGTCGTGGGCGCGTGCTCGGGGCGCAGGACAGCCATCGGGTGCGGGTCGAAGGTCACTGCCACCACCCTGAGGGTCTCGGTTTCCGCCGTCGCCCGCGCCTCGCCGATCACGCGCTGGTGGCCGAGGTGGACGCCGTCGAAGTTGCCGATCACCACCACCGTGCGGCCGAGGTCGGCCGGAACGTCGTCCAGGGACCGCCAGATCTGCACGTCCGGCAGCCTAGTCAGCCGCTCCTGTCGCTCCGCGCCGGGCCGCGTCGTACCTGCGCAGGGCCTCGACCCGCTCCACCCCGTGGTCGACCACCGGCTCGGGGTAGCCGTGGAGGTAGCCGACGTGGACCTTCCACGGCTCGTGCACCCCCTTCCCGGCGACGTGCGCCAGCTCGGGAACCCAGCGGCGCACGTAGTCACCGTCGGGGTCGAACCTCCGGCCCTGGGTGATCGGGTTGAAGACCCGGAAGTACGGCGCGGCATCGGTGCCGGTGCCCGCGATCCACTGCCAGCCGTGGTTGTTGCTCGCCACGTCGCCGTCCAGCAGCCGGTCGAGGAAGTGCCGCGCGCCCACGGGCCACCACACGTGCAGGTCCTTGCACAGGAAGCTCGCGGTGATCATCCGGACCCGGTTGTGCATCCAGCCCGTCTCCGCGAGCTGGCGCATGCCGGCGTCCACGATCGGGAGGCCGGTGCGTCCCTGCCGCCACGCGGCGACCACGTCGTCCGGCTCGTCGTACGGCATCGAGCGGAGCTCGGGGCGCAGGTCGTGCCACGCGGAGCCGGGCTCGGCATGGAGCACGTCGGCGAAGAACTCCCGCCACGCCAGCTCGTCGACGTACGCCGACACCGCGCGACCGCGTCGTCGGGCGAGGTCGGCGAGGATCGTGCGCGGGTGGATCGCACCGACCTTGAGGTAGGGGGAGAGCCGTGACGTGCCCGGCAGGTCGGGCCGGTCGCGTGCCTCCGCGTAGTCGGCGATGCGCTCGTCGCGGAACGCGCGCCACCGCCGGAGCGCGACCTCCTCGCCGGCCGTCGGCAGGTCGACCGGGCACTCGGACACCGCCCGGTCGAGGCGCGTCGCCGCGTCGGGGTCGCTGCACTGCTCGCCCCATCTCACGCCGCGTGGCGTGGGCGCCGGCTCGGCCCAGCCGTGCTCGCGCCAGGCGCGGGCGAACGGTGAGAAGACGCGGTAGGGCTCCCCGTCCTTCTTGGTCACCCTGCCCGGCCCGACGGCGTACGGCGAGCCGGTCGCGACCCAGTCGATGCCCTGGTCGGCCAGGCCGCGGCGGACCGCGGCGTCGCGTCGGGCGCCGTACGGCGTGGTCTCGGCGCTGACGTGCACCGAGCGCGCGCCCACCTCCGCGGCGGTGGCGACGACCGTGGTGACGGGGTCGCCGACGCGGAGGGTGAGGTGTCCGTCGTAGGACTCGACGGCCGCGCGCACGCTGGCGGCCAGCCAGCCCCTGCGCACGGGGCCGGCGTTGTCCCACAGCACGGGGTCGATCACGAAGAGCACATGCACGTCACCGTCGGTCGCATGCGCGGCGGCGCCGAGGGCCGGCAGGTCGTGGCGCCGGAGATCCCGTCGCAGCCAGAGCACCGAGGTCACCGGCTCACCCTGCCACGGCGCCGGGGAGGAGGGCCTGGCCGGATCCCGGTCTCAGACGAAGACCGCCACGGCCCGGGCCGTGTCGCCGTGCGGCTCGTACAGCGCCAGGAACCGTCCGTCCGCCGCGAACAGCGCGGTGGTCGCGTCGAGAGCGAGGTCGAGCCGGCGGCCGACGCGGACGTTCTCGGCCTGCTCGTCGTCGAGGTCGACGACCGGGAAGGAGGCTCGGGCGGCGTCGGCGATCGGAGTGATCATGAGCTCCTCGGTGAGCGCCTCGAGCGTGCGCGCGTCGGCGAGCGTGAACGAGCCGACCGCCGTACGCCGCAGTGCGGTCAGGTGCCCACCGACCCCCACCGCAGCGCCCAGGTCGCGGGCGATCGCCCGGACGTAGGTGCCGCTGGAGCAGTGGACCTCGATCTCGACCTGTGGCAGGTCGGCCGACACCACGTCGATCGCGTGGATCGTGATGCGGCGGGCGGGGAGATCGACCGCCTCGCCGGCTCGCACCCGCGCGTAGGAGCGCTTGCCGCCGACCTTGATCGCGGACACCGAGCTCGGCACCTGGTCGATCTCCCCGACGTACGACGCCAGGGCGTCGCGCACCCGGCCCTCCGTGACTGCGTCGGTCGAGCGGGTCTCGACGACCTCGCCCTCGGCGTCGTCGGTGGTGGTGGTGACTCCCAACCGGATGGTCGCGGCGTACCGCTTGTCGGTCAGCGTGAGATGGCCGAGCAGCCGGGTCGCCCGCTCGAGCCCCAGCACGAGGACGCCGGTCGCCATCGGGTCGAGGGTGCCGGCGTGCCCGACCTTGCGCGTGCCGGCCAGCCGGCGTACCCGCGAGACGACGTCGTGGGAGGTCATCCCGGCGGGCTTGTCGACGACGACCAGCCCGGCCGGGACCTCACGCATCCCGGTCGGTCGAGGGCATCACGTCGAAGCCCTCGGTGCGCTCGTCCTCCTCGTCGTCCTCGCGCGGCTTCTTGTAGGGGTCGGCCTCACCGGCGTACTCCTCGACGCGCCGCGCGGCCGCCTCCTCGTCGAGCGCCTTGGCCCGGGCCAGGACCTCGTCGAGATGACGGGCGCTCGCGGGCAGGGCGTCGTGGACGAAGCTCAGCGTCGGCGCGTGCCGCATGCCGAGCTGCTTGGCGACCTCCGAGCGGAGCAACCCCTTGGCCGACTCCAGCGCCGCCGCGGTGCTGACCAGGTCGGTCTCCTCGCCGAGCACCGTGTAGAACACCGTCGCCTGCTGGGAGTCGCCGGTGACCCGGACGTCGGTCACGGTGACGAACCCGATCCGCGGGTCCTTGATCCGCCGCTCGAGCATCTCCGCGACGATCACCTGGATCCGGTCGGCGATCTTGCGGACGCGGGGGCTGGTCATGACTGGTTCCTATCGACGACGAGGGTCTCGACAGGCCCGACCGCTGGTCGAGCCTGCCGAGACCACGGACGGGCTCAAGCCCGCGGGATCTCCTTCATCTCGAAGGCTTCGACGACGTCGCCCTCCTTGATGTCCTGGAAGTTCCGCAGTACCAGACCACACTCGAAGCCCTCGCGGACCTCGGCTGCGTCGTCCTTCTCCCGCTTCAGCGAGGCCAGGTCGAGGTTGTCCGCCACGACGGCGCCGTCGCGGATGACCCGCACCTTGGCGTTGCGGCGGATGACCCCGCTGGTGACCATGCAGCCCGCGATGTTGCCGATCTTCGACGAGCGGAAGATCGCCCGGATCTCCGCCTGGCCGAGGGTCGACTCCTCGAACTCGGGCTTGAGCATGCCCTTGAGGGCCGCCTCGATCTCCTCGATCGCGTTGTAGATGATCGAGTAGTAGCGGATCTCGACGCCTTCCTTGTCCGCCAGCTCGGTCGCCTTGCCCTGCGGCCTGACGTTGAACCCGATGATGATGGCGTCGGACGCCGCGGCCAGCATGACGTTGGTCTCGGTGATCGCACCGACCCCGCGGTCGATGACGCGCAGGGACACCTCGTCGCCCACGTCGATCTTGGCCAGCGAGTCCTCGAGGGCCTCGACCGAGCCGGACACGTCGCCCTTGAGGATCAGCGTGAGCTCCTGGCTCTCGCCCTTCTCCATGGAGGCCATGAAGTCCTCGAGGGTACGGCGCACCCGGCGCTGGGCCTGCATGGCCGCACGCTCGCGTGCCTCACGCTTCTCCGCGATCTGGCGGGCGATCCGGTCGTCCTCGACGACGAGGAAGTTCTGCCCGGCACCCGGCACCGCCGAGAGCCCGAGCACCATCGCCGGCTGCGCCGGGAGGGCCTCGTCCATCGACTCGCCGTACTCGTCGAGCAGGGCTCGGACGCGACCGTGCGCCGGACCGGCGACGATCGAGTCGCCCACGCGGAGCGTGCCCCGCTGGACCAGCACCGTCGCCACCGGGCCGCGACCGCGGTCCAGGTGGGCCTCGACGACCAGACCCTGCGCGTCCTGCTCCGGGTTGGCCCGCAGGTCCAGCGACGCGTCGGCGGTCAGCACGATCGCCTCGAGCAGCTTGTCGAGGTTGAGCTCGGACTTGGCCGAGACGTCGACGAACATGGTGTCGCCGCCGTACTCCTCGGGCACCAGCCCGTAGTCGGTCAGCTGTCCGCGGACCTTGGTCGGGTCGGCCTCGGGCTTGTCGATCTTGTTCACCGCGACCACGATCGGGACCTCGGCGGCCTTGGCGTGGTTGAGCGCCTCCACGGTCTGGGGCATCACGCCGTCGTCGGCCGCCACCACGAGGACCGCGATGTCGGAGGACTGCG
>JAICHQ010000128.1 GCA_025924815.1 Nocardioides sp.
GGCCTCGCAGAACTCGTCGATCACGGGGATCGTGGTCTCCCCGCCCTCGAGGCTGAAGCGCTTCTGGCCGACGAACTTGGTCTGCAGGAACGTCTCGAAGGCCTCGGCCTGGTTGAGCTTGAGCAGGATCCGCAGCTGCTCCTCGCGCGGCGGCTTGGTGTGCGGTCGCTCGATCCGCTCCTGGATCCAGCGGCGCTGCTCGGGGTCCATGATGTGCATGTACTCGATGCCGGTGGTGCGGCAGTAGGAGTCGCGCAGGATCCCGAGGATGCCGCGCAGCTTCATGAACGGCCGGCCCTCGCCGCCGAAGGACCCGGTGGCGAACTCGCGGTCGAGATCCCACAGGGTCAGCCCGTGCGACTCCACCTCGAGGTCGGGGTGGCTGCGCTGGCGGTACTCCAGGGGGTCGGTGTCTGCCATCAGGTGACCTCGCACCCGGTAGGCGTGGATGAGCTCCAGGATGCGGGCCTGCTTGGAGATCTCGTCGTCATGGGACGTCGCGATGTCGTTGCTCCAGCGGATCGGCTCGTAGGGGATCCGCAGAGCCCGGAAGATCTCGTCGTAGAAGCCGGTCTCGCCCAGGAGCAGGTGGTGCAGTCGACGGAGGAACTCGCCGGACTGCGCACCCTGGATGACGCGGTGGTCGTACGTCGAGGTCAACGTCATCACCTTGCTGATGGCGTTGCGGGTGATCGCCTCTTCCGACGCGCCCTGCCACTCGGGTGGGTACTCCATCGCGCCCACGCCGATGATCGCGCCCTGGCCCCGCATCAGCCGCGGCACCGAGTGGTTGGTGCCGATGGTGCCGGGGTTGGTCAGGGAGACGGTCGTGCCGGCGAAGTCGTCGACGGTGAGCTTGCCGTCACGGGCCTTGCGGACGACCTCCTCGTACGCCGTCCAGAAGGCGGCGAAGTCCATGGTCTCGGCGCCCTTGATGTTGGGCACGAGGAGCTGGCGGGTGCCGTCCTTCTTCTGCATGTCGATGGCCAGCCCGAGGTTGATGTGGGCCGGCGTGATCTGGTTGGGCTTGCCGTCGACGGTGTCGAAGCCGACGTTCATCTCGGGCATCGCCTTGAGTGCCTTGACCAGGGCGAACCCGATCAGGTGCGTGAAGGACACCTTGCCGCCGCGGGCGCGGGACAGGTGGTTGTTGATCACGATCCGGTTGTCCCACAGGAGCTTGACCGGCACCGAGCGGACCGAGGTCGCGGTCGGGACCTTGAGCGAGTCGTCCATGTTGGCGACCGTGCGGGCCGGGGCCCCGCGCAGCACGGTGTACGTCGGCTGGTCGGTCGCCGGCGCCGGCGCCGGCTCCTTCTTCTCCTTCGGCACCGGCTTGTCGGTGCCCTTGGCCGGCTCGGCCGCCGCCGTGTCCGGACGCGGGGTGGCGCGGGGAGCCTGGCTTCCCGAGCGCGCCCGGGTCTCGGTGGTCGACGTGCCGCCCTTCGCGGGCGCCGGCTTCCCGGCGGCCGGGACGTTCGCGCTCGACGAGGTCGCCGGGGCGCTGGCGGCCGGGGCGCTGGTGGCTGCTGACGGCGTACTCGCCGGAGCTGCCTGACCACCGTGGCCGTTGCCGTTGGTCTTGAAGTACGCCGCCCAGCTCGGGTCAACGCTTCCCGGATCGCGCTGGAACTGGTCGTACAGCTCCTCGACGAGCCACTCGTTGGCTCCGAAGTCGGAGGATGGTGCTGACGAGGCCGGATCTGACGGGCTTGTCTGCTGCTGCGGCACGGGTGGGTTCGCCTCTTCCGGAGCGTGCGCGTGGACGGTATGGATCTGCGGTCAAGGCTAGTCCCCCACGCACACAAATGCCGAAGTACGGCGCTGCGGTGGTGCAGGGTGTAACCCGTGACCACGACCGGTCGTGGTCACGCCCTTCGAGAAGCCCCAGGATCATCCCGACGGCCCCCGGGGCCGACCGGAAAGGACGTCACGGTTTGCCCTCCTTCCCTGCGCCCCCGACCAGATCCGGCGCACCGGCCAGGCCGGCCTGTGCGGCCGTGCTGATGGCGTTCGCCCTCGCCGTGGGCGGCTGCAGCAGCAGCGCCTCGTCGTCGCCCCAGGCCGTGCCGACCACCGGAGGATCGGCGGTCGGCGGCAGCGGCCCCGTCGCGACGACCGTGATGCTGGGCAAGGTCGCCGGCAACCTCCACCAGCCCAACCGCCGGGTCTTCCAGAAGCACCGCAAGCAGACCCTGAAGCGGGTCGGCGCCGCGGTCGACACCTGGATCGACGGCGGCTTCGTCGGGGTCGGCTACCCTCGCGACGGCTTCGGCTCGGCGTTCCGGGACTTCACCGCGCCCGCCCGCCACGACGCGGCGAAGCAGAAGCGCCTGATGACCAACTGGGACCTCCGCAAGAAGATCGACGGCGTCGAGGTGCACAAGCGCAAGGTCACCGTCGACGTGTTCGCTCCCCACGGCCGACCGGCCGGCGCCACCGCCAGGGTCGCACTCGTGTTCACCACGACCGGTGACACCCACCAGCGCGTCGAGATCCATGGGCGGCTGTTCCTCGGCCCCGACGACCGGGGCACCTGGCGCGTCTTCGGGTACGACGTGACGAGGGGTGGAGCGCGATGAGGCGCCGGATGCTCCGCCTGGCGAAGCTCACGGCCCTCGCCGTCGTGCTCGCCGCGGTGACCCTCGCCCTGCCCGACTCGTCGCCGAGGTCGACCGAGATCGCGCTGGTGAAGATCGACCAGGCCAACGCGGCCGCCATCGACCAGGACGTGATCTCGATCCTCGCTGTCGGCTCCGACGCCCGGCCGGGGGAGGACTTCATCCACTCCCGCGGCGACGCGCTCCAGCTGGTGACGATCAACACCAAGACGCACGCGGCGAGCATCATCGGCGTACCCCGTGACTCCTGGGTCGACATCCCGGGTCACGGAAACGACAAGATCAACGCCTCGCTCTACTACGGCGGTCCGCAACTGATGGGTCAGACCATCGGCAACCTGATCGGCGTGCAGCCGAAGTACGTCTTCGTGACCCGCTTCAAGTGGTTCAGCGCAATGGTGGGCTGGCTGGGTGGCATCGACATCCGCAACCCCACGGCGTTCAGCGACGAGTACCTCAAGCCCAAGGGCTTCAAGGCCGGCCGGATCCACCTCAACGGCTACGACGCGATGGCGTACTCCCGCATCCGGCACAGCCTGCCCGCCGGCGACTTCGACCGCTCCGCGCACCAGGAGGTCGTGTTGAAGGGCATCCAGGCCAAGGTGCACGCCAACGCCGCGAAGCCGGGCTTCATCGAGCACGGCGTCCTGGACGCGATGAGCCACATGTACACCAACCTCCCGCCGGCCGAGCTCTTCCGCCTGGCCCAGGTGATGGCCCAGGTCGACCCGGGGAAGGTGCGGTCCTGCGTGGTGCAGGGCGGGATCGGGGTCTCATCGGGCGGCGCGAGCATCGTGTTGCCCTATGCCTCGCAGGCGCGCGACATGGGCGACCAGATCCGCAAGGACGGCACGCTCTCCCACTGCGGCTGAGCCCCCGCTCGCCGGTCGAGCCCGTCGAGACCTCGGGCCCCGTCGGCGGGCTCCCCTAGCCTTCCTGCATGGTCTACGACGAGACGCTCGCGGCGCGGATCCGCGAGCACGCGGCCGGCGTGCCGGTCGAGGAGAAGAGGATGTTCGGCGGGCTCGCCTTCCTGCTCGGTGGGCACCTGGCGGTCGCGGCGAGCCGAGACGGGGGGCTGCTGGCCCGCTGTGCACCGCAGGACAGCGAGGGGCTCATCGCCCGCCCGGGCGTCTCCCGGATGGAGATGCGCGGCCGGGAGATGGACGGCTGGCTCCGCGTCAGCGCCGAGGCCGTCGCCGACGAGGAGGACCTCGAGGGCTGGGTCGAGCGGGGGCTGGCCTACGCCGGGTCGCTGCCGCCGAAGTGACCCTCGTCGAACCTGCCCGGGGCGGAGAGGGCAGGCTGTGCGCGTGATCGAGCTGCGCAGCGACAACGCCGCCGGGGTCGCCCCGGAGATTCTGACCGCCGTCCAGGCCGCCAACACCGGCTCGGCGCTCGCCTACGGCGGGGACGAGCTCACCGCACGGCTGCACGAGGTGGTCCGCGAGGTCTTCGAGCATCCGACCGTCCGGGTCTTCCCGGTCACCAGCGGGACCGCCGCCAACTCGCTGTCGATCTCGGCGGCGACCCCGCCCTGGGGCGCGGTGCTGTGCCATCCGTCGGCGCACATCATCACCTCTGAGGGCGGCGCCACGTCCCTGTTCGGTGGGGGTGCCGTGATGCAGGGCGTCGACGGCGACCATGCGCTGATCGACCCCTCGCGCCTCCGATCGACCCTGGAGTCCGTCCGCTGGGGCGATCCGCACGAGAGCCAGCCGAGCGTGCTGTCGCTGACGGTGCCGAGCGACGTCGGAACGCTCTACCGGAAGGAGCAGATCGCCGAGCTGTCCGCGATCGCCCACGAGCACGGGCTGCGCGTCCACCTCGACGGCGCACGGCTGGCGAACGGCGTCGCGGCGCTCGGCTGTGCTCCGGCCGACGCGACCTGGCGGGCCGGCGTCGACGTGGTGTCCCTCGGGGCGACCAAGAACGGGGCCCTGAGCGCCGAGGCGATCGTGGTTTTCGACGAGACGATCGCCGACGAGCTGGTCTACCGCACCAAGCGGTCGGGACACGTGACCAGCAAGATGCGCTTCCAGTCCGCCCAGGTGACGGCGTACCTGACCGACGGGCTGTGGCTGCGGTTGGCGGCCCACGCCAACCGACGCATGGCCGAGCTGACGGCCGGGCTCCGCGGGCTGGAGGCGCCCGGCGTGCGGCTGCTCGAGCGGGTCGACGTCAACATGGCCTTCGTGGAGCTTCCGGCGCCCGCGGCCGACGCCCTGCCGGAGGTCGGCATCCTCTGCTACCGGATGAGCCCGACGAGCGTCCGGCTGGTGACGAGCTGGCAGACCACGGCCGACGACGTCCAACAGGCGGTGGCGCGGTTCGGCGAGGCCGTCGGAGCCGGTCCGGCCTAGCGGTCGCCCCGCCGTGGGGCCGTGTGCCGGCGTCAGGTGTGTCGGCCCTCAGCGGCGGCGAGCTCCAGAGCCCGGCCCATGGCCGCGGTGTGGGCGGGCGTGGATCCGCAGCAGGCTCCGACGAGGTCGACGCCCATGTCGCGCAAAGCTCGGGCATGGGCGGCCAGGTCCTCCGGGGAGGCGTCGTACTCGAACCGGTCTCCGACCAGCTGCGGCAGCCCGGCGTTGGACTGGGCGACCACGAGGAGTCCCTCGGTGCGCGCCTGGGTCAGCTCCGCCGCGATGGCCTCCATCTCACCGGGTCCGCGTCCACAGTTGGCGCCGACGGCGTCGGCCCCGGCTGCGGCCAGTGCCTCGACCGCGTCGGCGGGCCGAACACCCATCATCGTGCGCAGGTTGGTGTCGAAGCTCAAGGTAGCGATGATCGGGACGTCGGGCACCACGTGGCGGGCGGCCTCGACCGCAGCCGTGACCTCTCCCAGGTCGCTCATCGTCTCGACCAGCACCATGTCGATGCCGCCGTCACGCAGACCGGTCAGCTGCTCCTCGAAGATCGCCCGCGCCTCGTCGGGACCCATCGTGCCCAGGGGCTCGAGGAGCTCGCCGGTGGGGCCGAGATCACCCGCGACAAGGATGCCGTGGGCTCGGGCAACGCCACGGGCGATCGCTGCTCCGGCCTCGTTCAGCTCGTGGACGCGGTCCTCCAGGCCGTGCATGACCAGGCGGGGCCGTGTGCCGCCGAACGTGTTGGTGGTGAGGATCCGGGCGCCGGCCTCGGCGTACCGGGTGTGGATGCCGGCGATGACCTCGGGACGCTCGACGTTCCACAGCTCGCCCGAGCCGCCGTCGTCGAGTCCGCTGTCCTGCAACAAGGTGCCCATGCCGCCGTCGAGAAGCACCGGCCCGTCGTCGCCGAGGAGTGCGCGCAGCCGGTTCACGACGGCGTCCCGGTGTCTTGGGCGGGTCCCAGATCATCGAGGTAGGCCGTGAGCCGATCGGCGGTCCATTGCTCCTCCAGATCGGCCACGACGCGCTCGCACACCTCGACTCCACCGCCGTCGGCCGGCGTCCACTCGCCGCGCGTCCATCCGTCGAGGTACGACGCACTGTCACTCTCGCCCAGCCGCATCGCGGCCTCGTCGATCGCCTCCTGGAACCGCGGCGCCAGGGGCGCCTTGGTCACGTCGTCACCCTCCCGGGCGACGACGAGCGAAGGCAGGTCGCGCCAGTAGGTCACCTGGTACTCGGTCACACAGCGAGGCTATCTCCGCGGGGCCCGAACTGCCGCTTCGTCCCATCCGCGGCATCGCAATGCAGGTACCGCCGACGCCCGCTACGGGTTCGGGTGCAGATCCCTCGGCTGGTCCTGGGCGATCCGCACCGTCTGCCACCCCATGTCCGCCCGGCGGATCAGCCCCGAGACGAGGTCGCGTGCCTGTCCTATGGTCTCGTCCAGGATGCGTCGCCCCGTGTCCACGTCGCCGCCCTCGAAGTACAACCTGGCCGCGGCCAGGCCCTGGACGAGCCGGTCGTTGATCTCGATGGCCTCACGGTGGAGCATCGCCGAGGCTTCCAGCCGACGACGCTCCGCCTCGGCCCGACGCGCCTGGTCAGCCGCCTGACCGAGGAGCACGCCCAGCAGCAGGAGCGGAACCACGCGCGAGGTCCACCCGGTCGGCGTCAGCGTGACGTGTTGGGACACGACCCAGAGAACGATGA
>JAICHQ010000129.1 GCA_025924815.1 Nocardioides sp.
AGTCGACCTCCAGGGCCGGGTGCTGCGCGCGGAGCTCGCCGGCGATGGCGAGGTCGCGGCGTACGTGACCGAGACCGATCGGCGAGGAGAGGTACAGCACGCGCTTCCGGCGGCGAGGTGTCCGCGCGCGTCGTTGCACCGGACGAGGCCCGCCCGCCCCCGCCAGCGTGTCGTCGAGCACGCGGTTCAGCGCGACGGGTGCCCGCCCCTGAGGGACATGACCGGAGCCCTCGAACGTCACCAGGGTCCCGCCCGTCAGCTCGGCCAACCGGACCCCGGCCTCGTACGGGACGACGCGATCCTCGGTGCCGTGCACGACGACCACCGGGCACCGCACGCGGGCGCACTGCTCCTCCACGGAGCTCTCACCCGGAAGCCGCCCGACCTCGGCCCGGACCAGGGTCTCCCCGTCCGTCCCGTGGCCCCAGCCCACGAGGTCCTCGATCAGCTTGGTCGAGTGCGCCTCCGGCACCATCTGGTCGAAGAAGAAGTCCAGGAAGCCCGGGTAGTCGCGGATCCAGGAGAGCCTGTTGTAGCGGTCCCACCCCTCGGCGTCGCCGATGTCCTCACCCCAACGGTCGAAGGCCGCCTGCCGTTCCGGAGGGAACGGCGCCAGATCGGGGATCGCCGGTGCGATCGCCACCCAGGCGGCTACGCGGTCGGGGTTGTCGGCGGCGAGGTCGAGCGCCTGCAGGTTGCCCATCGAGAGGCCGACCACCACGGCGCGCTGCGTCCCGGTGGCGTCCAGAACGTCGAGGGCGTCCCGGGTGTGCTCGGCGCGGGCGTACGCCGACCCGCTCCCGGGACGGTCGGACGCACCGTTGCCGCGGGGGTCGTAGGTGATCACCCTGGTCCGGCGTGCCAGGTAGGGCACCTGCAGCTTCCAGACCTCCGCGGGGAGGATGCTCCAAGTCGGCAGGAGCAGCACCGCGGGGTCGTCGGGGCGCCGCAGCTCGCCGTACGACTGCCAGGCGACGTGCACCCCGTCGCGTTCGACGACGCCCGTCGCATCGGGCTCGCGTGCCTTCATGGCCGTCTCCTCCAAGGTGGTCGGGAGCACCCGCGCCAGGGCCGGTCCCGATGCGCGGCTGGCGGCCCCGGCAGCCACGCGTCGTACGAAGTCCTCGATGGCGCGGTTCACCATCACCGGGTAGCGCGCCTGGGGCAGGTGGCCGGCGCGTCCGAGCACCAGCAGCTCGGCGCCGGCGAGTCGCGCGATGTGCACACCGCGGGCGATCGGCTGGCACAGGTCATGGGTGCCGTGGATCACCAGGACCGGGCACTCGATCGCCCGGAGCTCGGTGGCGACCGCTTCCGGGGTGCTGCCGACGGCATCGGCGTCGTACGCCGAGACCATCACCGCGCCGGAGGTCTGGTCGGCCCACTCCACGACGTCCTCGAGAAGCTTGCTGCTGTGCGGGTCGTTGCAGATCTGCGAGAAGAACCATCGTGGGTAGGCCGGCCAGTCGCGACGCCAGACGCCTTCGTTGCGCAGCTGCCAGCCTCGGGGGTCGGTCAGGTCGGCGGCCCAGTTCGCGGCGAGGTCGATGCCGCGGTCGTGGCCGGGGGTCCCGTCGACGGCACCTGGGGCGATGGCCACGACGCCCGCGACGCGGTCCGGGTGCCGGGCAGCCGTGAGCAGCCCGAACCACGAGCTCTCGCACAGCCCGACGAGGGGTGCCCGGTCGATCTCGCAGGCGTCCATGACGGCGACGAGGTTCTCGACGGAGGTCAGGTCGGTGTAGAACTCCGGCCCGATCGGGCGGTCGCTGCGCCCGTTGCCGAGGTTGTCGATGACCACGACCCGGTGACGCCGGGCCAGGTAGGCGACCTGGGCCTTCCACATCCGGCTGTCCACGATGAGGTCGGCAGGTGTGAACACGATCGGGTCGGGGCCCTCGCCGTACGCCTCGTAGTAGACGCGCGCACCGGCCGGACCGACGTAGCCCGACGTGCTGGGCTGTAGTGCGCGCACGGCGCCTTCCCCCTCCCGTGGTCTCGGGTCCCACCGTGCCGAGCCCCGGTTGCAATCCGCTTGCAAGGCCCGCGACCGATGCTGCGTCACCAGCATCCACCTCACCGAAGGGTTCGCACCATGTCCATCGACACCGACAAGCTCATGGCCTTCGTCGGCCAGTTCGCCGTCGACCTCGGCGCCACCGTCGCCGCCGGCAACGTCGTCCTCGGGGATCGCCTGGGCCTCTACCGGGCACTGGCCGCGGGGCCGGCCTCGGCCCACGAGGTCGCCGAGCGCACCGGCACCAACGCCCGCTACGTAGCCGAGTGGCTGCGCGGCCAGGCCGCCGGCGGCTACGTGGAGTACGACGCAGCCACCGACACCTACTCGATGACCGAGGAGAAGGCCTTCGCGCTCACCGACCCGGACGGGCAGCTCTTCCTGCCCGGCGCCTTCGAGCTCGCCCTGGGCTCCCTCGCGGCCGTTCCGCGCCTGGAACAGGCCTACCGGACGGGCGCCGGGATCGGTTGGCACGAACACGACGACCAGGTCTTCACCGGCTGCGAGAAGTTCTTCCGGCCCGGCTACCTGGCACACCTGGTGAGCGAGTGGATCCCCGCTCTCGAGGGCGTGCAGTCGGCGCTCGAACGGGGCGGCCGGGTCGCCGACATCGGGTGCGGCCACGGCGCCAGCACCGTGCTGATGGCCCAGGCGTTCCCCTCCTCGTCGTTCGTCGGGTCCGACTACCACAACGGCTCGATCGCGGAGGCGGGCAAGCGGGCCGCCGAGGCCGGCGTGACCGACCGGGTGAGCTTCGAGGTCGCCGGTGCCCAGTCCTTCGGCGGCACGGGCTTCGACCTGGTGACCAGCTTCGACTGCCTGCACGACATGGGAGACCCGCTCGGCGCCGCGCGGCACGTCCGCGACAGCCTGACGGCCGACGGCAGCTGGCTGATCGTGGAACCCGCCGCCGGCGACAGCGTCGCAGAGAACCTGAACCCGGTCGGCCGCGTCTACTACAACTTCTCCACGTTCCTGTGCGTGCCCAACGCGCTCTCCCAGTCGGGCGGGTACGCGTTGGGAGCGCAGGCCGGCGAGAAGGCGATCCGACAGGTCTGCACCGACGCCGGGTTCACCCGGTTCCGGCGGGTGGCAGAGACGCCGTTCAACAACGTCTACGAGGCTCGTTTGTGACCACGGCCGGCCCGATGGTCGGACGCGGGATCAGTAGCCGGTCCCTCCCCGCAGGGGACGGGGACGGCCGTCGGGATCGTGGATCACCTCCAGGGGCACCTTCGCCCAGGCGCGGGTGAACCGCGACAAGGGGGGAAGGGGGATCGGCCGCAGGCGACCCGGCGGCCGGTCCCCCACTCCTCCGCCCTCGTGCCAGGCCTCGAGGGCCGCCGCGGCGGCGGCGTACGCCTCGAACATCCCCTCGGGATCCACGCAGTCGGCCATCGTCTCGTGCAGGCCGCGGTCGGCCACCTCGCGCGCCCGGTCCAGGTGCTCGGCGGCGAGCGTCAGCCGCAGGTCGCGGGCGTAGGCCCGGTCCAGCACCACCGCGCTCAGCTCGGAGTCGTGGGTCCACGAGCGCCGGTTGAAGTTGTCGGAGCCGGTGCTGGCCCAGGTGTCGTCGATGACGCAGACCTTGGCGTGGACGTAGACCGGGTTGCCCGCGTGGTTCTCCAGCCCGTACGCCGCGATCCGGCCGGGCGCGACCCGCATCAGCCGCCGCAGGGCGCGCTGGCGGCCCAGCAGCTGTGGGACGCGGTTCAGGCCCGCGACGTCGGGTACCAGCGGGATCACCACGACCAGCCGCAGGCCGGGGCTGCCGACGAGGGCCGCCTCGAACGGCTCGGCGACGCCGTGGCCCCAGAAGTACTGGTCCTCCACGTAGACCAGGTGCTCGGCCCTGGCGATCGCCTTGGAGTAGCCGCGGGCCACGCTGCGCTCCCCTCCCCGGGCGAACGGGTAGTCGCGCCCTCGGCGCAGGTTCGGGTAGGTGCGCAGCAGCTGTACGACGTGCGGTCCTGCCTCGGGCGGGGGCGGCCACTGCTCGGGGAGCCCGTCGGGCGAGGTGTCGTCGTGGCGCCAGAGGTCCACGGCCTTGCGGATGGGGCTGCGCGAGAGCGGCGTCGGGTCCTCCCATCGCTCACGGAAGACGGTCTCGACGTCGTGGACCGCCGGGCCGCGGATCTCGACCTGTGCGTCGTGCCAGGGCGGGTGGTCGCCGTACTCCTCGGTCAGCAGCTGCGGTTGCGGGTCGCCCCCGTGGTCGGCGTCGTCCCGCCGGTTGTGGGCGAGGTCGATGCCGCCGACGAAGGCCACGTCGCGGGTCGGGTCGTCGCGGTGGCGGATGACCAGGAACTTCTGATGGTGCGAGCCGCCCGTCCGCACGCGCATGTCGAGCAGCACCTCGGCGCCGCGGTGCTGGAGCTGCTCGCCCAGGTGCCGGTTCTCGGTGGCGAAGAAGCCGGTCTGGTCGATGTGCGAGCGCCACACCAGCCCGCGCACGTCGACCCCGCGCTCGTCGGCGCGGCCGAGCACCTCCACGACCTCGCTGCCGGGCTCGCCGGTGAGCCGCTCGTCGGCGTCGCCCTGCCAGTCGGTGAACAGCACACGGTCGCCCGGCCCGGTCGCCTCGAGAGCGTCGTACAGCACCCGGAAGTACGTCGCTCCGTGGATCAGCGGGCGCACCAGGTTGCCCGTCGACCAGGCCTGCTGCCCCTCGTGGCGGTCGTCTAGGACCGTGCTCGGGTTGCCGCGCTCGGCCCGGGTGAGCAGCCAGTCCGAGGGGTCCATCCCTCGAGCATGCCGCATCGGGGAAGTGCGGCGTTCCGCGCCACCGGGTCCGCGGCGAGATCCCACGACGGCGGAAACCTCTCAGGCCAGCTTGCCGTCCAGCACCGTGGGCCGGCCGAGGAGGAACGTCGCCACGACGCGGCCGGGCAGCTCGAGACCGGCGTACGGCGTGTTGCGCGACAGCGAGACCGAGTCGGAGGCCTCGACCACGCGGCGTACGGACGGGTCGTAGAGCACGAGGTTCGCCGGGGCGCCGTCCTCGATCGGACGGCCGTGGTCGGCAACCCGGCCGATCCGGGCAGGGGCGTAGGACATCCGCGCGGCGACCTCGGCCCAGGTCAGCAGACCCGGGTCGACCATGGTCTCCTGCACGACCGAGAGCGCGGTCTCCAGACCGAGCATCCCGAACGCCGCGGCCGCCCATTCGCAGTCCTTGTCCTCGTGCGGGTGGGGCGCGTGGTCGGTGGCGACCACGTCGATGGTGCCGTCGGCCAGTCCCGCGCGCAGCGCCTCGGTGTCGGCGATCGTGCGCAGCGGCGGGTTGACCTTGTAGACCGGGTCGTACGACGCCGCCAGGTCGTCGGTGAGCAGCAGATGGTGCGGCGTCACCTCGGCTGTGACGTTCCACCCGGACGCCTTCGCCTGGCGGATCAGCTCCACCGAGCCGGCTGTCGACACGTGGCACACGTGCAGGCGCGAGCCGACATGGGCGGCGAGCAGGCAGTCGCGGGCGATCACCGCCTCCTCGGCGACGGCCGGCCAGCCCGCCAGCCCGAGCCGGCCGGAGAGCTCGCCCTCGTTCATCTGCGCGCCCTCGGTCAGCCGCGGCTCCTGGGCGTGCTGGGCGACGACCCCGTCGAACGCCTTGACGTACTCCAGCGCCCGGCGCATCAGGACCGCATCGTCCACGCAGTGGCCGTCGTCGGAGAAGACCCGCACCCGGGCCGCGGAGTCCGCCATCGCGCCGAGCTCGGCGAGCTGCCGGCCGGCGATGCCGACGGTGACCGCCCCGACCGGGTAGACGTCGCAGTAGCCGCCCTCGCGTCCGAGCCGCCAGACCTGCTCGACCACGCCGGCGGTGTCGGCGACGGGGTCGGTGTTGGCCATGGCGTGCACGGCGGTGAAGCCGCCCATGGCGGCCGCCTGGGTGCCGGTGAGCACCGTCTCGGCGTCCTCGCGGCCGGGCTCGCGCAGGTGGGTGTGCAGGTCGACCAGACCCGGCAGGGCGATGAGTCCGGTCGCGTCGAGGACCTCGACGTCGACCCCCATCTCGCCGTCTCCGAGGGAGACCATGCCGTCGGTGATCGTGAGGTCGGTGGGCTCGCCCCCGAGGATCCGGACGCCTTTGATCAGATAGCTGGTCACGCCTGCTCCTCCGTGGACTCGCCCGAGGGGACCTCCGCGGTCGCCAAGGCTGGTTCGCTGCCGCCGAGCAGCAGGTAGAGCACGGCCATCCGGACGGCGACGCCGTTGGTGACCTGCTCGACGATCACCGAGCGATCGCTGTCGGCGACGTCGGCGGTGATCTCCATGCCCCGGACCATCGGGCCGGGGTGCATCACGATCGTGTGGTCCTGGAGCGTCGCCATCCGGCGGCCGTCGAGGCCGTAGCGGCGGCTGTACTCCCGCGCGGTCGGGAAGAACCCGCCGTTCATCCGCTCGCGCTGGACGCGCAGCATCATCACCGCATCCGCGTCGGGCAGGACCGCGTCGACGTCGTACGACGTCTCGAAGCCGGCCGCGGCCGACCACGTCGCGATGCCGCTG
>JAICHQ010000130.1 GCA_025924815.1 Nocardioides sp.
CCGGTCTACGGCTTCCCCGGCCTGCACCCCGGCGACCGCTGGTGCGTGGTGGCCGCGCGCTGGCTGCCGGCCTACCACGACGGCGTCGCGGCGCCGGTCGTGCTCGCCTCGACCAGCGAGCGGGCGCTCGAGCTCATCCCGCTCGCGGTGCTCCGCGAGCACGCCGTCGACGTCCCGCCCGACGTCAGCGCGCTCCTCTGAGCCTCAAATCACCGATTCGTCTGGTTGTTGGCAAGCAGAGCCGTTGTGAGGGGTTGTTGGGCTCTGTTGGTGGTGAGTTCGGCCTGAGGGTGTGGGGGAGCTGCCGGTTTGTCCGGCTTCTCCTGGTCCTCGGGTCGATGGGGTGGTTTCGGAGTGGTCAGCCGCTGGCGGCGGGCAGTGCGCGGAGTCGCTGGAGTGCGGCGGTGATCTGGTCTGCCCAGGGCCATCGGCGGGGTAGGCGTAGGACGAGTCGCCGTGCGGTGCGCACGAGGCGTCCGGTGACGTTGTAGATCCTTCGACGGATCTTCTTGGTCATCACGGTCGCAATGTTCAGGCCGAGTCGGCTGGTCCAGCGGGTGAGGTTGTGGGCGATGGTGTTGAGGATCAGCCAGGCTGCGTTGCCGCCGAAGCTTTTGGTGGGGAAGTGGTTGAGGGCCATGTCGTGCTTGAGGTCGCGGATGGTGAGTTCGACCTCGGCGTGGCGGCGGTGGTCGGCTTCGACCTGCACGATCTCGCCGGTGCGGTCGGTGATCATCGGGTGGTAGTCATAGATCGCGAACAGCGGATCCTGGCCGGGGTCGTGTCCGCGGTTGCGGGCTTGGGCGTCAGTGATCGGGGTGCGACGCACGATCATCCGCAGGGGGTGGATCTCGTCACGTGAGGCGAGGAGCTTGCCGCGGGGGCCGGTCGCGAACGGGGTGAACTCGAACTCGGTCACGGCCGCGCCGGGCAGGAAGTAGTCGATCGGGGTCCAGTCCTCATCGGCGACAGCGGCGATCTTGTCCTTGACCGCGGTGCCGATCATGCGGGCGGTGATGGAGAACCTGACGTCGTTGTTGCGGCAGGCGGTGACGACGTCGGAGAGGTAGAAGCCGGAGTCGGCGCGCAGCACGATCTCACCGGTTGCGCCCGCGCCGCGGAGCCGGCTGATGGTCTCCTTGATGAACACTGGCGCACTGGTCGAATCGCTCGAGCGGCCCCGACGCATCCGGGCGTGCGCCACCACACCCGAGATCCCCGGCGCGCTGTTGGTCGCGGGTGTGCCGGCGATCACGGCGAGCAAAGGGTGGTAGCCGCGCAGCCCGGTCCGCATCACCCCGCGGGCACCGTCCTTGGCCAGTCCGTAGGTCTCACACAGGGTCGAGTCGATGTCGACAGTGACCGACTCGGCGAACCCGACGTGCGCGCCAGCCGCGACCGCCCGGGCCAGCAGCCGTCGCGTCACCGCGTCGAGCTGACGGGCGTGGCTGAACGAGAACGCCCGCAGGAACGTCCCGACCGTCGAGGACGCCGCGACCCGGTGTCCGAGCACGGCGCCGGTCGACCCGGCGCGCAGCGCGTTGACATCCTCGATGCAGTCCCCGCCCGCGAGCAGCGAATGGATCACCGTCAGCGCCTTACGAACCGGGTTCGCGCCCGCGCTGCCCGGGACCGTGAGGTGCTCACTCAGCAGCGCTGCCAGACCCAGACGATCGCTGAGCGTGGCCGCCAGTAGCAGTCCCGCATCCGACACGGCGTTCTCATCATCAGCAACGACATCGACCCGGTCGAGCGTGCAAGACTTCGACACCAAGAGGGTGCTCCTTCGATCCGTCGGGAAATCGTGTTGTGGTAACCGAAATCCTGCAGGTCAGGAGCACCTTCTTGCATCAGACGCACCGCCCAGCGCCCTACCAATCGGTGATTTGAGGCTTAGGAGGCGTTGCAATGACTCCGAAGTGACAGGAACGCCGCACCGATGTCACGGGAGTGGCCGGTGAGGACTCACACGGGCTCGATGAGGAGCGCCGCGCCCTCGCCGCCGACCCGGGTGAGCACGATCGTGGCGATCTCGTCGCCACGGAGGTCGAGCCGCGCGCGCAGCTGTTCGGGTACGACGTCGACCCCGCGCTTCTTGATCGTCAGCGTTCCGATGCCGCGCTCCCGCAGGGCGGCCTTCAGCTGCTTCTCGCGGTAGGGCAGCTCCGCCACGACGCGATAGCTACGCGCGAACGGGGAGTGGTACGCCGCGTCGCTCGCGACGTAGGCGATCCTCGGGTCGAGCAGGTGCCCCTGCACCCCGGCCGCCACCGCCGTGACCAGCCCGGCCCGGATCACAGCACCGTCCGGCTCGTAGAGGAAAGCACCGACCGGCCCGCTACCGGCTCCGGGGTCGTCCTCCTCGGTGAGGGTCGCCAGGCCGCCTCGGCCGATCACGGTGGCTCGGCGCTCGGCCGAGGCCAGGGCCGGAGACCACAGCACGGCCTCCTTCACCTCGCCCCGGTCGCTGACCCACTCGGCCTCGACGTGGTCGGGCACGAGCGAGTGGGGGATGCCGGGGGCGAGCTTCACGCAGGCGCGTCCCGTGAGCAGCGACTCGACGAACGTCCACGGCGGGGTCCAGTCGTCGGCGTGGAAGGTCCGGCCGCGGGCGCCGCGCCGCGCGGGATCGGCGTACGCCGTGTCGAAGGGGCCGACGTCGAGCGCGGTGGCGTCGGCCACCCCGATCGCCCCGCCGAGGCCGAGCGCGGCCAGGTTGGCCCGCGCCATCTCCACGCGCAGGGGGTCGAGGTCGATCCCGGCGGTGGTGAGGCCGGCCCGGGCGAACGCGACCAGGTCGCCCCCGATCCCGCAGGTCAGGTCGATCACGCTCGCGCCACCCAGGGCGACGCGGGCGGCCCGGTGCCGGGCGACCGTGGCCCGGGTCGCCTGCTCGAGGCCGTCTCGGGTGAAGTACATCGAGGCGGCGTCGTCCCCGAGCTTGGCTGCCGCCCGGCCCCGCAGCTCGACCTGGCCGAGCGCGGCGGCGACCCGCGCTGCCTGCTCGTCGGTCGAGCCCGTCGAGACCGCGGCCCTGAGCTGCTTCTGCACCTGGAGGGGCGTCCCCTGGGCCGCCGTCGCCGCCGCCAGCAGCGACTGACCGTCGTCGGTCAGCAGCCACCTGAAGGTCTCGACGTCCACCGGCACATCCTGACAGTGCCGGTCAGTGGCCGCGGAAAGCCTCCTCCAGCCACCACGACGGCTCGGAGTCCACGACCTTCGCGTCGACCAGCATCGGCCGCGGCCGGCCGGCGTCGAGCCAGGACCGCACCGCGTCGAGGTCCGCCGGGCTCCGCACCGTGACGGCGTCGAACCCGAAGCCCCGCCCGATGGCGGCGATGTCGGTGTCCGGGAAGACCACGGTGTCGAGGGGCGCTCCGGCGTGGGCGAAGTGGTGGACCTCCGCGCCGTAGGCATGGTCGTCGTACACCACGACGATCAGGTCGAGCCCCAGGCGGACGACGGTCTCGAGCTCCATCGCCGACATCAGGGCACCACCGTCGCCGAGCGCCGCGACGGTGAGCCTGCCCGGGCTCGCGACGGCGGCCCCGATGGCGGTCGCGAGGCCGAGCCCGATCGACTGGAAGGCCTGGGTGAAGCAGAACGAGTGGTGGTCGCGGACCCCGAGGTACGCCGCGGGGTAGCCCATGAAGTTGCCCGAGTCGACGGCCACGACCCGGTCGTCCGGGAGCAGCGCGTCGAGGTCGCGGCTCAGGGTGCGCGGGTCGATCCGCCCGCCGCCGCCGAGGTCGTCGTACGGCTCGGTCGCCCAGGTGATGCCGGCGTCCAGGCGGCGGCGTACGTCGTCGGTGCGGTAGCCGGTGCGCCCCGGCAGCGCGGTGGTCAGCGCGAGCGCCGTCGTACCGACGTCGCCGTGGACGCCGAAGGTCAGCTCGCGATGGGCCCCGAGCGCGTCCTCGGTGTCGTCGACCTGCACGACGGTCGCGTCCGGGGCGATCAGCGTGCCGTGGCGCATCGTCCACATGTTGAGGGCGCAGCCCCAGCCCACGACCAGGTCGGCGCCCCGGATCAGCTCGGCCGCGCCGGGCGAGGCGAAGCCGCCCGAGACCCCGAGCGACCAGGGGTCGTCGGCGAACAGGCCCTTGGCGACCGCCGACTCGGCCAGCAGCGCGCCCGCCCGCCCGGCCGCCTCCGCGACGGCCGGCCCCGCCCCGCGGGCCCCCCGCCCGGCGACGAACACCGGCCGCTCCGCCCGTCGCACAGCCTCGGCGAGCCGGTTCACCGCCGAAGTGGGACTTGTCCGCGGTCGAGGTGGGACTTCTCCGCCGGACAACTCCCACCTCGACCCCGGAGAACTCCCACTTCGGGCTTCGAGGGCCTGGACGGCCAGCGGCAGGTTCAGCAGGACGGTACGACGGGTGGTCACCGACGTCCGGACGGCGTCGCCGGCCACCTGAGCCGCCGTGTCCGGGTCGTCCACCCGGAACGACAGCGCCCCCACGGCCCGGGCGAGTGCGGGTTGGTCGACGTGGAAGTTCGACCGCGGCTCGGTGGACTCCGCGGCGACGACCACCACCGGCGTCCGGCTCTTGGCAGCCTCCGTGATCCCGGTCATCGCGTTGGTCAGCCCGCAACCCTGGTGGACCGTGACCGCCGCGGGCTTGTCCGTCGTACGCGCGAAGGCGTCGGCCATCGTGGCCGCCCCGCCCTCGTGCCGGGCCGCGACGAACCGGGCACCGGCGGCGACCATCGCGTTCGTGACGTGGAAGTTCCCGGACCCGACGACGCCGAAGACGTGGTCGATCCCGGCCTCGACCAGCGCCGCGCCCACGACCTCGGCGACGGTGGGGGCCACGGTCAGCGCTCGACCAGCGCGACCGCCCGCGCCGGCGCGCCCGACCCGGTGACGATCGGCAGCGGGCCGACCACCAGGACGGCACCGGTCGGCGGGAGGGAGGCGAGGTTCTGCAGCTGGGTGAGGCCGTACTTCCCGCTGCCCATCAGGCTCGCATGGCAGGGGAACGGCGGGTCGAACGAGTGCGCGGCGCCCGCGTCGGTGCCCACCGTCTCGACGCCCACCCCGATCACCGGCGCCTCCTCGGCGACCCAGCGGGCGCACTCAGGGCTCATGCCGGGCGTGTGCGGGCCGGTCTCGTCGGCGTTCGTGAAGCGCTCCTGGCTGTCGGAGCGGGCGTCCCACCCGGTGCGGTAGAGCAGCCAGCCCCCGTCGGGCAGCGGTCCGTGCTCCTGCTCCCACGTCGTGATGTCGTCGACCTCGAGCAGGAAGTCGGGGTCGTCGGCGACCCGGGCGCTGACGTCGAGGACGACGGCCGGCCGGATCAGGTGCCCGACCGGCACGCTCGCGACGTCGAGACCACCCCGGCCGGTGACCCAGTGGCAGGGTGCGTCGAAGTGGGTGCCGGTGTGCTCGCCGCTGCGGAAGTTGTTCCAGTACCACGCCGGCCCGCGGTCGTCGTACGCGCTGATCTCCTCGAGCTCGAAGCGCGCGGTCTGGCCGAACTCCGGCGGCAGCTGGATGACGGGGGTCTCGCTGCTGAGCCGGGCCGTGAGGTCCACGACCTCGACGGAACCGTCGGCGAGCGCATCGGTGAGGGCGGTGAGAACCGAAGACATGACAGCACCGTACGCCGCCGGGGGACCGCGTTGGCACTCGTTGGCGGTGAGTGCTAGTTTCGGCACTGGCACTCTCGACCCGAGAATGCCAGCCGCCTGCTACGACGCACGACCCCCGCGACGGCGTACGTCACCGCAGGCTCCAACGTCCGGGAGCGACCGGCTCCCCGGACTCCTCAGCAGAGTCCGCACACAGTGGAAAGTGGAGGTCGACACGTGTCGGTCAACATCAAGCCTCTCGAGGACCGGATCGTCGTCAAGCCGCTCGAGGCCGAGCAGACGACGGCGTCCGGCCTGGTCATCCCCGACACCGCCAAGGAGAAGCCCCAGGAGGGCGAGGTCCAGGCGATCGGTCCGGGCCGCATCGACGACAACGGCAACCGCGTCCCGCTGGACGTCGCCGTCGGCGACAAGGTCATCTACAGCAAGTACGGCGGCACCGAGGTGAAGTACGGCGGCGACGAGTACCTCATCCTGTCCGCCCGCGACGTCCTCGCCGTCGTTTCCTGACGCACCTGGCATCCCGGCCGGCGGCCCTGCCGGCCGGGCGCCAGGCCCGTCAGGCATCCATCGCTCTTCCAGGGAGAAACCTCAATGCCCAAGATCCTATCGTTCGACGAGAACGCCCGCCGTTCGCTGGAGCGCGGTGTCGACGCGCTCGCGAACGCCGTCAAGGTCACGCTCGGCCC
>JAICHQ010000131.1 GCA_025924815.1 Nocardioides sp.
AGATGCCGCACCGTGTTGCCCGTGAGCTGATCGCCCGCCGCGTCGCCGACGCCGAACAGCGGCGCCTCGAACGTCGCGCGGCCCCCGCCCGCCGACGTCGTACCGCCGACCACCGCACCCACTCGACAACCACCCGCGGTGCAGCCCCCACCCCGGTGAGGGCTGCGTCGCATCACTCCTGCAACATCGACTGCCCACCAACCCAGCGGAGACCGCATGGCGCCCGTGGCCCGGGACAGCGCCACCGCAATCGCGACCGCTCGTCCGATGGAACGCGACCCGCCATGAGCCTGGCTCGCGGTGGACTGATGCGTGTCAAACTGACGCCGGATCCCGGCGGATTGGGCGCCGTGGCGGTCGATCTACTCGTCGGCGGTGACCCGGAACCCGACGTTCCCGGCGCTGCTGTCCGGGGTGTTCGCGCTGCGGGAGTCGACCCGGTAACGCCAGCAGTAGCTCTCGTGACACAGGTAGCTGCCCCCGCGCAGAACACGCGCGGTGCCCGTCTCCGGCCCGGCGGGATCCTCGACCGGGGATCGGCGGTAGAAGTCGGGGGCGAACCAGTCGGCACACCACTCCCAGACGTTGCCGGTCACCTCGTGGAGCCCGAAGGCGTTCGCCGGGAACGTGCCGACCGGGCAGGTGCCGACCCAGCCGTCGTCGCCGGTGTCGCGCTCGGGGAAGCGTCCCTGGAACACGTTCATCCGGTGCTGCCCACCCGGTTCCCGTTCGTCGCCCCAGGGGAAGTGGTGGCCCTCTTCCGGGCCGCGTGCGGCGCGCTCCCACTCGGCCTCGGTCGGCAGCCGGACCCCGGCCCACCGGCAGTACGCCAGCGCGTCGTACCAGCTGACGTGGACGACGGGATGATGTTCGCGGCCCGAGAGCGTCGACACGGGCCCTTCGGGTCGTCGCCACGTCGCGCCGGGTACCTCACGCCACCACGGCGCCGCCGCCACCGCGCGCGTGGGCGGGAAGCCCTCGGGCAGGAGCCCGACGAAGACGAACGACGAACCCAGCTCCTCGGCCGTCGTGCGATGGCCGGTCGCGGTCACGAACGTCGCGAACTCCGCGTTCGTCACGGTGTGCGCCGCGATGCGGTACGCCGAGACGGCCACGCGGTGCGCGGGACCTTCGCCGTCGGCGGCGTACCCGAGTGGGTCATCGGTCCCCATGATGAAATCTCCGCCCGGGATCGGCACCAGCTCGGTCGGCCGGCGGATCGCCGGGCCCGACACGGTCAGTCCGCCCGGGGCCGGCTCGACGAGGCGGCGCGAGCCCCCCGGACGGTCCGGCGAGCAGCACGAGGTCACGGCTGCGAGTCTGCCAGGCGTCACGAGACCCAGCTCAGCGTGCCTCCTGCCTCGGCAGGAACACCTCTTTGACCAGCAACAGGATGGACGCAGCCGTGGGGATCGCCAGCAGGGCGCCCACGACGCCGAGCAGGGTGCCGCCGACCAGGGCTGCGATCACGGTGAGCGCTCCGGGGATCTCCACCGACCGGGACATCACCCTCGGGTAGATCAGGTAGTTCTCCACTTGCTGGTAGGCGATGTAGAAGATCACCGCCACGACGCCGGTCTTGAGGTCGGTGGCGAACGCGATCGCGCAGACGATGACCGCGCCGATCGTGGCCCCGATCATCGGGATCACGTCGAGCATCGCGACCACCATCGCGAGCGCGACGGCGTAGCTCCCGAGCCCGACGATGAACAAGAAGATCAGGGTGCTCAGGCCGGCGCACATCGCCACCACGAACGCCCCCGACACGTAGCCGCCGATGTTGCGCAGGATCCGGTCGCCGAGCAGTGACACGCGCTCGCGGCGCGAGGCGGGCGCGAGGGAGTACGCCGCCTGCTTCATGGAGGGCAGCGACGCCAGGAAGTAGAGGGTCAGCACCACGACCACGAACGCGTTGAGCAGGGCACCCAGGATCGCCAGCCCGACCCCGACCGCGCCCCCGAACGCCTTCTGCGCCCACGCCCCCGACTTGACGTAGTCCTCGACCTTGCTGGTGACGTCGTACTTGGCGTCGAACTTCCGGATCTGGCCGTTCCGCTGGAGCTTGTCGAACCACTGCGGCAGGTTGTCGCCGATCGCGGTCACCTGGTGGCTGATGATCGGGACCAGGATGACGAGGAAGCCGGCGAAGACCAGCAGGACGCCGGTGATCACGCAGAGCACGGCCCACGGCCGCTTCAGACCCCGGTGCATCAGGAACTCGACGGCCGGGTTGAGCCCGACCGCCAGGAACAGCGCCACCACGATCAGGACCAGCACGCCGCGGATCGAGACGACCATCAGCGCGATCCACAGCGCGACCAGGGCGCCGAGGCCCCCGAAGAGGCCCCACATGAAGGGGCCGCGGCTCAACGGCCGTCCGGGCTCGCCCAGGTCGTCCGTGCGCTGGTCCGGATCGTGCAGGAAGCTGACGGCGTCACCCCCCTCGTGAGGGGCGGGCTCGTCCGGCGCATCCAGCGTCGTGTCGTGGTCGCCCCGGCCGGAGGTCTCGGTCATGCGCCGATTATGCGGGTCCGGGGACGGTCAGGCCTGCTCGTCCTCGCCGAAGCCCGCCATCATCTCGCGCAGCGACCCGAGCTGCGCGGAGATCGCCTCGCGCCGCTTGGTCATCCGATCGACCTCGGCCTTGAGCGCAGCAAGGTTGCGTTCCTGCTCGGCGTTGCCTGCGGAGGCGATCGCGTCGGCCTGGGTGCGGGCGGAGGCGACGATCTGCTCGGCCTCGCGTCGGGCCCGAGCCAGCTGCGCCTCGGCCTCCTTCTGCGCCTGCTGCCGGTGGGTGGTGGCCTGGGCGGTGGCCTCGCGCGCCCGCGCCTCCGCTGCGTCGGCCCGCTGCTCGGCCTCCTCGACGAGGCGGTTGGTCTCGGCGGTGGCGCTCGCGTGGTGGTCGCTCGCCTCCTTGGCGAGCCGCTCGCGCTCGACGGCGAGCGTGCGCCGCGCCTCCTGCACCTCCCGATCGGCGGCCGCCCGGATCTGCTCGGCCTCACGGGTCGCGGTCACCTTCAGGTCCTTGGTCTCCTGCTGGGCGGCCAGCCGGATCTGGTCGCTCTCGCGCTTGGCGGAGGCGCGGAGATCCTCGGCCTCGGCCACCGCCAAGGCGCGCTCCTGCTCCGCATCGGCCGTGACCCGGGCCCGCATCTCGTCGAGCTCCTTGAGCTGCACGATCCGCATGTCGTCGGCCTCGCGCGTCGCCTCGGCCCGGATGTTCCTGGCGTCCCGGGTCGCCTGCTCGCGGATGTCGTCGGCGTCGCGCCGGCCGGCCTCGCGGATCTCGCTCGCCTCCTCCTCGGCCAGCCGCAGCATCGCGCTCGCGCGACCGCCCAGGCCGGCGTACGTGGGGTTGGCGTTCTCGGCGAGCTCGTCCTGTGCCGACCGCAGCCGTTCCTCGAGCTCGGTGGCGCGCTGCTCGGACGTCATCAGCGCCGACGCCACGCCTGCCTTGTCCTGCAGCACCTGACGCAGGTAGACGTCGACCGCGGCCTTGTCGTAGCCACCCCGGCGGACCGTGGCGAACGACGGCACGCTCACCGGCTCGGCCGGGGACGGTGCGGCCGGAGCGGGTCGCGGCGCGGAGGGCGTGGGTGCCGCCGGTGCCCGCCCCGCGGGCGTGGGACCGGCCGCGGGCGTCGCCGGGACCTCTCGGGTCGGCTCCGGATCGGGTCCCTCGGCCTCGGCGACAGCCGACTCCCCGGCCGGCGGCGCTTCGGTCGTCACCGGGATCTTCGACCCTGCCCCCGTCTTCGCCCCCGTCTTCGCTCCTGACTTCGGCTGCCCCTTCGCCTCCGGATCGGCTGAGGCCTTCGCGGCCGGCTTGGCCGGGGGCTTCTCGCCCTTCCCCGGATCGCGCTGGGCCTCCATCACCGTGGTCGGCTGGTCGTCGTCACCGGTGGGACCGTCGGGGGTCTCCTCCGGCTCGTCGAAGATGGACAGGCCCTGGTCGCTCATGGTTAGGACATCCTCCCGGAGACTCGAATGACGACAGTCTGGCCGATGGGCGGAAACGACTTCCACCCCCGGCGACGCCCCCTCAGAGCGCGATGCTGCGACACGCCGACCTGACCTGGCGGGACGGGCGAGGAGTTCCGGGAAAACGCGGAAGAACTCGTCCGCGATGCGGGCGAGTCGCCGGATCCTTCCGCGTTTCCTCGGCCTCGGGCTCGGGCTAGACGCCGCGGAACGCGTTGATCGCGTCCAGATGACGGGCGCGCGTCTCCTCGTCGCGGACCCCGAGACCCTCCTCGGGAGCCAGGCAGAGCACCCCGACCTTGCCCTGGTGGAGGTTGTGGTGGACGTCGTACGCCGCCTGGCCGACCTCGTCGAGCGGGTAGCTGCGCGAGAGAGTCGGGTGGATCATCCCCTTCGCGATCAGCCGGTTGGCCTCCCACGACTCGCGGTAGTTGGCGAAGTGGGAGCCGATGATCCGCTTGAGGTTCATCCAGAGGTAGCGGTTGTCGTACTCGTGCAGGTAGCCGGTGGTCGACGCGCAGGTGACGATCGTGCCGCCCTTGCGCGCGGCGTACACGCTGGCGCCGAAGGTCTCCCGGCCCGGGTGCTCGAAGACGATGTCGACGTCCTCGCCGCCCGTGAGCTCGCGGATGTCGGAGCCGAACCGCCGCCACTCCTTCGGGTCCGCGGTCTGCTCGTCCTTCCAGAAGCGGTAGTCCTTCTCCGAACGGTTGATGATCAGCTCGGCGCCCATCCGCCGACAGATCTCCGCCTTCTCCTCGCTCGACACGACGCACACCGGCACCGCGCCGCCGTTCAGCGCGTACTGGGTCGCGAACCCCCCGAGTCCGCCGCTCGCCCCCCAGATCAGGACGTTGTCCCCCTGCTTCATCCCGGCGCCGTTACGGCTCACCAGCTGGCGGTACGCCGTGGAGTTCACCAGGCCGGGTGAGGCCGCCTCCTCCCAGGTCAGGTGCGCCGCCTTGGGCATCAGCTGGTTGGACTTCACCAGTGCGATCTCGGCCAGGCCGCCGAAGTTGGTCTCGAAGCCCCAGATGCGCTGCTCGGGATCCATCATCGTGTCGTTGTGGCCGTCGGGGCCTTCGAGCTCGACGGAGAGACAGTGCGCGACGACCTCGTCGCCCGGCTTCCAGGTGTGCACGCCGAGACCCGTCTTCAGCACCACGCCGGACAGGTCGGAGCCCACGATGTGGTAGGGCAGGTCGTGCCGCTTGGCCAGCGGACTGAGCCGGCCGTACCGCTGGAGGAACGCGAAGGTCGGGAGGGGCTCGAAGATCGAGGTCCACACCGTGTTGTAGTTGATCGCGCTCGCCATCACGGCCACGAGCGCCTCGCCGGGACCCAGGTCCGGGAGGGGTACGTCGTCGACGTGCAGCGACTTGCGCGGGTCCTTCTCCTTGGACTCCATCCCGTCGAAGACGTCGACCTCGTCCTGGTGGACGGTCGCCGCGCGATAGCTGGCGGGCACTTCCAAAGCGGCGAAGTCCTCCGCCGCGGCGGTGCCGGACGTGATGGCCTCGAGAATGTGCTGCACGGGTCGTCTCCAGATGTCGGGGTCGACAGGGGCGTGCTCGGCACCCTAGTGGCGGCGACCGGACTGAGGACCGGTCTGTGACCCACGGCTCACGTGAGGTCCGTCCCGTGGACCCGGCGAGGCTCAGTCGGCGAGAGCACCCATGGGGTCCCAGGCGGGCAGCACGATGGGCTCCTGGTCGAGCGCGTCCCGGAGCTCCTGCGGCAGGGCGTCGCGAGGTACGGCGATCTCGAACACGTACTCGTCGAACCACGAGTCGTCCATCGTCCAGAAGCCCTTGTCGGCCTTCTCGGTGCCCCAGGAGTTCTCGACCCGCCACCGGGTGGGGACCTGGGCCTCGCCCGGGCCGTCGACCAGGTTGACGCCGGTCAGCAGCATCGCGTGTGTCATGGCGGTGCCGTGGTGGTACAGCCGGTCGGACTTGGTGAGCGTCGTGCCGAGGTTTCCCGTCCCGTACAGCTCGTCGTAGTCGAAGAGACTCGCGTGCCACAGACCGAGGTCACCGTCGAGCATCTGGCCGACGTCGCAGCCGAACCACACCGGCTCGGCGGGGCGGTCGGCGGAGCCCACCAGCGCCTCGGCCGCGAGCCGCTTCATCAGCGGCATCTCGATGTTGAGGTAGACCACCTGAGGGGCCCCGACGACGTTC
>JAICHQ010000132.1 GCA_025924815.1 Nocardioides sp.
ATCGCCGAGCACGGCCACGTGATCGACGCGCCTGGTCTGAAGACAGAGCACTACGAGGTCTTCGACACCGCGATGGGCGCGCGGGCCCTGGCCCCGATGGGCCACGTCCGGATGATGGCGGCCGCCCAGCCGTTCCTGTCCGGCGCGATCAGCAAGACGGTGAACCTCCCCGAGACCGCCACGGTCGAGGAGATCGAGGACATCTACCTCCAGTCGTGGAAGCTCGGCCTCAAGGCCACCGCGGTCTACCGCGACAACTGCAAGGTCGGCCAGCCCCTGGCCGACGGCAAGTCGGAGTCCTCGAAGAAGGACCAGGCCCGTGCCGGCGCCGCCTCGGCGCTCGAGGAGGCGACCGAGGTCAAGGAGGTCGTGGTCTACCGTCCGACCCGCAAGCGCCTGCCCAAGTCCCGGCAGTCGCTGACCACCAGCTTCACGGTCGGCGGCGCCGAGGGGTACCTCACCTCCGGTGCCCACGAGGACGGCGAGCTCGGCGAGATCTTCCTCAAGCTCGGCAAGCAGGGCTCCACCCTCGCCGGTGTGATGGACGCGTTCTCGATCGCGGTCTCGATCGGCCTGCAGTACGGCGTCCCGCTGGAGACCTACGTCTCGAAGTTCACCAACCTGTCCTTCGAGCCCAACGGCCTCACCGACGACGCCGACGTCCGGATGGCCAAGTCCCTCATGGACTACGTCTTCCGCCGCCTCGCCCTGGACTACCTGTCCTTCGAGGACCGCCAGATGCTCGGCATCTACTCCGCCGAGGAGCGCCAGCGCTACCTCGAGACCGGCTCCTACGAGCCGATCGAGGAGGAAGAGGTCGGCAGCGCGTCAGAGGTCATCGGGGACCTCTCCGCCCCCGACACCGCGTCGGTCGCGGACGCCGAGCTGGTCGAGACCGAGGCGGAGCACGAGGCCACCGACGACCTGGCCCCGAAGCCCGCCCCGGCCGAGGCCCACACCTCCGCCGAGCTCCTGGAGAAGATCACCGGCACGGCGGTCGACTCCCCCCTCTGCATGACCTGCGGCACCAAGATGCGCCCCGCCGGCTCCTGCTACGTCTGCGAAGGCTGCGGCAGCACCAGCGGCTGCAGTTAGTCCAGACCATGGTGGACGCTTGGCATGCGCACGTGGACGCTCGTTTCGACTTCTCCGCTGAGGGCAGCCGCTTGGAGGCCAAAGCCACGACCAAGGGCGAACGGGTGCACATGTTCAACCTCCGCCAGCTCAAGCCAGTGACGGGTGCGCAGGTGGTGGTGGCTAGCGTGATGACCACGGAGACCAACGCGGGCACGTCGATCAGCGAGCTGGTGCAGCGGCTGAACCTTCGGCTTGCGGGCGACAGCGCGCGTCAGATGAAGGTGCACACCGAGGTGGCAGAGACGCTCGGAAGCGACTGGGCGCGACACCTGGGCCACCAGTTCGACGAGACGCAGGCCCGGCTGTCGCTGACGTTGCTCGATCCTGCGGACATCCCTCAGGTTGAGGACCCACCGAGCGAGGTGCTGGACATCCACCTGACCGTTGACTGCACCAACGTTCCAGCCCGTTCCGCATTGGGAGGCCTCGCAGCGCTTATCGGCTCAGAAGGTGTTGCTTGAGTAGGTGAATGGCACCGGTCGACGCGGTCTGGTCGAGCCTGCGGCCGGGTTCGGGCTCGAGGCGCTCCGGCTGCTCCATGTCGGTGCCGACGAAGGTTCCGAGAGTTGGACCACGATCGGCGCTCCGTTTCCTGCCGCCACGCGTTGGCAGCCCGCGATCATTGGCTGGGCGGGGCCTGCAGTTTGGCGAGGAGCTCTCGGACGTTCTGGCTGAGAAAGTGGCAGGGCTCTTGCCTTCAGGCGTCGGTCACATGAGATACGTCAGCCGACGATCACTGTGTAGCCCCCGACCAGGCCGCCAGCAGGGTCGGTGAGGACGAAGCGGAGCGGGTGGAGGGCGCCGTCGCGGCCGCCCAGGCGCTCCGCGAGCTCCCTAGCGCTCGCGTCCGTCGAGACGTCGACCAGACCCGCGAGGCCTTCGGCCAGGGCCTCGTCGAGGGGACGATCTGAGGCTCTCGCGCCGATGCGGTCCCAGCCTTGGGGGCCGATCTCGTCCAGGAAGCGGCGTAGGCCGCCGGGGCGCTCGAGGAGGCGTTCGCTGCCGAACTTCACGAGTGCATCGGTCGGCACGACCACCGAGCGTTTGTCAGATGTGAACGCCGTTAGCAGATGCCGGCCGGTCTTGGTCGGGACGCCGACTCGGAGCTCGTCGAGCGTGGCCAGCTGGATCTCCTCGCGGCCCTCGAGCCGCCCGCCGGTGAGTGCGAGCAGGGCGCCGAGCATCTCCGGGCCCGCGTGCATCAGCTCGAGGGTGAAGCCGTCGGGGACGAGGCCGCCGAGGGTGTTGACCAGCATCATCGGGCTGGCCGAGCCGGTGAGGATCTCGAGGTTGCGCTGCGCGACGTGGCGGTCGGAGTTGGCCAGCAGCAGTCCGCCGGACGGGTCGAGCGGACAGCTGACCTCGGCGAGCATGCAGTGGTGACCGACCTCGGACGGGTCGATCTTCCAGGTCCGGTCGAGCTCGACGACGGCGGTGCAATCGGGCCGCGTGCGGTCGGACAGCTCGACCCAGCGGCCGCCGATGAGGTGCTGCTGGTAGTAGGGGTCGTTCTGGTTGAAGGCGCCGAAGAAGCCGGGGTTCACCGCCCACGCCTTGACGTGGACGCCGTACGCCGGGAAGAGGCCGAGGTTCCAGATCCGCACGAAGACCCGGTAGGACCGTCCGACGGTCGGTGAGGTCACCAGCTGCGACGGGTCGAACGGGCCGGTGTAGGCCGCGTCGATCAGCAGGATGTCCGGCGACTCCCAGCACGGGACCGGCGGCCAGGTCGGGCGCACGCCGCGGTCGCCGACGACGGCGCGGATCAGCAGATAGGGGTAGACCTGCTCGCGCCGGGGCCGTCGCTCCCGGCCGATCTCGGCGGCCAGGCCCTGCCACTCGTCGGCCTGGCCCGGGTCGGGCTGCCAGCCGGGGTCGGGGTCGCGCCACTCCGGCTGCTCCTTGTCCTTGCCGACGACCACGGCCGGGTCGGTGCCGCGCTCGGTGTCCCGGTCGGTGTCACGGTTGGGGCCGCTCATCGGTCTCCGCCTTCCGCGGCCATGCGGCGCTGCCAGTCGAGCCCGGTCTCGAGGTCGTGCGGCTCGCCAGGATGCTCCTGGCACGGGTCGTCGCCGTACGGCTCGGGTGGCGGTGCGTCGGTGCGGCTGAGGTAGTGGACCTGCAGGTCGAGGTGCGGGTCGTACCACTGCGAGTCGAGGGGAACTCCGCCCGACTCCTGCCGCGGGTTGTCGTGGTCGGCGTGGAACTGCTGCGGCGGCGTACAGGGCTGGGCATAGCTGAAGTCCGCCTGCTGGGTCTCGGTGAAGTCCGGCACGCACTCCCACGCGCCGCGCGCATCCGGGTCGCTCGGGTCGCGGGCCAGGTTGTGGCGGCTCCAGTCCCAGGTCTTCCAGGCGTAGCCGCGGTCGGCGTCGAGGTTGAAGTCCGGGACGCCGAGCTCCTCCAGGTCGCGGTCGCGCAGGATGCACGAGACCAGGTACGTCGAGTAGTCGACCGGGGCGCCGAGGTGCCGGTCCTGGGCGAGCAGGCCGGTGAGCCTGCTGAAGGTCTCCTCGGGCGTCGCGGCCTTCTCGAGCTGCTCGCGCGCCGTCGCGTCGCCGGCCAGCGCCGACAGGAGAACGGTGCTGTCCATCCCGGCGACGTAGGGGCCGGCATGGGTGGCCGCGCCCTCCCGCGGCACGCCCTGGCCGGCCCGGTTGCGCAGGGGGTATTGCCACGGCAGGAGCCACTCGCTGGGCTTGAAGTCCTGCCCGGCGTCGCCGGCGTACGGCATGTTCCCGGTCAGCCCGAGCAGGTGCGCGAGGTCGGGCCAGACGACGTCGCCCGGGTGGTCGCGGACGACGTTGCGCGGGTACGCCGGGTCGAGGCCGTGCGACGACGTGGCCGACAGCCGGCCGGACGGCTCGTCGAGGGGGATGGCCGACCCACCGCCCAGGCCGAACGGGTCGTCGAGCGCACCGCCGACGTCGTACTGCACCGTGGCGCCGAGACGGGTGAGGCCGATCGCGACCTCCTCCGGCTTCGGCATCAGGAAGCCGGACATGACCAGCGCCCGGCGGGCCAGCATGTAGAGGTTCCAGGCCGGGACGACGACGGCCCAGTAGACGACCTCGCGCGCCGGCCAGAGGAGGGGATCGAGGATCAGGCCGGGCAGGATGGTGGCCAGCCACAGCGCGACCTCGGCGATGTAGACCGCCCAGGCGAAGATCGCGAGCAGCAGGTCGACGAGGCTGAAGTCGTCGTCGTCGTCCACGTCGGCGCCGCGGGACGGGTCGTCGTCCACGCCGCCACCTCCGCCGCCCGGCGGGGTGGGGAAGGAGTGGTCGGTGAAGACGTCGGGAGGCGCCGGCTTGCGGGGAGAGAGCCCGTCGCGGCACGCCATCTTCAGATAGCCGTAGACGATCGCCCACATCTGCGCCATCGCGTCGGCGTTGGGCCGGCCGTCCGGGTGACCCGCCGCGTCGTCGGCTGAATACTGCGGGTCCTGGGTCAGGATCTTGGGGCCGCGCGGGTGGACCTCCGCCATCGTGTCGAGCAGCGCGTCGGTCAGGTGCTCGGGCAGCTCGCCGGAGTCCATGTCGAAGAACGCCGCGCGGTTGGCCGCGTGCGTGGGGCCGTCGGCGTCGTCGTAGGCCGGGAAGCCGGTGAAGTAGTCGTAGGCCGGGGCGTCGTCGCGTCCGCCGTACGGCGCGTCGTCGCGGTGCCGAAGGGCGACCCAGAAGTGCAGGGCGCTGGTGCCGAACTCGGCATAGAGCGGGCCGGGGTGGCCGGCGTCGTAGTTCTGCGAGTCGAAGTGGTTCTCCACCAGGTGGTGTCGCTGCCAGTGGTCGCGGTAGGGGCCGCCGCACTTGGCGTTGGTGAACGGGTGGCCGGTCACGTCGGTCGCGCAGTGCGTCATCCAGCCGACCGCGAACGCCAGCCGGGCCTCGGCGTCCTTGCGCGCGTCGTCGTCGGCGGCCGCGGCCAGCGCCGCGCGGGCGTGGCGGTAGAGCACGAACGGGAACTGATAGGTCTTGCGGTAGTGGAAGATGTCGCTCCAGTAGAACGCCTCGTCCGGGTAGGCCTGCGGCGGGCCGGAGGTGAGGACGCCGAACCAGTCGCCCATCATCGCGAGCAGCCCCTTGAAGGCGTCCATGATCGCGGCGGCGAACTCGTTGAGGATCTGGCCGAGCTGGGCCGACAGCCCGCCGGTCAGCTGCGAGGAGAGCTGGGCGGCATTGGTGCTGATCGGCTCGATCCACTTCTCCCACCGGGCGATGAACTCCTTGTCGATCTCCTCCCAGACGTCCATCGCCCACTGGATCACCTGGCGGATGACGCAGCCCTTGGTGTTGGCGAAGTCGGGGAGCATGTAGAAGAGGTCCGGCCCGAGCGCCCCCAGCGCGAGGTAGTTGCGCCAGGTGTGGCACAGCTCGCCGAGCTCCTGCGCATCCGCGGGATCGACGCCGAGCCCGGGAGGCACCTGGCCGGCGCGGAGCCTCTCCGCGGTCTGACGAGCGGCGTCCATGTGCACGTACCAACCCGGCATGGCGGGCCCCCTGACGGTCGTGAAAGCTCACTGACGAAGAGCCTCCTCGGCCCTCCGAGATGTGGCAAGGACGGTCGGGTGATGCGGTCGGACGTGAAATGGCCGTCGTCGTACGCCGGGGCCCCGTCACTCGCCCGAGCGGCGGAGCCTCGCGGCGCGCGCGCAGCATGGCGTTTCGTCCGATGAGATGCCGGGTACGACCGGTCGGGCCACGGCGGCCCTGCCGTGAGGAGACCCGTTGTCGAACCTGCCCGTCGTCGTCCTGGTCGTCATCTTCGTCGCCGCGGCGGCGGCGATCTGGGTGGCCGGCACCCAGCTCTCGGACCAGACCGACGTGCTGTCGACC
>JAICHQ010000133.1 GCA_025924815.1 Nocardioides sp.
GCCGGTGCGCGTCGCGGCTGGCTCGCCGGCTGCCTCGTCGGTGGGGACATCAGCGGCGCCTCAGGCTCCGAACCGCGGGAACGCCCGGGCGCCTGCGTAGCGGGCGGCGTCGCCGAGCTCCTCCTCGATCCGGAGGAGCTGGTTGTACTTCGCGACCCGCTCGGAACGCGCGGGGGCGCCGGTCTTGATCTGGCCGCAGTTGGTGGCCACCGCAAGGTCGGCGATCGTGGTGTCCTCGGTCTCGCCGGAGCGGTGGCTCATCATGCAGCGGTAGCGGTTGCGGTGGGCCAGGTCGACGGAGTCGAGGGTCTCGGTCAGCGACCCGATCTGGTTGACCTTCACCAGCAGGGCGTTGGCCTGACCCTCCTCGATGCCACGCTGGAGCCGCTCGACGTTGGTCACGAACAGGTCGTCTCCGACGATCTGGACGCCGTCGCCCAGCTCGTCGGTCAGGGTCTTCCAGCCGCTCCAGTCGTCCTCGTCGAGCGGGTCCTCCAGGCTCACGATCGGGTACGCCGCCACGAGGTCGGCGTAGTAGGCGGTCATCTCCTCGGCCGACTTCGAGCCGCCCTCGAAGGCGTAGGAGCCCTTCTCGAAGAACTCGCTGGCGGCGACGTCCATCGCCAGCGCGACGTCGGTGCCGAGCTGCAGACCGGCCGCCGAGACCGCCTCTGCGATCAGGTCGAGTGCGGCGCGGTTGCTGGCCAGGTCGGGCGCGAAGCCGCCCTCGTCACCGAGACCGGTCGCCAGGCCCTTCTTCCTCAGCACCGACTTCAGCGCGTGGTAGACCTCCGCGCCGGCCTGGAGCGCCTCGCGGAAGGTGGCCGCACCGATCGGCGCGATCATGAACTCCTGGATGTCGACGTTGGAGTCGGCGTGCGACCCGCCGTTGAGGATGTTCATCATCGGTACCGGGAGCAGGTGGGCGTTGGGCCCGCCGACGTAGCGGTAGAGCGGAAGGTCGGCCGCCGCCGCCGCGGCCTTCGCGACGGCGAGGGAGGCCCCCAGGATCGCGTTGGCGCCGAGGTCGGCCTTGTTGGGCGTGCCGTCGAGATCGATCATCGTCTGGTCGACGAGGCGCTGGTCGTCGGCGTCGAGGCCCTCCAGCGCCGGCCCGATCCGCTGGACCACCGCGCCCACGGCCTTGCGCACACCCTTGCCGCCGTAGGCCTGCTCGCCGTCGCGCAGCTCGACCGCCTCGAAGGCTCCGGTGGAGGCGCCGCTCGGAACCGCGGCGCGGGCGAAGGTGCCGTCGTCGAGGACGACCTCGACCTCCACCGTCGGGTTGCCCCGGGAGTCGAGGATCTCTCGGGCCCCGAGAGCTTCGATGATCGCCATGCCGGTCACACTATCCGCGCATCCGGTGCTCGCCGCGCAGCACCCGCGGACGGGTCTCGCGCCGGTCGCCCGACTCGGCCACGATGGGCGGATGAACGATCGAGACGATCCGGCCGCCCGCGTCGCGCGGCTCTTCGACGAGCTCGCCGACGACTACGACCAGAGCGGGGTGGCGTTCTTCGCGCCGATCGCGGAGGGTCTCGTCGACGCACTCGCGCTCGTGCCCGGCGAACGCGTGGTCGACATCGGGTGCGGCCGCGGGGCCGTCACCTTCCCGGCCGCGCGTGCTGTGGGGACGACGGGGGCGGTGACCGCGGTCGACATCGCGCCCGCCATGGTCGAGCTCACCCGGCGGCGGGCCGAGCAATCGGGCTGCGTGCAGGTCACGACAGCGCTGGGCACGGCCGACGAGCTGGGACTTCACGACGCCTCCGCCGACGTGCTGGCCTCGTCGCTGGTCCTCTTCTTCGCACCCGACCCGGTGGCGACCCTGCGCGCGTGGCTGCGGCTGCTCGTGCCCGGCGGGCGGTTCGGGCTGGCGACGTTCGGCACACCGGACCCGGTCTGGGAGCGGGTCGACGCGCTCTTCCGGCCCTACCTCCCCCCGCAGCTGCTCGACCCGCGCACCAGCGGTGCGGACGGGCCGTTCGCCTCCGACGAGGGCATGGTGCAGCTGGCTCTCGCCTGCGGTGCGTCGAGCGCGCGCACGGTGCGCCACCACGTGCCCGTGCACTTCCCCGACGCGGCCGCGTGGCGTGCCTTCAGCCAGAGCACGGGTCAGCGCGCGTTCTGGAGATTCGTGCCCGAGGACCGCCGTCAGCGGCTCTACGAGGAGGCCGCCGAGGTGCTCGAGGACGCACGGACGGACGGCGGCGACCTGGTCCTCCACCAGAGTCTCAGGTACACCCTCGGCACTGTCTGACGCCGGCGGGACCGGGGTCGGGCCGGCGCTCAGGCCGGCGGCACCGACCGGTGTACGGCGTCACGCAGCGCCTGCTCGGGGTCGACTCCGTCCGCGACGGCCTGGCGCACGAGCACCAGCAGACGGTCGCCCAGGTCGTCGGAGCCGGCGTCGACCGGGGCGTCCGGCTCGCGCTCCAGGATCTTGGTCGCCAGCAGGAGGGCCGGCAGGGTGGGCGCGATGCCGTCGTACGGCGTGCGGCGCGCCTTCTCGGTCGCCTTGATCCGCTGCCACTGCGCCTCGACCTCGGCCGGCGAGAGCACTGTCGGCGCGACATCGCGACCGAAGACGTGCGGGTTGCGTCGGTGCATCTTCTCCGCGATGTCGTCGGCGACGTCGTCGATCGTGAAGTCCCCGGCCTCCTCGGCGATGACCGCGTGGAAGTAGACCTGGAGGAGCAGGTCCCCGAGCTCCTCGCGTAGATGCGCGACGTCGCCGGTGTCGATCGCCTCGAGGGTCTCCGCGCTCTCCTCCTGGAGATAGCGCGCGAGCGAGCGGTGGGTCTGGTCGCGCTTCCAGGGACACTCTCGACGAAGCCGGCGCATGTCCTCCAGGAAGTCCAGGAGGGGCCGATCCTCGGTCACGACTCAGCCGCAGACCTGGGCAGCCGGCAACGCCGAGGTGTAGGAGTCGTCGGGCACCTGCTGCCCGTCGATCTTCGCCCCGGCGGCGGCGAGGGCGCTCAGCGGGTACGACGTCTGGCCTCGCTCCGAGGTGAACGTGCCGTCACCGTCGACCGAGACCCCCAACACCGGGTCGATGAAGATGTCGTGGTCGTCGAGCCAGTCCTGGGTGGCGACCCGACCGCGCGCCAGCGCCGCCTTGAGATCGGCGTTGCCGGAGCCGGTGTTGCCGGTCAGCTTCTGGCCGATGGCCACCTGGACGTTCTGCAGGTACGCGTCGGCGCCGGCCAACGCGATCGCGGCGTCTCGCTGGTCGGCCGGGGTCGAGGCGAGCACCCCCTGGAACTGGCTGAGCTGTTGCTGGTAGCCCGACGCCGGCTGGACGTCGTAGGCGGCGGCGAGCTGCTCGCCCAGCGCCCGTTGGACCAGGCTGGTGGCGGCGTACGTTCGCAGGTATCCCATCGGGAGCGGGCCGGACTGCTGCTGGGCGGCCTGCGAGTGCGACTGCGCGACGTAGAACGTGCAGAACTTGGTCGTGGTCGAGTCGATCTTGCTCATCGAGATGTTCTCGTCGCCGATCACCGCGGCCGAGCCCGGGTGCACGCCGAGCGAGCTTCCGCAGCCGGTGAGGCACAGCCCGGCGGCGAGGAGCCCGACGAGGGCCCGTCCTGTCGGGCCGGAACGGGCCGGACGTGTGCGGATCACGATGACTCCCTGCTCTGACTGCTCTGCTGACCGGCCGCCTCGGCTCGCGGATCGATGACGGAGTCGAGGACGGTGCGTGCCCATTCAAGCAGGGCCACCCCGTCGATCGGACGCCCCCCGATCACCTCCGTCTGCGGCCGCGGCACGAGCAGCGTGCCGACCTGGGCCTTGACGATGCTGCGGGGGTAGAGCCGGTTGAGCCTGATCACCCGGGACTCCGGCAGGTCGACCGGCGCGAACCGGACGTTGCGGCCGGCGATGGTGACCTCGGAGATGCCGGCCGAACGGGCACGGGCGCGGAAGCGCGCCACCAACAAGAGCGAGGCGACCTCGACCGGTGGCTCGCCGTACCGGTCGTCCAGCTCGTCGCGGATCGCGTCGACGTCGTCGTCGGTGCGGACCTCGGCGAGACGGCGGTACATCTCCAGCCGGAGCCGCTCGCTCGGGATGTAGGTGTGGGGAAGGTGGGCGTCGACCGGCAGCTCGATCCGAACCTCGCCCAGATCGTCGGGCGTCGTCGCACCGTCGGAGCGGAACTCCTGCACCGCCTCGCCGACCAGGCGCACGTAGAGGTCGAAGCCCACGTCCGCGATGTGTCCGGACTGCTCGCCGCCCAGGAGGTTGCCGGCACCGCGGATCTCCAAGTCCTTCATCGCGACGGCCATGCCCGCGCCCATCTCGGTGTGCTGGGCGATGGTGGCGAGCCGGTCGTAGGCGGTCTCCGTCAGCGGCCGCTCGGGCGGGTAGGTGAAGTAGGC
>JAICHQ010000134.1 GCA_025924815.1 Nocardioides sp.
CAGCTGATGAGCCCGGGGGTCAGCGAGGAGCGGATCGCCGGCGGCTCGATGAAGACCGACGTGAAGCAGCCGGGGGTGGACTACCCCGACTTCGTCGAGCAGCAGATCGCCGCGCTCGCGGCCAACGATCGCGCCCGGCGCGGCATCGAGGAGCGCTCGGAGGAGGAGTACGAGCTCGGCTCACAGGTCGTCCGGCGTACGGCGTGGCCCGAGCTCGTCGCCCTGGCCGTCCTCGCGGTGGCGTTCGTCGTCGCCGTCATCGTCGTTGGCTGAGGAGCGAGTCCTGCCTCAACCACCGAAGGCGGCGGCTCGGACGTCGTCGCGGAGCGCATCGAGGCGCGCGGCGGCCGAGATCCGGGCCGCGTCGACGCCGGCCGCGGGGTCGACCGGCACCACGACCTCGAGATAGCACTTCAGCTTGGGCTCGGTGCCGCTCGGCCGCACGATCACCCGGGCGCCGTCGGCGAGGCGGTAGCGCAGGCCGTCGGTGGGCGGCAGCCCACCGACGCCCGCGGCGAGGTCGTCCACGGTCTCGACCCGGAGACCACCCAGAGTCGTCGGAGGTGTCGTGCGCAGCCGGTCCATCGCCCGGCTGATCTCGGACAGGTCGGTGACCCGTACCGAGAGCTGGTCGGTGGCGTGCAGACCGTGCGCGAGGGCCAGGTCGTCGAGGACGTCGACCAGCGTCCGGCCCTGAGCCTTCTCGGCCGCCGCCAGCTCGCACAGCAGGAGCAGTGCCGAGATGCCGTCCTTGTCCTTCACGTGCTCGGGGTCGACGCAGTAGCCGAGCGCCTCCTCGTAGCCGAACACCAGCCCGTCGACCTTGCTGATCCACTTGAACCCGGTCAGGGTCTCGGCGAACGGCTGGCCCGCCGCCTCGGCCATCGTCGCCAGCAGGCTGGAGGACACGACCGAACACGCGTACGTGCCCGTGTGCCCGCCGGTCAGGAGGTGGTGGGCGAGGAGGACGCCGACCTCGTCTCCCCGCAGCATCCGCCAGCCGTGAGCGTCCGTGACCGCGGCTGCGCACCGGTCGGCGTCCGGGTCGTTGGCGACCACCAGGTCGACCTGCTTCTGCTGGGCCAACGCCAGCGCCAGGTCCATCGCGCCCGGCTCCTCCGGGTTGGGGAAGGACACGGTGGGGAAGGCGGCGTCCGGCTGCTCCTGCTGCGGTACGACGTACGGCGGATCGAAGCCGGCCGTCTCGAGCACCTGCAGCACCGACGTCCCGCCGACCCCGTGCAACGGCGTGTAGACCAGCCGCAGGTCGCGCGGTCCGTCGCCGGCGAGCCCCGCCACGGTGTCGAGGTAGGAGTCGACGACACTGTCGCCGAGGATCGTCCACCCGTCGCCGCGGGGAACCTCGGACACCGGGCCGACCGCCTCGATCTGCGCCGCGATCCCGGCGTCGGCGGGAGGCACGATCTGGCTGCCGTCGCCGAGGTAGACCTTGTACCCGTTGTCGCGCGGGGGGTTGTGGCTGGCCGTGACCATCACGCCGGCCACGCAGCCGAGCTCGCGGATGGCGAAGGCGAGCAGCGGTGTCGGCAGGGGTCGCGGCAGCACGAGCGCCCGGAGTCCCGCCCCGGTCATCACCTCGGCAGTGTCGCGGGCGAACACGTCGGAGTTGTGGCGGGCGTCGTACCCGATCACAACCGAGGCATCGCGGCCGGCGCCGTTCTCCTTGAGATAGGCGGCCAACCCGGCCGCGGCGCGGGTGACCACCACCCGGTTCATCCGGTTGGACCCCGCACCCAGCTCGCCCCGCAGCCCGGCGGTGCCGAACTCCAGCGTGCCGTCGAACCGGTCGGCGAGCTCCTCGCGTGCCGCGGCATCGTCGCGCGCGAGCAGGGCCTCCAGCTCCGCCCGGGTCTCCGGGTCGGGGTCGTCGGCGGCCCAGGCCGACGCCTGCCGGGTGAGTTCGTCTGCACGGGGGTCGCTCACGCATCGCAGGCTAGTGGGGTCGCGCGGGCGCGACCATCGACGGGCGGGAGGCGGCATGATCGACCCGTGAACGTGCTGCCGCCGCCCGCCCCCGGCGAGCGTCCGCTGTCGGCGCGCATCCAGGAGCTCGATGCGCTGGTCGGCCGCGAGCGGTTCGTCGAGGTGTGCGTCGACCTGCTCGAGGGCGCCGACCGTACGGCGTACCTGCCCGAGCTGCGCTACCTCACCGGGCACGACGGCGACCCGTTTCTCGACCGCGAGTCCTGGAGGGACTACTGGGTGCGCACCTGGGGTGCGCGCGGGCTGCTCCACTGCTGGTCCGACTCCGCCAGCAGACCGGTGGTGACAGGGCTCGGCGATGCGCACTACCGTCCCGCCGAGATGTGTCTGAAGGTCTGCGCCAAGCACGAGGTCGCCGGTTCCGGACCGGGGGCCGCGTTGCTCACCCGCCACGAGCTTCCTCGGGTCCGGGCCAACGCCGTCCGCACGCTCGGCGTCGTCGGCGACACCGAGCACGTCGATGACGTGCTCGCCGTCCTGCACGACGCCGAGGTGTGGGTGCGCGAGCACGCGGCCCGCGCCTACGAGCGGATGGCGCAGCGGCTCGATCTTCCCCCGCTCGACGGGGTCACCCGGTGAGCCGGGGTTGAGGCGCGGCTACGCGTTCTCGGGGAGCTGGACGGTCGACGCGCCGCTGCCGCGCGTGCACGAGGTGCTGATGGACCTCGAGCACTACCCGGAATGGTGGCCGCAGGTGCGCGCCGTCGCGTCGCTCGGCCGGAACGACGCGCGCGTGCTGTGCCGCTCGGCGCTGCCGTACACGCTCGACCTCGTCCTGCACGCCGTACGCCGGGAGGGCACGCGGCTCGAGGTGCGGATCACCGGCGACCTCGACGGGGTCGCCGGCTGGCGGCTCACCGATCTCGGCCGGCGCACCCGCCTCGACTTCGTCCAGGAGGTCACCGTCGGCGGCTGGCTGGCCGCGCTGTCGCCGGTGGTGCGGCCGCTGATGCGCTGGAACCACGACCGGATGATGGCCGGGTGCGTGGAGGGTCTGCGGAGCCGCGTGGTCTCGTGACGGCGCCGGGCGCCGTCCTCGACCGGCGGCGGGCGCCCCTCCACTAGATCCTCGGGACGATCCTGGCCAGCAGGTCGCCCATCCGGGCCGCGGCGGCTCGGCCGGCCTCGATCACCTCGGCGTGGTCGAGCGGCTCGCCGGAGATGCCGGCGGCGAGGTTGGTGACCAGCGAGATGCCGAGCACCTCCAGCCCGGCCTCGCGGGCCGCGATCGCCTCGAGGGTGGTGCTCATCCCGACCAGGTCGCCTCCGATCCGCCGCGCCATCTCGACCTCGGCCGGTGTCTCGTAATGGGGACCCGGGAACTGGACGTAGACGCCCTCGTCGAGCGACGGGTCGATCTCCCGGCACAGCGCACGGAGCCGGACGGAGTAGAGGTCGGTGAGGTCGACGAAGTGCGCACCCTCGATCGGCGACCGCGCGGTGAGGTTGATGTGGTCGCGGATGAGCACCGGGGTCCCCGGCGTCCAGGACTCGCGCAGGCCGCCGCAGCCGTTGGTGAGCACGATCGTCCGGCAGCCGGCGGCAGCCGCCGTGCGCACGGGGTGGACGACGGCGGCGATCCCCCTGCCCTCGTAGTAATGGGTGCGGCTGCCGAACACCAGGAGCTGCCGGTCACCGCACCGGATGCTCCGGATCTTCCCCGAGTGCCCGGCCACGGCGGTCGCGACGAAACCCGGGAGGTCGGTGGTGTCGATCTCCGCCGTGGTCTCGCCCACTCCTTCGGTGCTCAGGGTCTCCGCGGCGGAGCGCCAGCCGGACCCGAGGACGAGGGCGACGTCGTGCTTCTCGACGCCGGTGAGGCGGGTGAGCGTGTCGGCGGCCTCCCGGGCCTGCTCCTGAGGGGTCACGGCGTGAGCGTAGTGGTGACGGACGGAAGCGCGTCATGGGACCGACCCCAGGTCGTCTAGTCCGAAAGGGCCACAAGATCATCCGTCGAGATGGTTGCTTCGGGGGGCTTCATGCCTCACCCTGGGCACAGGTCCAACTGGGGGGTTGACCGTGGGGGGTCCGCGATACGTCGCGCTTGCGCTGCTCGCGCCGATCTTCGGCATGCCCGCGGCCACCGCCGTGCCGGCGGCTTCCACGACCTCCTCCCACG
>JAICHQ010000135.1 GCA_025924815.1 Nocardioides sp.
GGTCTCGATCGTGACTGACTTCGCACTCCACCTTGTCGTCAAGGACATCTCGGCTTCGGTGGACTTCTATCGGCGCGGGTTTGGCGCGCGGTTGACGCGCGAGCTGCACCTGCCGGACGGATCGATTGCGACCGCTGATCTCCTGCTGGAGGGGGTGCCGGTCGCGCTGGCCGCTCCGATGCCGGGGACGCTGCTGGCTACGCCGCGCTCGACAGGGACCTCAGTGGCCGCCTATCGGTTCGCCGTCCCGGACGCCGACGCCGCGATGCAGCGAGCGGTCTCGGCGGGCGCGACGGTGCATGCACCGGTGCAGGATGCTTTCTGGGGAGTCCGGACAGGGGAGGTATTGGACCCGTCGGGCCACCGATGGGCATTCGACCAGCGCCTTCGTGAGGTCCCGGTGGACGAGATCGAGGCCCAACTCGCCGCCATGTTCGATAGTGCCTGAGTGGGCGGCATCGTCACTCCGCCGGCTGTTGGCGCAGATCAGGTTCGTTGGTGGCTTCCTATGCCGGCCAGCGCGTCGGCTGGTGCTGACCAGCGAAAGGCGAACCGGTCGTCAGAGGACCAGGGCGCGTCGTCACTGCAGCGGAATCCCCGCAGCCAAGGCGTCCCTTCAACGACTCGCAGGTAGAAGCCCCTCGGGTAGTCGTACTCGGGACGCAACCGCTCCGACGCGACATGCACGGCGCCACTCGGTGGACGCCCGCTGGACATCACGGAGTCCGGGGCGGACGGCTGATCAAGCATGGCGAGCCGGAGATAGGGGGCGACGAAGGGAGCACAGGGCAGCAAGCTCTGCTCCCGCGCGGCAGCCAAGACCTGCGGCAGCGTGCTGCCACCGGTCAGTCCCAGCCGCCCCGGCGTGCTTTCGACGATCTCGACCGTCGTAGCGGTCTCCGCTGCGTCGCTCGCAAACAACGGGTCTGCGAGCAGCATCTCGGCTGAGGCATTCAGGCGAACGCCGGCCTCAGCGAGGGCCGATTGCAGTTCCGAGCGCGTCAGCCCACCGACCTGCACGATCCTGCGCACCACCTCAGATGCGCCTCCCATTGAGCTTCCCGTCTGCGAGGACCGATCGCGGACCTCAGACACCGTAGGTCACGCCGTCACCACCTGGTCACCGGGACTCTCCTGCGCATCCGGGCCATCGCTACTCTTCGTCCGACACCGTCGAGGGGTAGAGGTCACGGCTCGGGGTGCGGATGCCGCGGAACTCCCAGTCGCCCCCGAGGGCCGTCGAGACCACCTCCTCACTCTCGGTGGGCTGGGCCCCGACATCGGACGGGATCGGCGTCGGTCCGGTCACGATGTGGTTGGTCAGACATCCGAGTCCCTCGACCTCGACGTCCACGACATCACCCGGTTCCACGGGGCGCGAGTGCGCCGGAGTACCGGAGAACAGCAGGTCGCCGGGCGAGAGTGTGATCGTGCGGGCGATGTCGGCGACGAGATAGTGCATGTCCCACTCCATCTCGTCGGTGGAGCCCTCCTGCACGACGACGCCGTTGACGAGGGTGCGCAGCCTCTTGCCGTGGAAGTCCCAGTCGGTGACCAGGCCGGGTCCGACGGGCGCCAAGGTGTCCGAGCCCTTCACCCTCAGCATCGATCCCGCGTCGGTGTCACGGAAGTCGTGCAGCCCGTAGTCGTTGCCGATCGTGTAGCCGGCGATGAAACCACCGGCGTCCTCGGGCCTGATGTTGCGACACGTGCGGCCGATGACGACCACGATCTCGCCCTCGTAGTTCAACCACCGGCAGCCTTGGGGTCGCACCACTGCTCCGCGATGGGAGTTCAACGCCGTGACCGGCTTGTGGAAGTACGTCGGAGCCGCGGGGAGCCGGGTCATGAACTCCTCGGTCCGGCTGGCGTAGTTGAGGTGGACCGCGATGATCTTCGAGGGCTCCGTCGGAGGCAGGTGCTGGGCCCGGTCGACGCCGACCTCACGCCCGTCACCGGCGACCAGGACGTCGCCACGCCGTTCGACCTGCACCGCGGCGCCATCGAGCAGGATGCGTCGGTACTCGGTCACCTTCGCCCTCCTCAGCCCGCTGCGGTGAGGTCGGGGCCGCCGTTCTGACGGACGTAGTCGGGATCTGCGGGAGTCCGCTGCGGAGCCGGGAAGCCGCCGTCCGGCCGGTCGAACCACAGGTGCACCTGGCCGGTGCCGATCGAGTTCTCGTACTCGCCGTACTGTCGGGCTCGCGCCCTGCAGTCCTCCTCACCGAGGGCGCCGATCATCATCAGGTAGTGGGCGAACATCGACTCGGGCCGGTAGCGCATGAACTCCGGCATCGTGTCCAGGACCCGCTTGTGGTCACCGTCCTTGAACCACGAGATGCGCTCGAGGTCGGCGGCGTAGGCCTCCGGGGTGCGGATGTGGGCGGGGTCGCTGGCCTCGTGGTCGCGCAGCTGACGCAGCTTCCAGAAGGTGTGTGACAGTGCGCCCGACCCGAGCAGCAGCACCGTGCGGTCGGTCGCGGCGATCGCGTCCCCGAGGGCGCGGCCGGCACGGAGGAAGTCCTCCGTCTCACCGGTCTGCGCCACGCTGACCGAGATCCAGCGCTTGTCGAGGCCCTCGCCGAGGAACTTCCAGAGGTTCAACGTCGCGTAGTAGAGCGGCAGGAAGGGGTCGTCGATGGCGGTGATCCACGTGCTGTGCTCCGCGTCGGCCGCCGCCATCGCGTGGGCGAGCTCGGGGTCACCACGCCAGTCGTACGGGATGCGGCACATGCCCCGCGGGAGCTCTTCGGCGGTGAACAGGCCCGCCCGCCGGTCCTGTGCGGTCACCACGAACTCCACGGTCGTGAACCAGTGGGAGTCGAGCACCACCACGGTGTCGTAGTCGAGGGTCTCGAACACGTCCGCCCGGAGCTGTCGCAGCCCGGGCACCAGCGAGATCTCCCGGCCCTCGTTGAGCTCCAGCCGGGTCTCCGGCGGCAGCATGATCGTGGGTACGTGCGCGAGGATCCCGGCGCCGACCACCTCACCCATAGGTCACTCCCATCCTCTCGGGGCGTAGACCGAGTTCTTGACGTCACAGTAGAAGTCGAACGACCAGGTGCCGCCCTCACGGCCGATGCCCGACCGCCCGCTCCCCCCGAACGGCGCAGACAGGTCACGCACGAAGAAGCAGTTGATCCACACCGTCCCCGCCCGCACCCGCGACGCAACCCGTTCGGCGCGGTCTCGGCTGCCCGTGGCGATCGTGGCGGCCAGCCCGTAGTCGGTGTCGTTGGCCATGGCCACGCCCTCGTCCTCGGTGCCGAAGCGCTGCAGGGTGAGCACCGGCCCGAACACCTCCTGGCAGGTGATCTCCATGGCCCTGTCGACGCCCTCGAAGACGGTCGGTCGGTAGTAGTAGCCGCCGGTCTCCTCGTTGAGCTCGGTGTTCGGCGCTCCGCCGAGGATCACCCGGGCACCCTCGGCTCGCGCGCGTCGGACGAAACCGTCGACGCGGTCCAGGTGGGTCCTGCCGACGAGAGGTCCGATGTCGACGGAGTCGTCGCGCGAGTCGCCCTGGACCAGGGTCGCGGCCCGCTCGAGGAAGCGCTGCCGGAACTCGTCGTAGATCCCGTCCTGGACGAGCATCCGGACAGCTGCGAGGCAGACCTGCCCGGAGTTGTCGAACTGCTCGATCGCCAGGTCGACGGCGAGGTCGAGATCAGCATCGTCGAAGACCAGCAGCGGAGACTTCCCGCCGAGCTCGAAGCTCACCGGAGTGACGTTGCGGGCGGCGGACTCCGCGATCATGACCGACGTCGGCACCGACCCGGTGAAGCAGATACGCCGTACGCCGGCATGGGCCACCAGGGGCGCCCCGGCCTCCGTGCCGAGGCCTTGGACCACGTTGAAGACGCCGTCGGGGAGACCCGCCTCGTGGGCGATGTCGGCGAACAGCGACGCGGTGAGAGGCGCCCACTCCGGCGGCTTGGCGACCACGGTGTTGCCGGCTGCCAGGGCCGGTCCGATCCGCCAGGTCGCCAGCATGAGTGGCGCGTTCCACGGGGTGACGATCGCGGTGACGCCGGCGGGGTCCCAGCTGACGTGGTTGCGATGCCCGCGAGTGTCGAA
>JAICHQ010000136.1 GCA_025924815.1 Nocardioides sp.
CAGCGTCGTCTTCAAGCAGCCGAGCTGGCAGAAGGGCGTTGTGCCGAAGAAGTTCAGCGAGGCGAACGGCAGTACGCCGATGCGGACGACGCCGGACATCGGCGCCGACGCCGACCCGACGACCGGCTTCCTGGAGGGTTATAGCAGCCAGGTCGGCGGCCAGTGGGTCTACGGCCAGACGCGCATCGGCGGCACCAGCTTGTCGTCGCCGCTGATCGTCGGCATGCAGGCCGATGCCGAGCAGGCCGCTGGTGGAACGGCCATCGGCTTCGCCGACCCGGTGATCTACTCGCTGTACGGCACGAGGGCCTACCACGACGTGACTGACCACCCGCTGGGCAAGGACGTCATGATCGCCCACGTGCGGACGATCTCGTCCGGTGGTCAGACCGTCGTCGCCCTCGGTACGGCCGGGCAAGCGCCGGATGCCGGACTGGCGTCGATCAAGGGCTACGACACCACCACCGGCGTCGGCACCCCGACCGCGCACTACTTCACCTCGTTCGCGAGCCTGCGGTAGGCCGGTAACCGTCACCGTTCGTTGTGGGGGGTGTCAGCAGCGGACGTGGCCCCGGGCGGTTTGCCCGGGGCCACTACGTCCCTGCACCTCGTCGGGTTCGATGTCCGCACCGATCGCCTCGGTAGGGTTGCGGTGTGTCGGAGACCGGACGTCGGGCGGCCACGGTCGCCGATGTGGTTGCGGTCCTGGAGTCGCTCTATCCGCCGGGATGGGCTGACTCAGCTGACCCGGTCGGGCTCACGGTCGGCGACCCGGCTGCCGGCGTACGGCGGATCCTGTTGGCGGTCGATCCCGTGCAGGCGGTCGTGGACGAGGCTGTCGAACGCGGCGCCGACCTGCTGGTCGCGCATCACCCGCTGCTGTTCCGCGCGGTGCACACGGTGGCGGCGGATCGGCCCAAGGGCCGGGTGGTGCACGACCTGATCCGGCGCCAGATGGCGCTCTTCGTCGCCCACACCAACGCCGACGTGGCCCCCGGCGGGGTCTCGGAGAGCCTCGCGTGCGCCCTCGGCCTGATGGACCTGCGGCCGCTGGTTCCCGTCGACGCCAACTTGGACAAGGTCGTCTCCTTCGTGCCGCACGACGCCGTCGGGAAGGTCGTCGACGCCCTGTCCGAGGCCGGTGCCGGATCGCTGGGGGAGTACGACAGGTGCGCCTTCCTGGCCACGGGTGACGGGACGTTTCGGCCCGGGCCGGCTGCCAACCCGACCATCGGAAGCCCCGGGCTCATCGAGGTGGTCGGCGAGACGCGCGTCGAGATGGTGCTGCCCCGCCATCGCCGCCAGGCTGTGGTGGCCGCACTGCGACTCGCTCATCCCTATGAGGAGCCTGCCTTCGACGTCTACGAGATGGTCGTGCCCGCGGCAGGACTGGGACACGGCCGGGTGGGGCGGCTGCCGGAGCCGCTGAGCCTGCGGGAGTTCGCGCGGAGGGTGGCCGCCCGGCTGCCACCCACCGCGGCGGGGGTCCGGGTCGCGGGTGACCTGCGTCGGCGGATCGAGCAGGTGGCGGTGCTCGCCGGGGCCGGCGACTCGCTCCTCGACGATGCCCGCCGCACCGGGGTCGACGTATATGTCACCTCCGATCTGCGCCATCACCCGGCGTCGGAGTTCGCCGAGTACGTCGAGGGTCCCGCGCTGGTCGACGTACCGCACTGGGCTGCGGAGTGGACGTGGTTGCCGACGGCGGCGCGGAGGCTGGCTGAACTACTCGAGCAGCAAGGCTTCGACGCCGAGATCGAGGTCTCCCGGATGGCCACGGATCCGTGGAGCCATCACGAGCCGAGCCCAGGCGGGGCGACAGAAGGAGCAGATGGTGAAGGCTGACCCCGGCGCCCAGCGGAGGTTGCTCGACCTGCAACGAGTCGACTCACTGCTCGACCTGCTCGCGCACCGGCTCGACACAATGCCAGAGGCTGCGGCCCTGAAGGACCTCCAGCAACAGGTCGCGACACTCGACACCGAGCAAGGTCGACTGCAGACCGAGGTCGGCGATCTTGGTCGCGCGCAGCGCAAGGCCGACGCCGACGTCGAGCAGGTCAAGTCGCGGCGTGGCCGCAACCGCGACCGGCTGGACAGCGGCGCGGTCGGTGACCCCAAGCAGATGCAGGCGATGCAGCACGAGAACGAGTCCCTGGACCGCCGCATCGACGAGCTCGAGGAGGTCGAGCTCGAGGTGATGGAGCGGTTGGAGGCGGCGCAGAACAGACTCGCCCAGGTGAGTGACGAGCTCGCCGGTGTACAGGAGTCGACGGTCAAGCAGAAGCAGGTGCGCGACACGGTCAGCGCCGACATCGCCGCCGAGCAGGCGATCGCCGGACAGCAACGCAACGACATCGCGGCGGACATCCCCCCCGAGCTGCTCCAGCTCTACGACACGCTC